>CANGXM010000070.1 GCA_947457845.1 Rhodospirillales bacterium | reverse complement strand
GGCGCCCGGCGGGATGGCGCGCACGGCCCCGCCGGCCGCCGCGCGTACGCCGGGCGGCAGCCAGCGGCCGAAGGACCGCACCCGCTCGGCCCAGATATAGCGGTTGTAGCCGGCGAACAGCTCGTCGCCCCCGTCGCCGGAGAGCGAGACGGTCACGTGGCGGCGGGCCAGCGCCGAGACGAGGTGGGTGGGGAGCTGCGAACTGTCCGCGAAGGGCTCGTCCCAGATGTCCGGCATCCGCGGGACGAGCGCGAGCGCGTCGGCCTCGTCGAGGTAGAGTTCGGTATGGTCGGTGCCGAGGTGCGCCGCCACCGCCCGCGCGGCCGGTGCCTCGTCGTAGCCCGCGGCCCGGAAGCCGATGGTGAAGGTGCGCACGGGCCGGTCGCTCTGCGCCTGCATCAGGGCGACGACGGTCGAACTGTCGATCCCGCCCGACAGGAAGGCGCCGAGCGGCACGTCGGCCAGCATCTGCCGCCCGACGGCGCGGGCGAGGAGGTCGTGGAGCGCCGTGGTCGCGGCCTCGTCGTCGAGGTCGAGCGGATCGGCGATCCCCGCCGCGGCAACCGCGGCCACGTCCCAGTAGCGGTGGACGCGCACGCCGCCGTCGGCGTCGATCCGCACCGCCGTCCCGGGCTCCACCTTCACCATGTCCCGCCAGATCGACAGCGGCGCCGGCACGTAGCCGAAGCGCAGCAGGGCGGCGGCGGCGGCGGGATCGGGCTCGGCGGCGAACCCGGGGTCGCCGACGATCGACCGCGGCTCGGACGCGAAGCGCACCACGCCCCGCTGGCGGGAGAGATAGAGGGGCTTCACGCCCATGTGGTCGCGGACCAGCCAGAGGCGCCGGTCGGCCGGTTCCCAGGCGGCGAAGGCGAAGATGCCGTTCATGCGCCGCGCCGCCTCCGGCACGCCCCAGCGCACGCAGGCCTCGACCAGCACCTCGGTGTCCGACCGGGTGGCGAAGCGGACGCCGTCGGCCTCCAGTTCGGCCTTCAGGTCGAGGAAGTTGTAGATCTCGCCGTTGTAGGTGACGATCAGTCGCCCGTCGGCCGACGCCTTCGGCTGGTGCCCGCCGGGCGAGAGGTCGATGATGGCGAGGCGGCGGTGGCCGAGGCCGACGCCGGCCGCGGGATCGGTCCAGACCCCGTCGCCGTCGGGGCCGCGGTGGGCGAGGGCGGTCGTCGCGGCCAGCGTCCGCCGCGCGAGGTCGTCGGCGCCGGCCGTGGGGTCCCAGATGCCTGCGATGCCGCACATGTTCCCGCGACCTCCGATGGACGACGTGCGGTGGTAGCGCGCCGACCGGGGGCGCCGCAAGGACGACCGTCGCCCGATCCGCCTTGCCCACCGGCGCCCGAGGGTCTACCTCACGGGTCGACCCATGCGAGGCCCGTCCTGCCATGACCGACCGCCTGACCGTCGCGCTCGCACAGATCAACGCCGTGGTCGGCGACGTCGCGGGCAACCTCGCGAAGCTGCGCGCGGCCCGCGCCCAGGCCCGGGCCGCGGGCGCCGACCTCGTCCTGCCGCCGGAACTCGCGGTCGTCGGCTATCCGCCCGAGGACCTCGTCCTCAAGCCGAGCCTCCAGCGCGCGGCGGCGGCGGCGGTCGAAACGCTCGCGCGGGAGACGGCGGACGGCGGGCCGGCGATCCTCGCCACCGCCCCCCTCGTCGTCGACGGCGCGCTGCGCAACGCCGTGGCGCTGCTCGACGGCGGCGCGGTCCGCGCGGTGCGGGTGAAGCACGAGCTGCCCAACTACGGCGTATTCGACGAGAAGCGGGTCTTCCTCCCCGGTCCGCCGCCCGACGTCATGACGTTCCGCGGCGTCCGGCTGGGCGTCATGATCTGCGAGGACATGTGGTTCCCGACCGTGGCGGGCCATCTGGCCCGCGCGGGCGCGGAGATGCTGCTGGTCCCGAACGGCTCCCCCTTCGAGCGCCGCAAGGACGGCGTGCGGGTCGACCTCGCCCGCGCCCGGGTGGCGGAGACGGGGCTGCCGCTCGTCTACGTCAACCAGGTGGGCGGGCAGGACGAACTGGTGTTCGACGGCGCGAGCTTCGCGCTCGGGGCCGACGGCGCGCTCGTCGCCCGCCTGCCGGCCTTCGCCGAAGCACTCGGCACGGTCGCGTGGACCCGTGGCCCGACGGGCTGGCGCGGCGAGGCCGCGGCGCCGGCGCCGCCGCCCGCGGACCTCGAGGGCGTCTATCTCGCCATGATGACGGGCCTGCGCGACTACGTGGACAAGAACCGGTTCCCGGGCATCGTGCTGGGCATGTCGGGCGGCGTGGACAGCGCGCTCTCGGCGGCGATCGCGGTGGACGCGCTGGGGCCGGAACGGGTGCGCTGCGTGATGATGCCGTCGCGCTTCACCTCGCGGGACAGTCTCGACGACGCGGCCGGCTGTGCGGAGCGGCTGGGCGCACGGCTCGACACGCTGGCGATCGGCCCGATCGTCGACGCCTTCTCGGGCGTCCTCGGACCCCTCTTCGCGGGCAAGGCGCCCGACATCACCGAGGAGAACCTGCAGTCGCGCATCCGCGGCGTGCTGCTGATGGCGATCTCGAACAAGTTCGGGCCGATGGTGCTGACCACCGGCAACAAGTCGGAGATGTCGGTCGGCTACGCCACGCTCTACGGCGACATGTGCGGCGGCTATTCGGTCATCAAGGACGTCTACAAGGGCGTGGTCTACGCGCTCTGCGACTGGCGCAACCGCACCGTCCCGACCGGCGGCCGGGGACCGGGCGGCGTCGTGATCCCCGAACGGATCCTGACCAAGGCGCCGACGGCGGAACTCCGCGAAAACCAGACCGACCAGGACAGCCTGCCGCCCTACGACGTGCTGGACGCGATCCTGACGGGCCTCGTCGAGGAGGAGCGGTCGGTGGAGGAGATCGCGGGCGACGGCTTCGACCCCGCGACGGTGAAGCGGGTCGAGCATCTCCTCCATCTGGCCGAGTACAAGCGTCGGCAGGCGCCGCCGGGGGTCAAGATCTCGCGCCGGAACTTCGGCCGCGACCGGCGCTATCCGATCACCAACCGCTGGCGCGACCGGAGCTGAGGCCGGCGTGGAGCCGTCGGCGGGGCCGTGTCAGTTGACGCCATGGTACGCCTTGTACCAGGCGATGAAGCGCGGAATGCCTTCCGACAGCGGGGTGACGGGGTCGAAGCCGAGGTCCCGGCGGCTCGCGTCGATGTCGGCGAAGGTGCGCTGGACGTCGCCCGGCTGCAGCGGCGCGTGCGCGATCCGGGCGGTGCGCCCCAGCTCCCGCTCGATCAGGGCGATGAAGTCGGTCAGCTTCTCCGACCGGTTGTTGCCGAGGTTGTAGATCCGGTGCCGGACGTCGTGCTCGTTGGGCGAGGGCGGGCGGTCGAACGCCGCGAGCACGCCCGCCACGATGTCGTCGACGTAGGTGAAGTCCCGCCACATCTCGCCGCCGTTGAACACGGTGATCGGCCGGCCGGCGAGGATGGCGTCGGCGAACAGATAGGCGGCCATGTCCGGCCGGCCCCAGGGCCCGTAGACCGTGAAGAAGCGCAGGCCCGTGGCGACGACGCCCAGCGTGTGCGCATAGCTGTAGGTGATCAGCTCGTCCGACCGCTTGGTCGCCGCATAGAGCGAGATCGGCCGTTCGACCGGATCCTCGACCGAGAAGGGCAGGCGCTCGTTGGCGCCGTAGACGGACGACGAGCTGGCGTAGACGAAATGCCGCCCGACCGCGTGCCGGCGCATCGCCTCCAGCATCACGACCTGGCCCATCAGGTTCGAGCGGACGTAGGAATAGGGATCGACGAGGGAATGGCGCACGCCCGCCTGTGCGGCCAGATGGACGACGCCCTCGATCGGTGCCGCATCGGCGAAGGCCGCCTCGATCGCCTCGCGGTCCGACACGTCGGCCCGCACGAGGCGGAACCCCGGCCGCGCGGCGAGGCGCGCGAGGCGGGCCTCCTTCAGCGACGTCGCGTAATAGGCGTTCACGTCGTCGATGCCGACGACCGCCGCCCCGCGGTCGAGCAGCGCGTGGGAGACGTGGGAACCGATGAAGCCGGCCGCGCCGGTCACGATGATCGCCATGGACGCGGACCGCCGGGTCACCTCGGAAAACGACGCCGCTAGATAGCCGATCGCGTCCGCTCCCGCCAGCGGGCCGGCGGGCGATCGCCGTCCACCGGCTTCGCGTCGACGCACCGGCGGCAGCGCGGAGCCGCCGTCCCGCTCAGTTCAGCGCGGCGCGCGCGGCCCGGGGTTCGTACCGCCCTTCGGCCAGCGCGCCGAACAGGCGCGGGATCTCCGGATGGTCCACCGGCCCCGAGTCGCCGTCCGGCAGCAGGTTCTGTTCGGAGACGTAGGCCGCGTAGGGCCCCTGCTCGCCGACCGCGAGCAGGTGGTAGAACGGCTGGTCCTTCCGCGGACGCACCGCCTCGGGGATCGAACGCCACCACTCCTCGGTGTTCGCGAACACCGGATCGACGTCGTAGATCACGCCCCGGAAGGGGAACATGCGGTGGCGGACCACGTCCCCGATCCCGAATTTCGCTTCCCGCGCGACCTTGCTCACGCCCTGCTCTCCACGTCCGTTCAAAGCCCCGTGATCGCGACCCGCGATGGTGCCGGGACGTTGTCCGTCCCTCGCGCCTTCGCCACATAGGTGTTCGCGGCACACGCCGACGCAATGGGAGATTTGAGATGTTCTTCCTCCAGCGCAAGTCGACCGTTCTTCCGACCGCGGAACAGGCGCTTCCCGGCCGTGCCGAGGCGATGCCCGTGCCGGCGCGGCACGAGGTGCTGGGGACGCCGATGGTGCCGCCGTTTCCGGCGGGCGTGCGGACTGTCCTCCTCGGCCTCGGCTGCTTCTGGGGGGCGGAGCGGCTGTTCTGGCGGCTGCCCGGCGTTCACACCACGGCGGTCGGCTATGCGGGCGGCCACACGCCGAACCCGACCTACGAGGAGGTGTGTTCCGGCCGGACCGCCCACACCGAGGCGGTGCTCGTCGCGTGGGACCCGGCGCAGACGAGCCTCGAAGCCCTCCTCAAGGTCTTCTGGGAGGCGCACGACCCGACCCAGGGCATGCGCCAGGGCAACGACCACGGCACACAGTACCGCTCGGCCATCTATGCGGCCGACGCCGCCGACCTCGCGGTCGCGCTCGCGTCCCGCGACGCCTACGCCGCCGCGCTCGCGAAGGCCGGCAAGGGCGCCGTCACGACCGAGATCCACGAACTGACGACGTTCTGGTACGCGGAGGCCTATCACCAGCAGTATCTGCACAAGGTGCCGAACGGCTATTGCGGGCTGGCGGGGACCGGCGTGACATGCCCGATGCCGCAGGCGGTGGCGTAGGGCCTCGCGGGACCGGGGTCCGACCGGCCGAGGAGGCGGGATGCTCGAG
Organism: Rhodospirillales bacterium; assembly: GCA_947457845.1. GTDB lineage: Bacteria > Pseudomonadota > Alphaproteobacteria > Azospirillales > Azospirillaceae > CANGXM01. Next base: position 11,122 of record CANGXM010000070.1, on the reverse strand, counting down.
GATCTGGCGCGCCTGTTGCCGACGATCGAGGCGGGCGCGCTCGACGAGGCCGCGGTCTACCGGCGCGAGCGGGCGGGCGAACGGGCCGACGCGCGCCGCCGCCGCCCCGGCGCGCAGCTCTGCCCGATCTGCGGCACGTCCGCCGCGCGCTTCCTGCCGTTCGGGCTGTTCGGGCGGCCGAACGCCCGGTGTCCGGGCTGCGGTTCGGTCGAGCGGCACCGCTTCCTGTGGCTCTGGCTCGCGCGGAACACGCGGGCGCTGTCCGGGCGCCTTTCGATCCTGCACACGGCGCCTGAGCCCTGCCTCGCCGCGCGGCTGAGGCCGCTGCACGGACGGCGCTACGTGACCGTCGACCGCTTCGATCCCGCCGCCGACCTGCGCGCCGACCTCGCCGCCCTTCCGCTGCCGGACGGGCGGTTCGACCTCGTCATTTCCTCCCACACGCTGGAGCACGTGGCCGACGACCGCGGCGCGATGGCGGAGATGGCGCGCGTGCTGCGGCCGGGCGGCACGGCGCTGCTGATGTTCCCCTACGATCCGCGCCGGCCGACGCGGGAGGATCCGGCGATCGACACGCCCGCCGCCCGCATGGCCGCCTACGGCCACCCCTGGCACCTCAGGATCTACGGCACCGACGTGGTCGACCGGATGCGTGCGGCGGGGCTGGAGCCGACGCTGGTCGACAGCCGCCGCGTCCTCTCCGGCCACCGGCGTCGCCGGCACCGGATCAACGCCAACCACCTGTTCGCGTGCCGGCGCGTGGTGGGCTGACGCTCAGCCGGGCCGCCGCGCCACCGCGAAGACCGAGCCGCCGAAAGGCATTGGGCCGAAAAGCCCGATCGCCCGTTGCTCCACCCCCGCGACCGCGGCGAAAAGGCCGTTCACCGGCCCCGGCATGTCCTTCACGTCGCTCTCGCCCGTCGGCGTGAAGACCTTGCGGCGGAGCGCCATCAGCGGGAAGAGGGCGGTATTCCAGTAGCCGCACTCCGCCACCGCGAACCCGGCCCCTTCCAGCAGCGCCCGCAGGCCGGCGCGGGTGTAGCGGCGGGCCGTGTGGACCTGGCGGTCGTGGGTGGACATCATCCACCCGTAGGCGGGCAGGTTGATCACCAGCACGCCGCGCGGCGCCAGGCAGCGGAACGCCTCCGCCGCCGCGGCCCGGTCGTCCACGCTGCGGTGGCACAGCACGTCATTCGACAGGATCGCGGCGAAACTGGCGTCGGCGAAGGGCAGGGCGTTGACCGTGCCGCTGACGACCCCGATGCCGGTGCGGGCCCGGGTGTGGGCGCAGGCGAGCGGGTGGTAGTCGAGGCCGACGAAGGTCCGCCCGCCCAGCAGCGCCGGGGCCACGCGGATGACGGTCCCGCCGGTGCCGCAGCCGGCGTCGAGCACGGGGCGCCCGTCGGCCGGTGCGTGGCGGGCGAGCGCACGGGCCACGTTCGTGTGGAGCGCGCGGTACCACCAGAGCCGGTCCTCGACCCGCGCCATCAGGTCGTATTCGGTGTCTTCCATGGGCGCATCATGGCGCTTCGCGGCGCCCGGGCAAGGAAAAGGGGGCGCCGCATGGCGACGCCCCCATCGTGTCCCGGTCCCCGCCGCTCAGGGTGTCAGGCCGTTGACCCGAATCGAGTTGCCCGTGCCGATCGTCTGGACGGTGAGGTTCCCGCCGAACGACGACCAGTTCACCATCGAGGTCGCATTCTGCGGGGCGGTGACGGCCTGGTTCAGCCCGCCGATGGAGACCATGCTGTTGGCCGAGAACGACATCTGGTTGCCGGTGGCCCGGGTGTCGAAGACGGCGTTCTTCGTGCCGTGGGCGTTGTAGACCTCCAGTTTGGCGATCTGGCCCGCATAGGCGGTCTGGTTCAGGTCCTTGAACCCGTAGACCTTGTTGCCCGTCATCGACAGGACGTTGCCCGACGCCGACGTCCCGACCTCGAGGTTGCCGCGGGTCGGCTCGGCGTTCGGGAGCTTGACGTCGAGATAGGTCGTCGCCGTCTGGCCGTGCCCCGACACGATCTGCTCCGACCGGCCGAGATAGGTGTTGCCGGGCGACCTCTCCGGGTCGGTCGACAGCACGATGGTGTTGGCGGTCGCAGCGGTCTGGATGGTGCTGGTGCCCTGGCCCACGCTGTTGAGGCGGTCGAACTCCGTCCCGTGGAAGGTCGCGGTCTGCCGCGACGTGGTGTCCTGCTCGATCCGGTCGAAGTCGGCCACCCGCTTCGCCTCCGCCGACACGCTGTTGCCCAGCGCCGCGGTGGTGAAGTTCGTCGCCGTCTCGTGGAACCCGCCGGTCACGATCTGGGTCGCGATCTGCTGCCCGTTGTTCGTCTGCCGGATCACGTCGTCGTTGCGCGGCCCGAACTGGACGCCGATCCGCGGGCCCTGGAGCGCCACCTGGTTGCCCTGGGCGATGGCGATGAAGTCCGACGCATCGGTGTGGCCGCCGCCGCCGGTCTTCACGTCGGTCAGCTCGTTGTAGGCGGACTGGACGGCGTGGTTCTTCTGCTGAATGCCGATCACGCCGTAGCGGGCCGGGAACGTGTCGCCCTCGTTGGGCACCGAGGCGACCATGTTGCCGACGGCGCGGGTCTGCACCGTCGCGTCGCGCACGTCGATCCCGCCCTCGGTGATGAAGGTGGCGGTGGACGGCGCGCTGCCCTCCGCCCTCTGCCTCACCTCGGGCATGTTGATGAGGATCTTCCCGTCCGACTGGAGGAGGATCTCGTTGGCGGTCGCCTGGGTCACCGCGGTCAGTCGGTTTGCGCCGACCCAGTTCATGAGCGTGGTCCCCAGCACCGGTGCCGCCTTGACCTGTTCGGTCGGCGGAAGGTTGAGGACCTGGGCACCGGCCGGCATCGCGACGCCGAGGACGGCGGCGGCCGTGGTGGCCCGAAGCAGCGTCTTCAGGGGCATCTGTCCCTCGTGGTTCGTGTTGCGGCCCGGATCACATGGGTCCCGGCGACGGCCCGGGCCGTCCGCCGCCGGTGTCCTGGGGCGCCCCTCAGCGGGGCGCGCCGACGGTCGTGCCGTTGCCGACCGTCGTCTGTTCGAGGTTGCGGCTGCCCGGAACGCCGGAGATGTCGACGCTCATGCGCGCCGATCCCTGCGCCGTCTGCCGCACCGATGGGGCGATCGCGTCGGGCCGGTCGGGCAGTTCGACCCGGTTGCCGGCCACGAGCGCCCCGATCGACACCGACGCGCCGCCGAGGCCGGTCGCCCGCACGCGGGTCGTCGCCTCCTGCGCCAGCCCGCTCCCGAAGCTCTCCTGCACGAAGACCCCCGACGGCGTCGGCCCGCCCTGCTGGTCGTAGACGAGCAGGTTGCCGACCGCCCGGCTCTGGACCGAGAGGGTGCCGTTGAGGGGGCCGTCGACCACGAGGTCGGTCGTCGCCGACTGCGCGCCCCGGTTGGTCTGCCGCCCGTCGAGGTGCGCGACCGCGGGGGCGGAAACCTCGAGCCGGTTGCCGACGGCCTCGGTGAGGACGCCGCCCACCGACCCGGCGCCGATCGACGCCGTACCGACGGTCCGGGCGGTCTGGATGCCGTCCGACGACTGGACCGGACCGAGGCGGAGCGGTAGCGTCTGGGCGAGGGCGGGGGCCGTGGCGAGGCAGGCCACGGCGACGGCGCGGACGAGCGCGTTCATGGGGCGTCTCCTCGGGTGTCGGATCAGGTCGAAGCGCCGGCCGGGAGGGCGGGGGCGGGCACCGGCTCGAACCAGCGCGCCTCGATGGCGTCGGTGCAGGGCGTGGTGTCGTAGCCGAGTGCCGCGCCCACCAGCTCCAGCACCTGCCGCTCGAGCACGGTGCGCACGCCGAGGTGCAGCGGTTCCTGCGACTTCCGACCCGCGTTCACGTCGACCAGCTTGTCGCCGAAGAAGCGGAAGACGTCGGCGTTCACCTCCCAGCCCACGATCTGCTTCTGGCTGGAGACGGTGCGGACCACCTCGAGCGTGCGGGTGTCCACGAGGCGCAGGTCGGCGCCGATGCTCATGACGAACTGGCGCAGGCCGCCGCCGATCCCGGCCACCCGCACCTCGGCCCCGCCCGAGCTGACCGTGTAGTTCACCTCGGTGATGCCGCCGACGATGTAGTAGTCGGTCGGCCGCACGGTCCCGCCGTAGTAGGGCAGCCAGGGCACGTTCGATGGGCCCTGCGGCGTCTGGATCTGGCGGGTCTGGCCGTCGCCGAGCACGCGCCGGTCGAGCCAGGCGAGTTCCGCGTCGGCGATCTGGGTGTCGAAGCGCTCGGCCAGGCGCACGAGCCGCGCATCGACCTTTCCCAGCGCCGAGATCACCATCTGCGAGCCGCCCTGGGTGATCTTGAAGCCGCCGTCGTCGTCGGAGAACTTGCCCGAGAAGTCGCGGACCTGGCCGACGCCGATCCGCACCGGCGGCCGCGCCGCGGCCGTGCGCAGGGCGCTCTCGCTGAGGCAGCCGAACGCCGCCTCGTAGGGGGTGGCGTTCGCCGTGACGGCCGGGCCGCGCACGACGGGGGCCTCGCCCGGGGCCCGGACGTATTCGGTCGTCCGCGCGCACGCCGAGGCGAGGACGAGGGTGCCGAGGAGCGCGACCGCGCGCCCGGCCTTAAGCCGCTTGTTCATGCGACGCCCCCTCAGCGGAAGTTCAGCGGTACCGACGAGGCGCCGGAGCCGGTGTTCCCGCTCGTCGCCTGGTTCACGTCGGTGTTGGCCTGGCTCACCCCGCCGGCGGCGACGGAGGCGCCGCTGCCGACGTTCGTGAAGTTGCCGTAGGTCGTCTGCGTGACGGTGTTGTTCGTCTGGTTCGTGAAGTAGGTCGACGTCACGCCGCCATTCTGCATCCGCTCGATGAGATCGGCTTGGTTCAAGCCGACCTGCTTATCCGTGGCGCTCCTGAAAGAAAAAGGACGATCCTCGAAAAGACCGTTCGCGGATACGCCGTGGGACAGCAGAAGCAACCCCGCCAGGGGGGCGAGTTGAAATGTTCTGATCATGGCCCGTCTCCTGATGCCTCGACCGAAACGGTTCGAGGATCTATCGATGGAGACAGACGTACAGCGATGGTGGACTTGTTCGATATGTTGTGTTGGAGCTATTGGCATAGGCACGCGGGGTAGTCTCCGCGCGTGCACCGATCGGGGCGCCGTCGCGCCGATCGGGCGCCGGCCCGCCCCCGGCCGGTGTGGGGCCGTCGCGGTGCGGTTAAGCCGGGACCGCCGCGCCGCGCACCGTCATGGCCGCGCCGTCGGTGGGGGAGGGCCCCTAGGATCCGAGGGCGGGCGACCGGTCCCCGGACCGTCGGCCGCGGCGGCCCGGCGTCCTCGACCGGCCCGTCCCGGGCGCCGGGTCGTCCAGGGTGGAGGGCCGAAACGACGAAGGGCGCCCCGGTTTCCCTGGGCGCCCTTCGACGGAGCGGACGTTCGACGCGCGGTTCAGTGCACGTCGGCCCAGACCTTGCGCTTCACCGCATAGAGCATCCCCGCCAGCACCAGCAGGAAGAGCATGACCTTGGCGCCCGTCTGCTTGCGCGCCTCGAGGTACGGCTCACCGGCCCAGGTGAGGAACACCGTCACGTCCTTCGCCATCTGCGACACACTGTTCGACGTGCCGTCGGCGTAGGTGACCTGCCCCTCGTTGATCGGCGGGGCCATCGCGATCTGGTGACCGGGGTAGTACTCGTTGTAGTACATGCCGTCGCCGAGCACGAACCCGGCCGGCGGGTCCTTGTAGCCGACGAGCAGGCCGTAGATGTAGTCCTCGCCGTACTTGCGGGCCTTGGTGATCACCGACAGGTCCGGCGGATAGGCGCCGTTGTTGGCGTACCGGGCGGCCTGCTCGTTGGCGAAGGGCGAGCGGAAGCGGTCGGCCGCGATGCCGGGCCGCTGGAACATGTTGCCCTCGTCGTTCGGGCCCGCCGTGATCTCGAATTGCGCCGCGATCGCCGCGACCTGGGGCTCGCTGAACCCCAGCTGGCGCAGGTTGCGATAGGACAGCAGGTTCATGGCGTGGCAGGCCGAGCAGACCTCCTTGTAGACCTGGAAGCCGCGCTGGGCGGCCGCCCGGTCGAAGGTGCCGAACAGGCCGGCGTGCGTCCAGGTCTGCGCGGGCGGCGTCGGGATCTCCCCCGCCGCCAGCGCCGGCCCGGTCGCGAGGAGGGCGACGGCGACCGTCGCCCGGCTCAGCATCTTCAACATCACGCCTTCTCCATCGGCTTGGCCGTCGCCGCGCCGGCCGCCAGACGGCCGCCGCCCTTCAGCACAGGCTCGGCGATCGAGGTCGGCAGCGGGTCGGGCCGCTCGACGAAGTTCAGCCAGGGCAGGATCACGAGGAAGTGGAAAAAGTACCAGAACGTGGCCACCTGCCCGATCGCGACGTAGGGCTGCTCGGCTGGCTTCGCGCCGACCCAGCCCAGAACGATCACGTTGGCGACCAGGATCCAGAAGAACTTCCGGTAGAGCGGCCGGTAGCGCGCGCTGCGCACCGGGTGCCGGTCGATGAAGGGCAGCACGAACAGCACGGCGATGGCGCCGAACATCGCGATGACGCCGCCCAGCTTCGCGTCGATGAACAGGACGTTGAAGTTGATGGCGCGCAGGATCGCGTAGAAGGGCAGGAAGTACCATTCCGGCACGATGTGCGGCGGCGTCACCAGCGGGTTGGCCGGGATGTAGTTGTCCGGGTGGCCCAGGTAGTTCGGAACGTAGAAGGTGAAGCCGAGGAAGACGATCAGGAACAGGACGATCGCAAAGCTGTCCTTCACCGTCATGTACGGGTTGAACGGCACCGCGTCCTGCGGGCCCTTCATGTCGATGCCGCGCGGGTTGTTCGAGCCGACGCCCGGCGCGTGCAGCGCCGCGACGTGCAGGACCACCACGCCGAAGATCACGAACGGCGTGACGAAGTGCAGCGCGAAGAAGCGGTTGAGCGTCGCGTTGTCGACCGAGAAGCCGCCCCACAGCCACGTCACGATCGCCTCGCCGACCAGCGGGATCGCGGAGAAGAGGTTCGTGATGACGGTCGCGCCCCAGAAGCTCATCTGCCCCCAGGGCAGCACGTAGCCCATGAAGGCCGTCGCCATCATGAGGAGCATGATGACCACGCCGATCATCCACAGGATCTCGCGCGGCTGCTTGTACGAACCGTAGTACAGGCCGCGGAAGATGTGGATGTAGACGGCGATGAAGAAGAACGACGCGCCGTTCATGTGGACGTAGCGGATCAGCCAGCCATAGTTCACGTCGCGCATGATCCGCTCGACCGACGTGAAGGCCGTCGTCGTGCTGGCCGTGTAGTGCATCGCGAGGAACAGACCGGTGAGGATCATCGTCACCAGCATGACCATCGAGATTGCGCCGAAGGACCACAAGTAATTGCAGTTCCGCGGCATCGGATATTCATTGTACTCGTGGTGCAGCCAGCTGAACACCGGAAACCGGCTGTCCACCCAGCGCACAACGGGGTTCTTCCACTGAACGCTCGTCATGTCCCGTCCCTTCCGTTGGCGCCCGGTGTCAGCCGATGCGGATGGAGGTGTCGTTTGTGAACCTGTAATCGGGCACCAGCAGGTTCGTTGGCGCCGGACCCTTCCGGATGCGGCCGGATGTGTCGTAGTGCGAACCGTGGCAGGGGCAGAACCACCCGCTGTAGTCGCCCTTGACGTCCGACGTCTTCTGGCCCCCCGGCACGCAGCCGAGATGCGTGCAGATGCCGACCATGACCAGCCACTGCGCCTTCTGGACGCGGGCCTCGTCGGTCTGGGGATCCTTCAGGTCAGAGACCGGAACCGCGCGCGCCGTCGCGATCTCCTCCGCGGTGCGGTGGCGGATGAACACCGGCTTGCCGCGCCACGTCACCGTGATCGACTGGCCGACCTGGATGGCCGCGAGGTCGACGTCGATGGTGGCCAGCGCCAGCGTGTCGGCCGCCGGGTTCATGCTCGCGATGAAGGGCCACGCGACGGCGGCGGCCCCGACGGCGCCGGCCGCGGCCGTCGCCAGATAGAGAAAGTCCCGCCGCGTCTCTCCGGCGTGGGCGCCGTGACCGCCCGGGGCGGAACTGACCGTTTCTGCCATGGTCCCGAACTCTCCTTGGGGCCCGTTCCGGGGCACGTCCTCGCGTCGTGCCGCGCCCGGTCCGCCCGATCGACGCCGGCGTCGACGTCGCGCGCGTGCGGCTTGCCCCATGGGAGGGGGGGAGCGCGGATCGACACGATATACATGCGGGTTCCGGGGTTGCCTAGTCCGGCCCGCCGGACAGTTTGTCGCTGAGTTCCATGACCTCTGCGTGCCACCGACATGCGACTCGTCCTCGTCGAACCGGACATTCCCCAGAACGCCGGTACCCTCATGCGGGCCTGCGCCTGCCTGGGCGTCGGCGTCGACGTGGTCGAGCCGTGCGGGTTCGTCCTCGACGACCGGCGCCTGCGCCGCGCGCTGATGGACTACGGTGCCGCGCTTGACCTGCGCCGGCATCGGTCCTGGGTCGCTTTCGCGGCGGCCCGCGGCCCCGGCCGCCTCGTGCTGCTGGAACCGGACGGCGACCGGCCGCACCACGCCTTCGTGCACGCGCCCGACGACATGATCCTCGTCGGCGCCGAGGCGTCCGGCGCGCCCGCGCACGTCCGCGCGGTGGCCGACGCGGTGGTCGCGGTCCCGATGCGGCCGGGGGCCCGCTCGCTGAACGTCGCGGTGGCCGCCGCCGTCGTTCTTGGAGAGGCGCTCCGCCAGACCGGCGGATTCGCGCCTTTCGGGGCGCCCTGAGCGGCGATCGGCCACGGCACGTTTTGCGTATTTACGTTTTGGTGGAAATTGTCCATCATCAAGACAATCTAAAAGGGTGTTTTGCGATGATGGAGATGTTGGGGTCCGTCAGTTTCGGCGTGGTCGTCTTCGCGGTCACGATGGTCGTGATCGTCTTCGTCGCCGACACGGTGGTCGGCACGGCCCTCAAGAATGCGCGGATGCGCTATGCGAACGCCCTGCGCTCGACGGCCAAGGCGGAGTCGGAACTCGTCATGCTCTCGCGGAAGATGGCGCGGATGGAGGATGCCCGCATCGACAACCTCAAGATCCGCGAGGAACTGCGCGGCCGCGCGGTGCGGATGCGGAGCGCCATCGACCGGCAGGTGGGGGAGGCGTTGCTGGTCGAGTACGAGGTGGGAAACCCCAGTCCCATCCGGCGCCGGTTCCGGGCCCGCGTGATCGCGCCCAAGCCGGGCACCGACGTCGCCCGCGGCGCGCCGACGCAGCATCCGGCGCTCCAGACCGTCCCGTCCATCGTCCAGATCTGGGCCGCCTCCCCGGCGGAGGCGGAGCGCGTCTTCGCGGCCGAGTTCCCGGTGGGTTTCCGCGTGAACCGCAACGACCTGGAGGGCGCCGACGTCGAGTCGGCGCTCAACGAGATCGACGAGGGGGACGAAGACGTCGGCCCGGCGCCGGACGCCCCCAAGTCCGAGATGGTCGCCTGAGCCATGCTGAACATCCTCGTCATCGTCGGCATGGCCAGCCTCGTCCTCTGGATCGCCAAGCGCGAGCGCATCCGCCTCGACCTGATCCGGGTGCTGCGCGAACGCACCAGGGAGGTCGAGGACCGCCTCGCCCACTGCACGATCGCCATCCGCGACAAGGAGGCGGAGATCGTCGCGCTGGAGGGCGGGATCAACGACGTGGGCTCCGACATCCGCCGGAACCAGGAGAACATCGGCCGCGTCCAGTCGCACCTGCAGACGCTGCGCCGGCTTCCGCGGGCGACGCTGCGCTCGTTCGACAAGGTCCACAATCCGCTCGTCCCGCTCTGGGTCGCCGACGTCTCGACGGTGCGCGGCGGCGAGGCGCACCGGCACCGCTATCTCATCGCGTCGGCCGACATGCGCGACGCCGAGAACGTCATCCGCAACCGCCTCCACGGACAGCAGGCGAACGTCCATGCGGTCCGGGCGCTGGTGGAGGAGATGGCCGAACTGCGCCGCGTGCGGAAGGCGATCCTCGCCGAGGCCGGCTTCACCGAGGAGACCACCTGAACCCGCGCTGTTGACCGGGGCGGGACCCCGACTAGAGTGGGGGCCCGACCTGAGGAGGAGCCCCATGACCGACGCCGCGACCGCCCGCGCCGTTCCCGCGGACAGGGAGGCCCGTATGGCCGCCGCGGCCCAATGGTTCGAGGAGCTTCGCACCCGCATCTGCGCGGCGTTCGAGGCGATCGAGGACGAACTGGCGGAGGGGCCCCATGCGGGCCTGCCGCCGGGCCGGTTCGAGCGCAAGGCGTGGTCGCGCACCGATCACGCGGGAGAGCCCGGCGGCGGCGGCGTCATGGCGGTGATGCGCGGCCGCGTGTTCGAGAAGGTCGGCGTCAACGTCTCCACGGTGGAGGGGCGGTTCAGCCCGGACTTCGTCGGGCAGATCCCCGGCGCGGTCGAGAACGACGGCCGGTTCTGGGCGTCGGGCGTCAGCCTCGTCGCCCACATGCGCTCGCCGCTCGTCCCCGCCGTCCACATGAACACCCGCCACATCGTGACGTCGAAGGGCTGGTTCGGCGGCGGCGCCGACCTGACGCCGATGTTCTTCGACACGCCCGAGACCGCCGAGGACGGCGCGGAGTTCCATGCCGCGCTCAAGGCGGCGTGCGACCGGTTCGACGCCGGCGCCTACGAAAAGTACAAGGCGTGGTGCGACCGCTATTTCTTCCTGCCGCACCGGGGCGAGCCGCGGGGCGTCGGCGGCATCTTCTACGACCAGCTCGACACCGGCGACTGGGACCGGGACTTCGCCTTCACCCGTGCGGTCGGCCTCGCCTTTCTCGACGTCTATCCGCGGATCGTCCGGCGCCGGATGCGCCGGGCCTGGACCGAGGCCCAGCGCGAGCACCAGCTCGTCCGCCGCGGGCGCTACGTCGAGTTCAACCTTATCCACGACCGCGGTACGACCTTTGGTTTGAAGACAGGCGGCAACACGGAGGCCATCTTGATGTCGCTGCCGCCGGAGGTCCGTTGGCCTTGATGGGGCGGGGGCGCTAGTCGCTCCCGCCCCCCGGTTGCCCCAGCCGCGCCTCCAGCGCCGCAAGGCACGCCGCCCGGTCCGCCGACAGGCCGCCCGCCATCCACCACGACCGCAGTTCGGCGAGGCGCCGCCCCACCTCCGGGCCG
>CANGXM010000069.1 GCA_947457845.1 Rhodospirillales bacterium | reverse complement strand
CGGCGGCGCGCGGCCCGACCGACGCCTCGAACCCCTCCAGCCGCAACGCCGTGGCCGGCCCCGTCACGCCACCGGCGGCGACGCCCGCGGGCAGGTGTGCCGCGGCCGAGACCTCGTGCGGGCTCTTCATCGCCGCCGCCATGGCCCGGATCGCGGCCGCGTCGTCGAGACCCCCGACGACCAGGGTGCGGACGCACTCGGGAGCGGGCAGGACCTTCACCGTCACCTCGGTGAACGCCGCGAGGGTGCCGAAGGCGCCGGCCATCGGCTTCATCAGGTCGTAGCCGGTGACGTTCTTGACGACCTTGCCGCCGGCCTTGAACGCTTCGCCCCGGCCGCTGACGGCGGCGAAGCCGAGGAAATGGTCCCGCGCCGCCCCGGCCGTGAGACGCCGCGGCCCGGCGAGGTTGGTCGCCAGCGTGCCGCCGAGCGTCCCGCGCCCGGCCGGCCCGCCCAGCAGCGGGCCCCAGTCCGGCGGCTCGAACGCAAGCTGCTGCCCGCGCGACGCCAGCAGGGCCCCGATCTCGGCCATCGGCGTGCCGGGCAGCGCCGTCAGCACCAGTTCCTCCGGCTCGTAGGCGACGATTCCCGACAGGGCCGCGAGGTCGAGGGTGTGGGCGGTCTGGACGGGCCGGCCGAGGGCGCGGCGGCTGCCGCCGCCGACGAGTTCCAGCGCCTCCTCCTCGGCCGCGGCCCAGCGGACGATTTCGAGGACGCCGGCGGCGTCCTTCGGAGAGAACACGGTCATGGGCTCAGAACCGCGGCAGGTCGGGGAAGGCCACCTGGCCCCGGTGGACGTGCATACGCCCCATCTCGGCGCAGCGGTGCAGCTTGGGGAACACCTTGCCGGGGTTCAGCAGATGGTCCGGATCGAAGGCACACTTCACCCGGATCTGCTGGTCGAGGTCGGCCTGCGTGAACTGGTCGGTCATCAGGTCGCGCTTCTCCACGCCCACCCCGTGCTCGCCCGTCAGCACGCCGCCCACCTCCACGCACAGGCGGAGGATGTCGGACCCGAACGCCTCCGCCCGCTCCAGCTCGCCCGGCACGTTGGCGTCGTAGAGGATGAGGGGATGCAGGTTGCCGTCGCCCGCATGGAAGACGTTGGCGACCCGAAGCCCGTGGGTCTCGGACATCTCCGTCATCCGGCGCAGCACGATCGGCAGCGCCTTGCGCGGGATCGTCCCGTCCATGCAGTAGTAGTCGGGGCTGATGCGGCCGACCGCAGGGAAGGCCGCCTTCCGGCCCGCCCAGAAGGCCATCCGCTCCTCCTCCGAGTTCGACAGGCGGGAGGAGACCGCACCATTCGCCAGCGCGATCGCGTCGACCCGGGCGCAGAGCGCGTCCACCTCCTCCGCCGGACCGTCCAGCTCGACGATCAGCAGCGCCTCGACGTCGAGCGGATAGCCCGCGTTCACGAACGCCTCGGCGGCGTGGATGGCGGGGCGGTCCATCATCTCCATCCCGCCGGGGATGATGCCGGCCGCGATGATGGCGGCCACGCAGTCGCCCGCCTGCTCGCTCGACGGGAACCCGATCAGCACCGCGCGGGCGGTCGACGGCTTGGGCAGGATGCGCACCGTCACCTCGGTGACGACGCCCAGCAACCCCTCGGAGCCCACCATCAGGCCGAGGAGGTCGTAGCCCTCGCCGTCCAGGTGCTTGCCGCCCAGGCGGATCACGGTGCCGTCCATCAGCACCATCTCGACGCCCAGCACGTTGTTCGTCGTCAACCCGTACTTGAGGCAGTGCACCCCGCCCGAGTTCTCCGCCACGTTCCCGCCGATCGTGCAGGCGATCTGCGAGGAGGGGTCGGGGGCGTAGTAGAACCCCTCCCCCTGCACCGCCCAGGTGATGCCGAGGTTGGTGACGCCCGGCTGCACGACGGCGGTGCGGTTCTCGTAGTCGATGTCGAGCACGCGGTTGAACTTGCCCATGCCGAGCACGATGCCGTCGGCCAGCGGCAGCGCCCCGCCGGAGAGCGAGGTTCCCGCCCCGCGGGGCACCACCTTCACCCCCATCTCCGAACACAGCCGCAAGACCGCCGACACCTCCTCCACCGTGGAGGGGAGGACGACGACCATCGGGATCTGTCGATAGGCGGTGAGACCGTCGCTCTCGTAGGCGCGAAGTTCGCGCTCGTCCACGATCACGCCCTCTCCGGGCACGATGGCGCGCAGGCGTTCGATCAGGAGGGCCCGGTTCTGGAGAATCCGGCCGTCCGGGAGGGGCATCTTCATGGGCGTCGGCCTTCCGTCCGGCCGCGACGGACGGGCCGAGGGCGAAGTGGTATCACCACTTCGCCGTCTTCCGCAAGGCGACCCCGCGACACAAAAAGGGCCGCGCCCGGCGGGCGCGGCCCCTCGTCCCGTCAGGAACCCGGCGTCAGCCCTGGCGAGCCTTGAAGCGCGGGTTCTGCTTATTGATGACGTAGACCCGGCCCTTGCGGCGCACGATGCGGCAGGCCTTGTGGCGGGTCTTCATCGACTTGAGGGAATTGACGATCTTCATGGCCAATGTCCTGCACGCTGCGCGACCGGCGGCGTGCCGGCTCGGAAGTCGCGGGAAGGTATGGATGCGACCGCACGCTGTCAAGCACCAGCGCGCGGCCGCCGACGGGTCAGCTCGACGGCTTCAGCGCATAGAAGCGATAGAGCCGGAGACCGGCTTCGATCGCGGCGAGGCGGGAGCCCCAGAGCTCCACCTCGTCCTTCACCGCCTGCTTGGTGTGGACCTCGACATCGTGCTTCTCGATGAAGGCGTAGAGCTGCTGGATCGCCACCATGATGTGACCCTTGTGCTGGTCGGTCACGTCCTCGGAGACCCGGAGGTCGAGGTTCCGCTGGCGCAGCGCGCTCTCGTACTGCGCGACGGTCCAGGGATGGGGCTCCACCGGCTCACGGCTCCGCCATCGGTCGAGTGCGGCGTTCTGCCCCGGATTCTGGACGAACACGTAGTCGGTGAAAAGGAACTGCCCTCGGGGCTTCAGCGACCGCTCCAGCGCGTCGAGGAACTTGTCCTTGTTCCCGACCGAGAAGAACAGTTCCTTGGCGAAAATGCAGTCGACCCGCTTGCCGTACTTGAAGTCGTTCGGGTCGTAGGGGGCGATCGGGGCCTGCTTGCCCATGCCCACCTTCTTCGACCGGTCCATCCCCTCGGCGGCGAGGAGCGGGTTGGGTTCCAGCCCGGTGATCCAGGTGCCGAACGCCGACACCATCACGCGGGCGGCGCCGCCCAGCTCCGCGTGCAGGTCGAGCACGCTCATCGCGGGGTTGAGGCCGAGGGGCTTCACCAGTTCCGGGATGAACTCCACGCCGCCGGGCGAGACGAACCCCTCGCCCCAGAGCTTCTCCGCGACCTCGATCCGGGTGGCCGACCACAACGGCTTGCCGTGCCGGTCGAGGCCCTGCCCGGCGACGGTCTCGGCATCCATCTCCGCAGACGGGTCGCCACCGGGACGGGCTCCGGCCCAGTGGCGGTACGCGTCGAGGTCGTACCCCTCCCACCAGCACACGAGTCGGAACCGAAGCTCGCGGAACAGGTGTCCAGCCTTGCCGAGAGGAGGCAGGCGAAGCGTGGGAAGATTGAAACGACGCAGCATGCGCGATCCGGCGTCACAGGGTCCACGGTCCGGTCCGCGACATGCGGAACGCATGCTCCCAATTCGCACCGGGACCGACTGCAGACATTAGGGGCGGGGCGCCGCAAGTCAAGGAGAACGAATCTCCCACCGCAACCTCAAGGCGTAGTCGACGCTGCCCGGAGGGCCGCCGCGGCCGCGGCACCGCGGCGCACCGCATCCCAGTCGGCGGCGGCCACGGCCCCCTTGGGGACCATGAAGGATCCGCCCACGCAGACCACGTTCGGCAGGGCGAGGTAGGCCGGGGCGACCGCGGCCGTGATGCCCCCGGTCGGACAGAACCGCGCGGCCGGCAGCGGCGAGGCCAGAGCGGAAAGGTAGGCCGCGCCCCCCGAGGGCTCGGCCGGGAAGAACTTCTGGTGGACGTGCCCGCGGTCGAGCAGGGCCATGGTCTCCGACGGCGTGGTGGCACCGGGAAGGAGCGGGACGCCACCGTCGCGCGCGGCGTCGAGCAGCGCGTCCGTGGTCCCCGGCGACACGGCGAAGGCCATGCCGGCCGCCTCGGCCAGCGCATACTGCGCCGGGGTCAGCACGGTCCCGACGCCCACGACCGCCTCGGGCACCGCGTCACGGATGGCCCGGGCCGCGTCGAGGGCGGCGGCGGTCCGAAGCGTGATCTCGATCACCCGCAGCCCGCCGTCGACCAGGGCGCGGGCGAGCGGCACCGCCGTGCGGACGTCGTCGAGGACGAGGACGGGGATGACCGGGCCGAGGGACAGGACCTCGTCCAGGCGGGCGGCGTGATCGGTGCGCATGGCTCTCGCTCCGTCTGCGGGAGGACGAGAATACGCGCCCCGCCGGCCGGGTGCGAGGGGCCATCGGCGGGCGTCAGCGCGGGACGGGCACGTCGAGGAGGCGTTCGAGCGCCAGAGCGAGGACGCCGGCCAGGACCGGAAGGACCAGCGAGGCGACGAGGCGCAGGGCGACGAAGCGCCAGCCCATCAGCGTCGATTCGTAGATCAGCACCCGGTGGAAGGCGAACACCGACCACGCCGTCAGGAAGGCGACAAGCTGCGGCAGCCCGGCGCCGGCCTTCCACAGCACGACGACGAGCGGGAACGAGACGATCGGCCCCGAGGGAACGAACCCGCCGGCCACCGAGGCGACGAGGATGCCGACGAAGCCGTTGTCCGGCCCGAGCGCGGCGGCCACCGGCTCCCCCGGGATCATCACGGCGGCGAAGCCGGCCAGCAGGATCGCGACGCCCATCCGCGGCAGGATGACGAGGAACCGGCGCGCCCCGTCGCCGACCGCACGGCCGAGGCCGTCCCGCCCCCGCCGGAGAACCAGGAGCCCGAGCGCCGCCGCGATCGCCCAGAGGACGAGGGTCGAGGTCACCGGTCGCCCTGTCCGGGCGGATCGATCGGGATCGGGACGAGGCGGACCACGAGCCCAGCGACGAAGGGGAGCGGCAGCGAAACGACGAAGCGGAGCGCCGCGAACTCCACGCCCATCAGCGGCACCTCCCACGTCAGGATCCGCTGGAGGCCGAGGGTCGACCACGCCGTCAGATACGCGACCAGCGCCGACCGACCGGTCCCGGCGGCGTGGAGCGCCGTGACGACCGGGAACGACGTCATCGGCCCGCCGGGCGTGACGGCGCCGGCAACGCTGGCGAGCGCGATGCCGCGAACGCCCGACCGCTCGCCGATCCAGTCGCCGATGCGGTCGCGCGGCAGCAGCACCTGCACGAAGGCGGCGATGAGGAACGCAGCCGCGAGCTTGGGCAGGAGGAACAGGATCAGTTCGACGTCGGTGCCGAGGGTCTCGACGACGGTCTCGGGACCGAAGAGGACCCAGCAGGCGACGCCGGCGACCGAGGCCATCGCGGCGATGACCCAGAACGAGACGTCGAAGACGGCGCGGGCGAGCGAGGCTTCGGCCATGGCGGGCTCCTGCGCGGTCGGACCGGACGGTCGGGTCCGGGCGCTCAGACGAGGCGGCGGAGTTCGCCGTGGACGGACGTGAGGACCGGAAGCGCCGAGGCGACGAGCTCGTCCGCCGTCATCCGGCTCGCCTGGATCGAGATGTTGATGGCGCAGACGACCTCGCCCTTGGCGTTCTGGACGGGGACCGCCATGGAGCGCAGGCCCAGCTCCAGCTCTTCGTCGACGAGCGCGTAGCCCCGGCGCCGCACCTCCTCCAGCGCCGCGCGGACCGCCGCCTCCTCGGTCAGCGTCCACGGCGTGCGCGCCTCCAGCGGAACCCGGCGGAAATAGGCGTCGAGCCACGCGGGGTCCTTCCAGGCGAGGATGGCCCGGCCGAGCGAGGTGCAGAAGGCCGGCAGCCGGCTACCGATGCCGAGGCCGATCGACATGATGCGTCGCGTCGCCGACCGCGCGATATAGACCACGTCGGTGTCGTCGAGGACGGCCGCGGAACTCGATTCCCCCGTCGTCTCCGACACCCGCTCAAGGAACGGCTGGATCCGGACGGGCAGCGAGGTCGAGGAGAGATAGGCGTAGCCGAGCCGCAGGATCTTCGGCGTCAGCGAGAAGAACTTCCCATCGTGTTCGGCATAGCCGAGGCGGGTGAGCGTGAGGAGGTAGCGGCGGGCCGCGGCCCGCGAGAGCCCCGTGATCTGGGCGACGTCGGTGAGGCTGAGGCGGGGGCGGCGGTCGTCGAACGCCTCGATCACGTCGAGGCCGTTCTTGAGGCCGCTCACCATGTCCCGTTCGAGGAACTCCGTCTTCATGCCGCCCCGTCCCGGACCCGACCGCCGACGCCGCGATACCAGCTTCGCGGCGTCGGCGGAAGGCCGGTCAGTGGTGATGACGTCCGCGGCCATGGTGATGGTGCCCATGGCCATGATCGTGCCCGTGCTCATGGTCATGCCCGTGATCATGACCGTCGTCGTGGTCATGGTCGTGGCCGTGGTCCGGCTCGATCGCCTCCGCCTCGGCATAGCCGTGCATCAGCGCGTCGATCGTCCGGCGCAGCGGATCGTCGTGCAGCGAGGCGTGCGCGGCGCAGAGGCCGGCGAGCCGCGCGAACACGACCGACTGGAGCGACATCAGCCGGTACCGGTCGGCGTCGGACGCCCCCGCCACGTCGCGGAGGCTGTGCTCGAGCGCCTCGAGGAACGCCCGGTCGAGCCCCGCCGTCACGGGGTCCCCGCCGGGTGCGCGACGGGCGCCTTGCGCGATCAGCGATCGCGCGTTCATGAGGAACCGGCCGACGAGCGCGCCCTCGACCTCGTCCTCCTCGCCCATGTCGCCGCACATCGGCGGGTCTCCCTCTCTTGCGGATGCGACGGGATCAGCCGCGGGCGCCGCGGGTGACCGTGTCGCGCCACAGGGCCTGCCACTTCTGGCCCTCGGCCAGCATCTGGGCGCTGTTGATGATGTTGATGTCGAGTCCGGCCGGCAGCGGCTTGCGCTTGATGTTGGTCGGCGAGAACCCCCGCTGGGCGAGGATGTCCTGCGCGTCGGACAGCATGAAGTCATAGAACAGCGCCGCCGCGTGCGGCCGGGGTGCCGCCCGGTGCATGGCCACCCCGTTCACGCGGGCCGGCGTCGGCTGGATGTAGTAGAAGTCGACCGGCGCCCCGCTGGCGCGAAGCTGCTCGCCGCGATAGTCGTAGATGGTCAGCGCCAGCGGAACCTCGCCCGAGGCGACGAGGTTCGAGAGGAGCGTGTGCCCGCGGCGGATCGAGATGCCGGGCCCCGCGACGATCTCGCGGAAGATGCGCAGCCCCTGCTCCTCGCCGAGCTTGGAGACGACGGCCGCGAACCAGTCCCAGTTCTCCGCCTCGATGCCGAGCCGGCCCCGCCACTTCGCGTCGACGAAGCCCGCCCAGCTGTTCGGCAGCTCTTCCTTCTTCACGAGATTGGTGTTGTAGGCGAGCGCGTAGACGTTGAGCCGCGTGCCCACCCACTCCCCGTGCGGCTGGACGGCCGCCGGCAGCAGCTCGGTCAGCAGCGGCGACCGGACCGGGACCAGGATCCGCTCGCGGTGAAGCGCCTCGAGCTCCGGCCCGTTGGTCTCGACGATGTCGACCTCGAACCGCCGGGCGCGCGCCTCGGTCACCACCCGCTGGAGCAGGTTTTCCGACGACGCGCGCCAGATGGTGGCCTTCACGCCGTACTTCTGCTCGAACGCGGCCGTGATGACCTGCATGTCCTCGACGGGCATCGAGGCGTAGATCGAGATGGTGCCCTCGCGCTTCGCGCCATCGATCAGGCGCTGGGTGCGGTCGGCGCCCTGGAGGCCGGCGACGTCCGGTGCCGCCTGCGCCGACGCGCGGAGCGGCGTGCCGGCGGCGACCCCGGCGAGGGTCGCGGCACCCGCGATCCCGAAGGTGCGTCTCGTGATCATGATGTCCTCCCCATTCTCTTGCTTGGTCGACTGGTTGATCGGTCGGCGCCGTCAGGCCGCCTTGGGCGGCAGGTCGGCCAGTTCGGCCTCGTAGGCGGCATCCATGCGCGGGCTGAGCCCGTTCTTCGCCAGCGCGTCGGCGAACATCGTCCGGATCGCGGGCTGCTCATCGGCGTAGTCGATCTGGTCGCCACCCAGCCGCTGGCTGATCCAGGCCTTGGGCACGCCCTGCGCGTTTCGCATCGACACCACCTCGTGCTTGAAGGCGAGGTAGCGCGCCGGCGAGTTGCCCGTGTTGAAGTGCTGGTGGAACCACATGTTCGGCGGGACGACCATGGCGCCCACCTGCCACTCGTAGCGCCTGGGCTCGTCGCCCTCCGGCCACATCAGCGAATAGCCCTCGCCCGACAGGATGATGACGTGCGCCCCCGGCCCGTGGGCGTGCGCCTTCTTGTAGGTGCCCACCGGGAACTGGGAGATGTGGCTGTTCATCGACCCCTTGGCCATGTTGAAGCGGATGTGCCCGCCGCCGGCCCCGCGCTCCTTGGCGCTGATCAGGGGGATGTTGACCGCGTCGGCGACGAAGTTCGTCTCCAGCAGCAGGCCCTTCTGCTCGCCCTTGCCGCTGAAGTAGTCCGGCTCGCCCGAGAAGCGGTTCTTGAAGTCGTAGTGGGTGTTGAACACGAATTCGGCGTCGTCGAACTGGTTCATCACCTGCGAGCCGTTGGTCACCGCCACGTAGCGCGCCGGCTTCTGGCCCGAGCCGTTGAAGTGCTGGTGCCAGGCGTTGAGCGGGATGGCGAACAGCGCCCCCGGACCCCATTCGAACGTCACCTTGTTCCCGGCGTCGTTCCACACGCTGGTCGAGCCGCGGCCCTCCAGCACCATGATCATCTCCTCGAACAGCTGGCGCTGCGGCGCGAGGCTCCGGCCCGCGGGGATCTCGCAGACGTAGCAGTCGTTCGACGTGCGCGAAGCCTCGTGGTTGACGTAGACGCCCGCACCCCCCCGCCGCGCCCAGGGCTTCAGCTCGACCGTGCGCAGGTTGGGGACGTAATGGGCGGCGATGATGTCGAGGCCCTCGTTGCGGACCCACCGCAGATAGGGGGTGTCCTTCTCGGTGGCGAACTTCTTCGCCATCTCCTCCGACACGATCGCGGACTTCGACATGGGGCTCTCCCTTGGGGTGCTCGGGTCTCGGGGGTCTCGCGGCCGGATCAGGCCGCCTGCCGGCGGGGCTCGTCCTCGGGCAGGGCGATGCACTTCTCGGGGTCGATGCGGACGTTGATGGGATTGCCGATCGGCGTGCGCAGCGACGGGTGGGCGCGGGCGAGCAGGATCGTCTCGCCGATCTTCACCTGGAAGTCCACGTACTCGCCGAGGAAGACCTTCTGGTCGACCGTGCCGGAGAGCGCGTTGCGCCCGTCCGCGCCGTCGACCGGTGCTTCGGTCAGTTCCAGGTCCTCCGGGCGGATGGAGACGGTCAGCGCCTCGCCGCGGCCGAGGTCCTCGTGGCAGACGACGCGCAGTTCGCCGATCGGGGTCGAGACGCGCCAATGGTGGGGGTCGGCCTCGCGGGCGAGGACCGCGCCCTCCACGAAGTTGGTCGAGCCGATGAAGTCGGCGACGAAGCGCGACTTCGGCCGCTCGTAGATGTCGCGCGGGCCGCCGCGCTGGACGATGCGGCCGGCGTTCATCACCGCGATCTCGTGGGAGAGCGCCAGCGCCTCGCCCTGGTCGTGGGTGACGTAGATGGTGGTGATGCCGAGTTCGCGCTGGATGCGCTTCAGCTCGAACCGCATCCGCTCGCGCAGCTTCAGGTCGAGGTTCGAGAGCGGCTCGTCGAGCAGCAGCAGGTCGGGCTCCATCACCAGCGCGCGGGCGAGTGCCAGCCGCTGCTGCTGCCCGCCCGACAGGCGCGTCGCGTCGCGCTCCGCGAGGTGGTCGAGTGCCACCGCGTGCAGCACCCGCATCACCCTGTCCGCCTTCTCCGCCTGCGAGAAGCGGCGCCGGCCGACCTCCAGCGGGAAGGCCACGTTCTGGAAGACGTTCATGTGCGGCCAGATCGCGTAGGACTGGAACACCATCCCGAAGTTCCGGCGGTTGGGCGCCACGAAGATGCCCTGGGCCGCGGAGAAGACGGTGCGGTCGCCGACCCGGATCTCCCCGCCCGTCGGCTTCTCCAGCCCGGCGATCGAACGCAGCGTCGTCGTCTTGCCGCAGCCGGACGGCCCCAGCAGCGTGAAGAACTTTCCCTGCGGCACCTCGAAGCTGACGTCGTCGGCGGCGCGGACGACGGTTCCCTTTTGGCCCGCATATTCGGTCGAGAGCGACCGCACGGTCAGCATGTCCGTTCCCTCCCCTTCCCTGCCGTCAGCCTTCGCGGACGCCGAAGCGGCGGCCGAGCGACTGGGCGATCATGACGAAGACGAACAGCACCGCGATCAGCATGACGCCGAAGGCGGCGAGCTCGACCGTCTGGCCGTTCTGCCAGAGTTCCCAGATGATGATGGCGATCACCTCGTTGCCGGGGCTGTAGAGCAGGATCGAACTCGACAGTTCGCGCACCGAGACGATGACGATGTAGATCCAGCCCGCCAGCAGGCCCGGCTTGAGCAGGGGCAGCAGGATCCGGCGGAAGGTGGTCCACCAGGACGCGCCGCTCATGGCCGCCGATTCCTCCAGTTCCTTGTGGATCTGGAGCATGGAGGTCATGTTGTAGCGCATGCCGTAGGGCAGGAAGCGCGTCAGGTAGGCGATCAGCAGGATCCAGATCGACCCGTAGATCGGCCCGCCGATCGTCAGGTAGCAGATCATGATCGACAGCCCGAGCACGATGCCCGGGAAGACCAGCGGCAGCGAGGCGAGCGCGTCCAGCAGCCAGCGGCCGCGGATCTTCGTCTTCACCACGATCCAGCAGACGACCGACGTGGCGAGCATGATCAGCGTCGCCGCGGTGACCGAGAGCATCGCGCTGTTGCGCACCGCGGTGTCCACGCCCGGATAGGCGATCACCCGGCGATAGGCGTCGAGCGAGACGTTGGAGAGCGCCGCCCAGGTCGGCACGCTGTAGAACTTCTGGAGCGACGCCCACAGCAGCACCAGGAACGGCAGCGCCACCAGCACGAAGATGTAGAGGAGATAGAGGCCCGCGGTGGCATAGCGCCAGCGGCCGAGGTCGATCTGGCGCGGGCGGAAGCCCTTGCCGGTGACCGTCTGGAACCGCCCCGTCTCCTTGGTGATCCGGTTCTGGACGAGGATGCCGAGGGAGGTGACCAGCAGCAGCGTGATGGCATAGGCGGAGGCGAGGCCGATGTCGCTCGGATAGCGGTGGATCGCCTGGTAGATGGCCGAGGTGAAGACCTCGATGCCGACGGGAAGGCCCAGCAGCGCCGGCGTCTCGAAGCTCTCGACCGCACGCACGAACAAGATCAGGAACAGCGCCATCGACGCCGGCAGCGTCAGGCGCAGCGTGATCCGGCGGATCGTCTGCGCGACCGACGCGCCGCTCATCATCGCGCTCTCCTCCAGCGACGGGTCCATCGCGCGGAAGGCGGCGGTCATCATCAGGAAGGCGATCGGGCTGTCCTGCAGCCCGTCGACCCAGATCATCCCGCCCATCGAATAGATGTCGAAGAAGACGATGTTGGTTCCGGTGACCCCCTGCATCACGGCGTTCAGGATGCCGATGCGCGGGCTCGCCAGCATGATCCACGACACCGTGAACAGGATGTTCGGAATCACCAGCGGGATGACGGACAGGGCGAAGAACAGCGACTTGAAGGGCGTGTTCGTCCGCTCGTTAAGCCACGCGAGCGAGGTGCCGATCGCCATCGCCAGCAACGCCGTGCCGGCGCCGTACTGCACCGAGTTGACGAAGAGGGTGAAGGTCTCGGCCGATCCGTAGGCCTGGGCGAAGTTGCCGAGCGTGAAGACCGCGGGCTCGAACGCCGTCTCCGGCGTCATGAAGCTCTGGTAGACGAGGAAGACCAGCGGCACGAGCGCCAGCCAGGCGACGAGCCCCGTCGCCAGCGCGATCACCAGCCATTTCGCGTCGAAGCGGGGACCGTCGCCGCCCTGGAGGCCGCGCGTGCGTCCCACTTCCCCGATCGCTTCCATGCCCCCTCCGTTCATGCCGCCAGCACGCCGCGGTCAGTGCCCGTGATCGTGGTGATGATGGTGCCCGTGGTGATGGTGACCATGGCCGTGGTGATGGTGATGGCCATGGTGGTGCCCGTGCCCGTGATGTTCGTGGCCGTCGTGCCGATGGTCGTGGGTCACCGGCTGCTCGGTGAAGACCAGCGACTTGATGGTCACGGGCACCGTCATCGACGGCAGGCGGATCTTGCCCAGGTCCACGTAGTCGAAGTCCCAGAGCGTGACGCCGTCGACGACCAGCATCTCCGACGCGACGCCCAGTTCGTCCCGCAGGATGGCGCCGACCGTCTGCGCCACGTCGCCGTCGAGCATCACGTGGAGGGTCCGCCCAGCCGCGATCCGGTCGGCGAGGCCACCGGCGATGCCGCGCGCCAGTGCCGCGACCCGCTGGTATGCGGGCGCCCCGCCGAACGAGAGCGCCAGCACGAACTCGGCCTCCGGCGCGAGGTCGAACCCCGTCCGGTGCCGGCGGATCGCCGCGGCGAGCGCGTCGGCGTCGATGTCGCCGGCCGTGTCGAACGGCGGCGCCACGACCGGCAGGTTCCGCCGCGGCAGGAGCGCGCCAGCGGTCGAGATGTGGCCCGTGTTGCCGGACAGCTGGATCGAATACTCCGACGCGCCCAGCGCGGTCGCGCGGATGCACTGTCCCGCCGGCAGCAGCGGCCAGCGGAAGGCGCCCTTGTCGAGGCGCGCGCGGACCGCGTGGCCGAGCCGGCGCCCCATGTCGCCGAAGTCGCGATCCTCGCGGCGATAGACGTATTCCGCGACGCCGCCCGAGAACATCACCCCGTCGACGCGGCCGAAGTCGCGGATCGGATCGGTCAGCCACATGTGCTCGACCGCGTGCGGAACGGGACCGTTGCCGAGCGCGGCGATCAGGGCGTGGGCCATGCCGTCGGCGACGCGATCGAGGTCGGCGTCGGCGACGGCGTCGCCCAGCGACCAGTCGAAACCCGCGCGGGCGGCGTGCGTCCGGCCCATCGGGTCGAGGCGGACGATCCGGCCGTCGGCGTCGACCACCTGGAGGCGCCCGCCGATGTGGATCGCCGCGGTGGCGATCACCTTGCCGCCCTCGACGAGGCCCAGCTTCGTCGTGCCGCCGCCGATGTCGATGTTGAGGATGCGCCGGCCCTCGTCGAAGGAGCGCCGGGCGGCGCCCGATCCGAAGGCGGCGAGGCGGGCCTCCATGTGGTGGCCGGCGGTGGCGCAGACGAACTCGCCCCCCTTGGCCGACAGCACGGCGGCGATCGCCTCCGCATTCTCCCGCCGTAGCGCCTCGCCGGTCAGGATCACCGCGCCGGTGTCCACGTCCTCCGGCCGCATCCCGGCGGCCTCGTAGGCCTCGCCGATGATGAGGCCCAGCGCCTGCTCGTCGATCCGCGTCTCGCTCTGGTAGGGCGTGAGCGCGACCGGGCTCTCGTGCACGGTCTCGCGGCTGACGACGAAGTACCGGCTCGACAGGTCGACCGAGCGGCGGCGCAGTTCGAGGCGGGAGAAGATGACCTGCGTGCCCGACGATCCGATGTCCATCCCGACCGACGACAGGAACACGTGGTCCTGCAGCCAGATCGGGTTCTCTTCGATCGGGCCGTCGTCCTCGGGGATGTCGTGTTCGTGGTCGGCGGTACCGTCGTGGACATGCGCCCAGTCGGCACCGAGCGCATGGTCGGCCAGCGTGTGGCGCGCCACGGGCGTCGTCCCGTCGCCGCCGGTCATCCGTACGACCCGAAGATCAAGTCCGTTCCCTCCCGGCGTCGGTGAATAACCCGACGTCCCGTGTGCGAATACCGCACTAATTTGGCTATTTCGTACAAGTTGGGTTGATCGGATCGCCCGAGTCAACTGCTTTCGGGTCGCGCGGCTCCGGCCGATCGCCTTGCCTTGAGCCCGCGTGGCGCATCCGTTACGGTCGGTCGGCCCGCCCCGGATCCCCCGAGACCGCGCCCCGTGACCGCTGCCGCCAGAGACGCCCTCGCCGAGCAGATGCAGACGATCGGTCTCGCCGCGCGCGACGCCGCTGGCGTCCTCGCGTCCGCCCCGGCGGACCAGCGCACCGCCGCGCTGCGGGCCGCTGCCGAGGCGGTGCGGGACCGGACGGCCGAGATCCTGGCCGCCAACGACCGGGACGTCGCGGCGGCACGGTCGCGCGGCGTCGCCGCCAACCTCGTCGACCGGCTCGAACTGACCGCGCCCCGGATCGAGGGGATCGTCCGCGGCCTTCTCGACATCGCGGAGATCCCGGACCCCGTCGGCCGGGTGACCGAGCGCTGGCGCCGCCCGAACGGGCTCGCCTTCGAGCGGGTCCGCACGCCGCTCGGCGTCGTCGGCATCATCTACGAGAGCCGGCCGAACGTGACCGCCGACGCCGGCGGCCTCTGCCTGCGCTCCGGCAACGCGGCGATCCTGCGCGGCGGGTCCGAGAGCTTCCACTCGTCGCGCGCGATCGTCGCGGGCCTGCACGAGGGGATCGTCGCCGCCGGCCTCCCCGCGACCGTGGTCCAGATCGTGCCCACCACGGACCGGGCCGCGGTGGGCGAGATGCTGCGCATGGCGGGCCTGATCGACGTGATCGTGCCCCGCGGCGGCAAGTCGCTGATCGAGCGGGTGCAGGCGGAGAGCCGGGTGCCCGTCTTCGCCCACCTCGACGGGAACAACCACGTCTACGTCCACGCCGCCGCCGACCCGGTGATGGCCCGGGCGGTGCTGCTGAACAGCAAGATGCGCCGCACGTCGGTCTGCGGGGCGGCCGAGACGCTGCTGATCGACCGGGCGGCGACGGCGATGCTGCCGGACCTGCTGGCGGCGCTGGCCGCGGCGGGCTGCTCGATCCGCGGCGACGTGGAGACCCGCGCCCTCTTCCCCGCCGCGGTGCCGGCGGTCGAGACCGACTGGGACACCGAGTTCCTCGACGCGATCATCGCGGTCCGGGTGGTGGACGGGATCGAGGAGGCGATCGCCCACGTCGGTCTCCACGGGTCACACCACACGGACGCGATCGTCACCGCCGACGCGGTCGTGGCCGAGCGGTTCCTGCGCGAGGTCGACAGCGCCATCGTGCTGTGGAACGCGTCGACCCAGTTCGCCGACGGCGGGGAGTTCGGCTTCGGCGCGGAGATCGGCATCTCCACCGGCCGCCTGCACGCCCGCGGTCCCGTCGGGGCGGAACAGCTGACGACCTTCAAATACGTCGTCCGCGGCGACGGCCAGATCCGGCCCTGAGGTCCCCGCTGCCCATCGGCCCGATCCCGCCGCCGCGGCGGCTCTCGCCCGCACGCTGGGCCGGCCTGTCGGTCGGGCTCCTCGGCGGCTCGTTCAACCCCGCGCACGACGGGCACCGCCACGTGGCGCACCTCGCGCTGCGCCGCCTCGGGCTCGACGCGGTGTGGCTGCTGGTCAGCCCGCAGAACCCGCTCAAGCGCACGGCGGACATGGCACCCCTGGGGGAGCGCCTCGCCGGCGCGCGGGCGCTGTCGCCGGACCGCCGGGTCGTCGCGACCGCGATCGAGAGCGATCTCGGCACGCGCTATACCGCCGACACGCTGGACGCCCTCGCGCGGTCGTTCCCGCGGACCCGCTTCGTCTGGCTCATGGGGGCCGACAACCTCGGCCAGATTCCGCGCTGGCAGCGCTGGACCGACATCTTTCGGCGCACCCCGGTTGCGGTGTTCGCCCGTCACCCCTATTCTCTGGGATCGTTGGCCAGCAAAGCGGCCGGGCGGTTCCGTCCTGCGCGGATCGGCGGTTCCGGGGCGCGGCGCCTGCGGCGTGCGTCGCCACCGGCGTGGACGTTCCTGGCGATCCCCCTCCATCCGGCGTCGGCGACGGAGATCCGTCGGCGGCGCGCGCGCGTGGCCGACGCCATGACGGCCGCACGGACCTGACGCCCGAAAGGACACGACCATCACCGACGCCGAGACCCGGGGCATCCGCCCCGCGACCGCCCCGACCGCAGCACCGGACTATCGCGAGCCCGAGCGCCTGAAGGACGCGGTCCTCACCTCGCTGGACGACGACAAGGCGGAGGAGATCGTGGCGATCGACCTGCGTGGCCGATCGCCGATCGCGGACTGGTTCGTCGTCGCCACCGGCCGCTCGACCCGGCAGGTGGGCGCCATGGCCGACCATCTGCGCGAGCGCCTCGGCAAGGGCGGCGTCGGCGTCCAGATCGAGGGGATGCCCCAGGCCGACTGGGTGCTGGTCGACGCGGGCGACGTGGTCGTCCACCTGTTCCGCCCGGAGGTCCGCACCTTCTACCAGCTCGAGAAGATGTGGGCCGCCGACGCCTTGCCGCCGGTCGAGCCCGCGACGCCGCGCGGGCGCCGGGCCGTCCAGGGCGCCTGACGGTCGCGCGGCGCCCTTGCGGCTGACGATCCTCTCCGTCGGCCGGTGGAAGGCGGGCGCCATGCG
>CANGXM010000068.1 GCA_947457845.1 Rhodospirillales bacterium | reverse complement strand
CCAGTGCCCCGACCCCGCTCCGGGTGGCCGGCGCGCCCGAGCCGCCCCGCCCGGCGTCGGTGCCGGCGAACGCGGGCCTCTCTGCGCGCCGCATCGGCAAGCAGTACAAGCGCCGCCCGGTGCTGCGCGACGTCTCGGTCTCGGTCCAGCGGGGCGAGGCCGTCGGGCTGCTCGGCCCCAACGGCGCCGGCAAGACCACCTGCTTCTACGCGATGATCGGGTTGATCCAGCCCGACACCGGGACCATCGTCCTCGATGGGCAGGATATCACCG
This sequence comes from Rhodospirillales bacterium, assembly GCA_947457845.1. Taxonomy (GTDB): domain Bacteria; phylum Pseudomonadota; class Alphaproteobacteria; order Azospirillales; family Azospirillaceae; genus CANGXM01. Next base: position 16,340 of record CANGXM010000068.1, on the reverse strand, counting down.
GTCTGCCGATGTACCGGCGGGCCCGGCTCGGCATCGGATACCTACCGCAGGAGCCGTCGATCTTCCGCGGCATGTCGGTGGAGCAGAACATCCGGGCGGTCCTGGAGGTCGCGGAGGGGGACCGGGACCGGCGCGAGCAGATGCTCGACGACCTCCTGGCGGAGTTCTCGATCACCCACCTGCGCCGTGCGCCGGCGCTGGCGCTCTCGGGCGGCGAGCGGCGACGGGTCGAGATCGCGCGGGCCCTGGCGCTCCGGCCGCACTTCATGCTGCTGGACGAGCCCTTCGCCGGGATCGATCCCATCGCCATCGGCGACATCCGCGAACTGGTGTCCCACCTGCGCGACCGCGGCATCGGCGTGCTGATCACCGACCACAACGTGCGCGAAACATTGGACATCGTCGATCGGGCATACATTTTGCATGAGGGTATGGTACTGATGGAGGGAGCGCCATCGGAGATCGTCGCCCACCAGGAGGTGCGGCGGGTCTACCTCGGCGACCGATTCAGCCTCTAGGACCCTCGTAACCGTCGATGGCCATCTCTCAACGCCTGGATCTGCGCCAGACACAGGCGCTGGTGATGACCCCGCAGCTGCAGCAGGCGATCAAGCTGCTGCAGCTGTCGAACATGGAACTGCAGGACTTCGTCCAGGGGGAGATCGAGCAGAACCCCCTCCTCGAGCGCCCGGACGGCGACGGGCCCGACGGCCGCGACGGCGACGACGCCCGGGCCGGCGACGCCGAGGGACCCATGGCGGAGCCGCCGGTCGACCTGCCGCCCATGCGCGACGCGGTCGACTTCGCGGCCTCCGACCACATGGCGCCGGCGGCCGACGCGCCGCTCGACGCGGACTACGGCAACGTCTGGACCAACACCGACGCCGGCGAGTCCGGCGTCGAGGGCACCGACGGCCTGACCAACTGGCAGACCCGCGGGGGCGGCGCCGGGTTCGACGGCGACGAGATGAGCCTCGAGCAGACGCTCACCCGCGGGCCGAGCCTGCGCGACCACCTGCTCGAACAGACCGCCGTCGACATCAAGGATCCGGGCGACCGGCTGATCGCGCGGGCCCTGACCGAGATGCTGGACGACGCCGGCTATCTGGTCGGCGACATCGAGGGCGTCGCGGACCAGTTCGGCTGCCCGGTCGCGCGCGTCGAAGGGGTGCTGGCCCGGCTCCAGCGGTTCGATCCGCCGGGGATCTTCGCCCGGTCGTTACGGGAGTGCCTCGCGATCCAGCTGCGCGAGAAGGACCGGCTCGACCCCGCCATGCAGGCGCTGCTCGACAACCTCGACATCCTGGCCCGGCGCGACATGGCGGGCCTGATCCGGGTCTGCGGGGTCGACGTCGAGGACATCCAGGGCATGATCGCCGAGATCCGCGCCCTCGATCCCAAGCCCGCGCTGGCCTTCGAGCCGGTGGTGGCGGAGACGGTGACGCCCGACATCCTGATGCGGGCCCAGCCGGGCGGCGGCTGGTCGATCGAGCTGAACGCCGAGACGCTGCCGCGGGTGCTGGTCAACCAGCGCTACCACACGCGCCTCGCCGGCAGCGCCCGGTCCAAGAAGGACAGGGAATACGTGGCCGAGCGGCTCCAGTCGGCCAACTGGCTGGTGAAGTCGCTGCACCAGCGGGCGACCACAATCCTCAAGGTCGCGACCGAGATCGTGCGCCAGCAGGACGCCTTCTTCCGCCACGGGATCGAGTACCTCCGGCCGCTGATCCTGCGCGACATCGCCGACGCGATCGGCATGCACGAGTCGACCGTCAGCCGGGTGACGGCGAACAAATACATGTCCACCCCCCGGGGTCTGTTCGAGCTGAAGTACTTCTTCACCTCCTCGATCGCCGGGGCGGATGGGCAGTCCGCCTTCTCGGCCGAGGCCGTGCGGTTCAAGATCAAGGGGCTGATCGACGCCGAGACCGCGGGCGCGGTCCTGTCGGACGACCGGATCGTCGAGATCCTCCGCGAGGGGGGCGTCGACATTGCACGCCGCACCGTCGCCAAGTATCGTGAAGGAATGAAGATACCGTCTTCTGTGCAGCGTCGGCGCGAGAAGGCGTCCCAGTTCTGAACGAGGGGCGCGGCGGCGGCGAAATCCCCGCCGGGGTCCCTCATCCGTCACGTCACGAGGGCACCATGCACGTCGCGGTGATCGGCAAGAACATGGACGTGGGCGAGGCTTTCAGGAGCCACATCGGCGACAATCTCGAAGCCGCGGTGGGCAAGTACTTCGACCGGGCGCTCGAGGCCACCGTCGTCGTCACCCGCGACGCCCACCTCTATCGGGCGACGCTGTCCGCCCACACCGGCCGCAACCTTCTCTTCCAGTCCCACGGCGAGGCCCCGGAACCCTATCCGGCCTTCGACCGGGCGCTCGACCGTCTGGCCAAGCGTCTGCGTCGGCACAAGCGCAAGCTGAAGGACCATCACCGTGCGATCGCCACCACCGAGGCGCCGATCGCGATGGCCCGTCAGTACGTTCTGGACGCGGATGCCGAGGATCCCCACATTGAAGAGGTGGACGGAGCCGGGCAGCCGGTCGTCGTCGCCGAGATGGACACGGTGATCGAGACGTTGACCGTCAGCGAGGCGGTCATGCGCCTGGATCTCGCGGACCATCCCGCGCTGATGTTCCGGAACCGGGCGGACGGAGCGGTCAACATGGTGTATCGGCGACCGGACGGACACATCGGCTGGGTCGACCCCGGCCCCCGGTCCGCGCGCGACTGACCGCCCCCCTTCCCAAGGTCGTCATGATCGATCTGCTCACACCAAAGAGCATCATCCCGAACCTGCGCGCGAACTCGAAGAAGCAGGCGCTTCAAGAACTCGCGCGCCGGGCGGCCGAACTGACCGGGCAGCACGAGCGCGCCGTCTTCGACGTCCTCCTGGAGCGGGAGCGGCTCGGGACCACGGGCGTCGGACACGGGATCGCGATCCCGCACGGCAAGCTCCCGGGCATCGACAGGGTCCAGGGCCTCTTCGCGCGGCTCGAACGGCCCATCGACTTCGACGCGATCGACGAGCAGCCGGTCGACCTGATCTTCGTCCTGCTGGCGCCGGAGCAGGCGGGGGCCGACCATCTGAAGGCGCTCGCGCGGGTGTCCCGCATGCTGCGCGATGCCCAGACCTGCGAGAAGCTGCGGGGGGCCGACAACGCGGACGCGCTCTTTGCGCTGCTGACCCACACCGAGAGCATCCGGGCGGCCTGACGGGCCGCCGCTCCAACGGGCCGCCGGTTCAGCTGATCGCGTCGACCTGGTCGGGCGTGAGCCCGCCCGGGACGATCGTCAGCGGCACGCGCAGGCGGCTCGCGCCACCCTTTCCGGCGAGGTAGGTCACGAGCGGACCGGGTCCCTCCGGTCCCGTGCCAGCGCCGAGCACGAGGACCGAGATGGTCGGATCCTCCTCGATCAGGCGAAGCACCTCGTCCCGCCGGTTCCCTTCGCGCAGGTAGAAGACCGGCATGGTGCCGGAGACGCGGTGGACCTCCTTGGCGAGGCGGTGGAGCGCCTGCTCGGCCTCGGTCCGCTGCTCCTCCCGCATCAGCGCCTCGACGGCGCCCCAGCTCTGGATCTCCGCCGGCTCCATCACGTGGAGGAGGGCCACGTGCCCGCCGGTCGACCGCGCGCGCCGGCACGCGTAGCGCACGGCGATCCCCATCTCCGCCGTCTCGTCGACGACGCACAGGAAGATGCGGCTGCGCGGCTGTTCGGCGTCGGTCGTGGGTCCGGTCATCGTGGACGCGCCCTCGTTTCGGCGATGGTCGGCCTCAGGCGCGGCGGAACATCGCCGCGGCGGTCCAGCCGGCGAACACCGCCGCCAGGACCGCGAGGAGCCCATAATAGAACGACTCGCGCTGCGAGAAGTCGAAGATTTCCGCGCTGAAGCCGGTCTTGCTGACCACCAGCGGCGTCGTCTGCGCGTTCACGATCTGCCCGTCCCGCACGAGGAAGACCGAAACCGTGTAGAGGCCGGTCGCCACGTTCGACGGGAAGTGGACGTTGGTGCGGAAGAGCTTCTCGCCGAGGAAGACGACTTGCCCGACCTCGCGTCCGTAGAGCCCGTCCTCCTGCTTCTCGCGGATGAGCGCGGGGCGGAACTCAGCCAGACGCGCGGGATCGATCGCGCGCGCGGTGGTCAGCCGAACGTGCTCGTAGCCGATCTCGAGGCGGGCGCGTTCCGCCGCGGGCAGCATCTGGTCGAGCGGCCGGTTCGCGGCGACGACGAAGAAGCTCGGCACGTTCTCGAACGTGACGCCTTCGACGTTCATCCAGATGCCCGCCACCCGCCCGCGGCGGCGCACGGTGGCCTCCTGCTCCGGTCCGCGCACGACGACGACCACGTCGCCGGCCCCGTCCGTGGCGCCGAAGAGCACGACATCCGTTCCGACGAAGCCAGTGGTGATGGCGATCAGGTGGCTCGACAGGTCGGCGACGAGGCCCTGCGCGCGGGCCGGGCCGGCGATGGCGAGGAGCGCCGCGACGATGCCGAGCGCCGCGAGGGCGGTCGTCCTCATCGGGCGTCCACCGACAGGGAATAGAGGTCCACGGGCGTCGCGACGAGGTCGTAGCCGAGCTTGATCGCGACCGACAGGACCATGACGGCGAGCAGCGCCCGCGCCTGATCGCCCTGGAGGCGCGATCCCGCGCTGGTCCCGAACTGCGCGCCCACGACGCCGCCGATCAGCAGCAGCAGGGCCAGCATCACGTCGACCGTCTGGTTCAGCCACGCCTGCAGCACCGTGGCGACCGCGGTGGTGAAGATGATCTGGAACAGCGACGTGCCGGCCACCAGCGCCGTCGGCATGCCGAGCAGGTAGATCATCGCCGGCACCAGGATGAACCCGCCGCCGATGCCCATGATCGACACCAGAACCCCGCCGAGGAAACCGATGCCCGCGGGCAGGAAGGCGCTGATGTAAAGGCGGGACCGCTGGAACCGCATCTTCAGCGGCAGCCCGTGCAGCCAGGTGTGCTGGTGCAGCTTGCGCCGCACCGGGCCGCGGCGCCGCCGCAGGAGCGAGTTGGCGCTCTCCACCAGCATCAGCCCGCCGACCCCGCCGAGGAACAGCACGTAGGTGATCGAGATCACGAGGTCGATCTGGCCCAGTGCCGACAGCAGGCGGAAGAGGAGGACGCCGAGGAAGGTGCCGACCGTGCTGCCGGCGAGCATCACGAGGCCCATCTTCACGTCGACGTTCCGGCGGCGCCAGTGGGCCAGGACGCCGGACACGCTGGCCGCGACCAGCTGGTTCGCCTGGGTCCCGACGGAGACCGCCGGCGGCACGCCCACGAAGATCAGCAGCGGCGTGAGGAGGAAGCCGCCACCCACGCCGAACAGGCCGGACAGGAAGCCCACGCCCGCCCCCATGGCCAACACCAGGAAGGCGTTGACCGACATCTCCGCGATGGGAAGGTAGACCTGCATGGGGACGGCCGGAGGGGTCCCCGCCGGGACCCGAAAGAAGGTCATCCAGTCATACGCCCGGCCGGCGTTACGGAAAAGATCGCCGGCCCCGATCGGCGGAAAGTCACGCCGGGCGTTGCGCGAAAGACACGCTTTCGCCCGGACCGTGTCCGCGCCGCCTCAGAATCGCAGCAGGCCGACGATGTCCTTCACCTCGGCGAGGTGGCGGGACGCGATCGCGTCCGCGCGCTCCGCGCCCCGCTTCAGGATGCGGTCGATCTCCGCCTTGTCGCCGGTCAGTTCCCGCATCCGCGTGGTGATGGGGGCGAGTCGGTCGACGGCGAGGTCGACCAGCTCCTTCTTGAAGCCGGAGAAGTTCTGGCCGCCGAAGCGGGCGAGAACGTCCGCCCGGCTCGTGTCGGCCAGCGCGGCGAAGATGGTGACGAGGTTGTCCGCCTCCGGGCGCGCCGCCAGCCCCTCGACCGCGGTCGGCAGCGGTTCGGGGTCGGTCTTCGCCTTGCGGATCTTCTGGGCGATCGTATCGGCGTCGTCGGTCATGTTGATGCGGCTGTAGTCCGACGTGTCGGACTTCGACATCTTCTTGGTGCCGTCGCGCAGGCTCATCACCCGCGTCGCCTCGCCCAGGATCTGGGGCTCGGGCAGGGGGAAGTAGTCCTGCCCGTAGGCGCGGTTGAAGGCGCCGGCCACGTCGCGTGCCAGTTCCAGGTGCTGCTTCTGGTCCTCGCCCACCGGGACGTGCGTCGCCTTGTGGATCAGGATGTCGGCGGCCATCAGCACCGGATAGGCGAACAGGCCGAGCACGGCGTCGTTCGCCTGCTTGCCCTGGCTCTTCTCCTTGAACTGGGTCATCCGGTTCAGCCAGCCGAGCGGCGCGTGGCACGACAGGATCCACGACAGTTCGGCATGCGCGGAGACGGCCGACTGGTTGAAGATGATGTTCCGTTCCGGGTCGAGGCCGGCGGCGATGTAGGCCGCCGCGACCTCGCGAATGTTGTTGCGCAGCACGTCGGGCTCCTGCGGGAGCGTCAGCGCGTGCAGGTCGACCACGCAGTAGATGCACTCGTAGTCGTTCTGGAGCGCCACCCAGTTCCGCAGCGCTCCCAGATAGTTGCCGAGGTGGAGCTGGCGCGTCGGCTGCATGCCGGAGAAGATGCGGTTCACGGGGGCCGGCCTCTGTCTGGGGGGCTCTGCGGGAGGCCCTATAGTCCAGAGCGCGCCCGGCGGGTCAAGGCCGGGCGGTTGCCGGCGCGGACGCGGGTGTGCTATCAGGAGGCATGTCCGCCGTTCCGTTCGACACGCTCAAGTTGGACCGATCGCTCCGCGAGCGCGGAAGCATGTCGGCCGAACAGGCGGAAGGGATCACGGTCGCGTTGGCCGAGGCGTTCGTCGACGAGATCGCCACCAAGCAGGACGTCCGTCTCGTGCAGCAGGAGGTGAGGGACCTCGAAGCGCGCATGCAGTTGCTGATCCGCGACCAGACGATCAAGCTCGGCGGGATGCTGGTGGTCGCCGTCGGCGCGGTCGCCACGCTGACGAAGTTTCTCTAGTCCCGTCGGCGGCGCAGGAACGCCCGGATCTCGCCGAGCGGCGCGCCGCCGGTGACGTGCGCCAGCGCGAAGTAGGCGAGCCCGCCGCCCCCCACCAGCGCCCCCAGCGCCAGAAACCGCACCGCGTCATGCCCGCCCAGCGCCGGCGCCAGCAGGATCTCGCCGCCCAGCAGCAGCACGCCCATCGCGACCGCGGCCACACCGAGGCGCGGGGCGCGTCGGCGCAGCCGGTCGTCGACCGTCAGCTGTCCCCGCCGGTGCAGGCCCACGGCCAGCAGCCCCACGTTCAGATAGGCGGTCACGCAGGTGGCGAGCGCGATCCCGACGTGGGCCAGCGGCCCGATGAGCGCCCATCCGAGGACGCCGTTCACGACGGCGACGAGCGCCGCCACCTTCACCGGCCCCAGCGTGTCCTGCCGCGCGAACCAGGCCGTCGAGAGGACCTTGACCAGCACATAGGCGGGAATGCCGGCCGCGTAGGCCATCAGCGTCGCGGCGACGGCCGCGGTGTCGTCGGGCCCGAAGGCCCCGCGTTCGAACAGGACGGCCACGATCGGCTGCGCCGCCACCATCAGCGCGACGCCGGCCGGCAGGCCGAACAGCAGCGCGAACTCCAGCCCGCGGGAGAGGTAGTGCCGCACCGTGGCGTGGTCCTGCGCCTCGACCGCGCGGGAGAGGACCGGGAGGAGGGCGGTCCCGACCGCGATGCCGATGACGCCGAGGGGAAGCTGGTTCAGCCGGTCGGCGTAGTAGAGGTAAGTGACCGCCCCCGCCGGCAGCAGCGATGCGAGGACGAGGTCGACCAGCACGTTGACCTGCATGATCCCGCCGCCGAGCGCCGCCGGGCCCATCAGGACGAACAGGCGGCGGACCCGCGGATCGGCCACGCTCGGCCGGCGCAGCCGGAGCGAGAAGCCGCGCTTCGCCGCCGCCCGGGCGAGCCACACGAGCTGCACCACGCCCGACAACACCACGCTGACCGCCAGGATCCGGGCCACGTCCCCGCCGATCCACCAGGCGAGCCCCATGCCGGCGATCTGGACGAGGTTGAAGGCGATCGGCGCCGCGGCGAAGGGGCCGAAGCTGTTCAGTGAGTTGAGGACGCCGCCATAGAGCGTCACGAGCGAGATCAGGAGGAGATAGGGGAAGGTGATCAGCGTCAGCGCGACGGCCAGCCCGTAGCGCGCGGGATCGTCCGCGAAGCCGGGCGCGAGGACGAAGATCACCCACGGCATCGCCACCATCATCACGGCCGTCAGGACCGTCAGCGCGAGCAGCAGCACCGCGAGGCACTTCTCGGCGAAGGCGTGCGCGGCGTCGCGGCCGTTCGCCTGCATCTCGGCGTTGAACAGCGGCACGAAGGCGACGCTGAACGCCCCCTCGCCGAACAGGCGCCGGAAGAGGTTCGGCAGCTTCAGCGCCACGAAGAACGCGTCCGACACCGGCCCCGCGCCGAGAAGCGCCGCGTTCAGGATGTCGCGCGCGAAGCCCGCCACCCGGCTCAGCAGCGTCAGGCCGCCGACGGTGGCGATGGCGCGGGCGAAGCTGAAGGCCATGGGGCGCGGCGCCGGCCGCTCAGCCCTCGGCGGCGCCGGCCTCCAGCGCCTCCATGTCCTCGTCCGAGAATCCGAAATGGTGGCCGATCTCGTGGATTAGCACGTGGCGGACGAGGTGGGCCAGGTCCTCCCCCGTCTCGCACCAGTAGTCGAGCAGCGGACGGCGGTAGAGGAAGATCATGTCCATCGTGGCCGGCACGTCGTGAACGCTCTTGTGCGTCAGGTCGACGCCCCGGTAGAGGCCCAGGAGATCGAACGGGCTCTCCAGCTCCATCTCGGCGACCGTCTCGTCGTCGGGAAAATCCTCCACGCGCATCACGACGTTGCCGACGTGGCGCAGGAGCGGCACGGGGATGGTGGCGAGCGCATCCTCCGCCATCGCCTCGATCTCGCCGATGGTGGGGGCCTTGCCGAAGGAGCGGTTGGTGTCGGTCATCGGGGGAGATTACCGTCTGATCGTGGCCGCCGGAAGGCGGCGCCGCACGCGGAAACGGAGGATCGGATCATGGTGCAGCGGTTGACGGGTGCCCACCGACAGGCGGCGCTCACCGAACTCCACGGCTGGGTCGAGGTGATGGACCGGGACGCGATCCGCCGGACCTATCACTTTCGCGACTTCGTCGAGGCGTGGGGCTTCATGAGCCGGGTCGCGCTGATGGCCGAGCGGACGGACCACCATCCCGAATGGTTCAATGTCTACGACCGGGTCGAGGTGACGCTGACCACCCACGACGCCGGCGGCTTGAGCGAGAAGGACGTGGCGCTGGCGCGCTTCATGGACGCGATCGCCGGCCAGCGGGACCGGGACGGCTAGGACGCCGGGATCAGGAGACGGCGAACTCCAGCACCACGCCGTTCGCCGCCTCCGGCGGGACGACGAGCCGCGCGCCCGGCACGGGTACCGTCGGGATCTCCGCCACCCGCAGGACCTGCGCGGTCGCGGGCAGGTCGTCGACCAGCACCGTCATCACCGTCGGCGCCGGCGTCGAAGCGGGCGCCGTCAGCCCGGGATAGCGCCGGGCGAAGCGCACCGTGGACAGGAAGCGGACCGTGTGGGGACCGGCCCGGACGTCGAGCCGGCCCTGGCCGGCGTGCAGCGCGTCGGCGCCGAACACCCGGGCGTAGGCGTCGGCCAGCGCCGGCGGGTCGTCGCAGACCACGGTCAGCCCCTCGAGCGCGCGCGCACCGTTGCGGTGGGCGAGCCAGGCCGGCCGGCGGAGACGCTCCGGCGTCAGGTGCCGGCAGACGAAGGCGGAGAGGGCCGGGAAGACGCTCCCGTCGACGGGATGCGCCAGCCGGAACCGGGGTTCCACCGTTCCCTCGGGCAGTTCCAGCAGGCGCGAGAGCGCCTTCGGCTCCTGCATCCGCTCGCCGAGCGTGGCCCGGGACCCGTCCGGGTCGCCCGCCCAGGCGAGGCCGAGGAGGCCCTCCCCGCGGGTCGCCAGCACCCGGTCGAGCCCGTTCACGAACTGTGTCGGGTCGAGGATTCCCAGCAGTTCGACGTAGTCGTCCGGGAACATGATGCAGTAGTTCGCCGTCCCCCAGCCGATGTGCCGACCGCGGGGCGTGCAGGCGAACCCGAGCCGGGTCCACGCGGCCCGTGCCGCCTCGAGGTCGGCGACGCCGACGAGGGTGTGGTCGATGCCGGTGATCGCAGCCATGCGGTCCCGTCCGTCGCGAGGGGATCAGAAGGAGGAGCCGGGCTCCGTCAGGAACGCAGCCTCCTCCGCCGTCGTCTCCCGGCCGAGGATCGCGTTGCGGTGCGGGAACCGCCCGAACCGTTCGACGACCGCGAGGTGCCGGCGCGCGTAGTCGACGAACATCGGGTTCGTCACCCGCTCCTCGAACAGCCGGACGCAGGCCCGCTGGTCGTCGACGTCCTCGCTGTGCTCGAGCGGCAGGTAGAGGAAGGTGCGCCGGTCGTCGCCGATCAGCTGCCAGTCGAGGCCGGCGCCGATGGCGGCCCAGGCGATCTCCCGGCCCTTCGCGTCGGTGGCGAACGCCCTCGGATCGCCGCGGAAGACGTTGCGCGGCACCTGGTCGAGCAGCAGCACCAGCGCCAGCGCGCCCTCCGCCGCCTCGGCCCAGACATCCAGCTCCCCCGTGGCGGCCCGTTCGTGAAGCGACAGCAGCGCCTCGCGCACCGCCGCGTCGAACGCGTCCGACCGCGCGAACCAGTTCGGCTTCGCCGCGTCGGAGAACCAGAAGGCGAGGACGTCGTGGGCGGTCGCAAGAGGCATGGCTCGGAGATGGGAACCGCGCGTGCGGCGGTCCAGCCCCCGATATCCCTTCTCAGGATGTGGTTCTCCTTCGACTCAGGGGTCCCGGACTGCGACGATGCGCGTCTCGAAAGGCTCCTGGGGGAGGAGACGGGCCCGCCGCCGACCGACCTCCACACTGCGCTGGCCCGCGACGGCGGCTCGGACCGGGTGGTGCCCGTCCGCATCGGTTCCGCCCGGCGCGACCACGGCGTCCGCCGCCTGATGAAGGCGCTGCGGCACGACACGCCGGACGTCGGCGCCACCGCCGCGCGCCTCGCGATCGCGGGGGCAGGCCCGTTGTTCCCGCCGGTCCGCGTGCGGCACGCCGCCCAGACGGGTCGGCTCGACATCGGCCGGGTCCGGGCGGGATCGCTGGCCGACGGTCTGGCCAAGATCCTGGCCGACACCTGCACGCTCCTCGGCAAGACCCACGGCTTCCACTGGAACGTGACGGGGCCGACCTTCCATTCGCTCCACGCGATGTTCCAGGAGCAGGACGAGGACCTTACCGGGGCGGTGGACGAGCTCGCCGAGCGCATCCGCGCGCTGGGCGACACCGCGCCGGGCAGCCTGTCGCAGTTCCTCAAGCTGACGACCATCGAGGTCGAGCACGGCGTGCCCGACGCGACGGCGATGCTGCACCAGCTCGCCCGCGACAACGAACTCGTGAACCGGTCCTGCCGCGAACTCGTCCAGCTCTGCCACGACGCCGACGACACGGTGACCGAGGACCTGATGAACGGCCGGATGGGCCGTCACGAGAAGGCGGCGTGGATGCTGCGCGCCTCGCTCGGCTGATGCGCGCCTCACCGCCTGTTGACTTGCGTCGCCCCGGCCGCACGTCCTTGATGCGAGGGTCATCGGGACGGGAGCCAGGACGATGCAGATCCGCAGGCGACGGGGCTGGGAGATACCGGAGCGCGAGGCGACGCCCGAGGCGGTGCACGCCGACCGGCGGCGGCTCGTGAAGGCGATCGCCGCGGGGTCGATGCTCGGCGCGGGCGCGCTCGCCGCGCGTCCGGCGTCGGCCTTCCTCGGCTTCGGGGGGGACCGGCAGGTCGCCGCCTCCAACGATCCGACGGCCGGCCTCTATCCGGTCAAGCGGAACGAGCGGTACGCGCTCGACCGTCCGCTGACGGACGAGGTGCAGGCCACCACCTACAACAACTTCTACGAATTCGGTTCGCACAAGCAGATCTCGCGCGCGGCGCAGCGCCTGCCGCTGCGGCCCTGGACGGTGCGGATCGACGGCATGGTGGAGGAGCCGCGCACCGTCGACTTCGACACTCTGATCCGTGCGATGCCGCTGGAGGAGCGGGTCTACCGAATGCGCTGCGTCGAGGCGTGGGCGATGGCGGTGCCGTGGTCGGGCTTCCAGCTCTCCCATCTCGTCGCGTACGCCAAGCCGCTGTCGGGGGCCAGGTACGTCGTCTTCACGACCTTCGGTTCGAACGAGATCTCGCCCGGCACCGCGACCGGCCTGCGCCAGTCCTGGTATCCCTGGCCCTACGTCGACGGCTGCAGCATGGCCGAGGCGAACAACGAGATGTCGTTCATCGCCACCGGCCTCTACGGCAAGCCGATCCCGGCGCAGAACGGCGCGCCGCTGCGGCTCGTCCTGCCGTGGAAATACGGGTTCAAGGGCGTGAAGTCGATCGTGCGCGTCCACTTCACCGACCGCCGCCCGATCAGCTTCTGGGAGCAGGTCCAGGGCAGCGAGTACGGCTTCTGGGCGAACGTGAACCCGGCGGTCCCGCACCCGCGCTGGAGCCAGGCGAACGAGCGGATGCTCGGGTCTGGCGAGATGCGCCCGACCCAGATCTACAACGGCTACGGCGAGTTCGTGGCCGGGCTCTACGAGGATCTGAAGGGCGAGAAGCTCTACATGTGAGAGGCGCGCCGCCCGCGGGGCGGCGTCGTCAGCCCTCGTCGCGCCGGAACACCCAGACGTGGGCCGGCGGGACGTTGCGCATCGCGTGCCCGGCGAGATCGCCGGCGAGGCCCCAGCGCTTGAGCCGCTTCGCCGGCACCGGCGGGCCGAAACCGTAGGTGAACTGCACGAACAGCCCATCCGCCTCCATGAGCTGGAAGGCCTCGCGCAGGATGACCTCCTGCAACTCGTCCGGGAAGGTGAGGATGGGCAGGCCGGAGACGACCGCCGTCACCGGCCGGGACGCGAACCCCGCCGCGCGGACGAGCCGCGTCAAATCGGCCGCGTCGCCCAGCACCACGTTCGCCGCCGGGAACCGTTCGCGCAGGATCTTGTAGAAGCCGAAGTCACGCTCGATCACCACGAGCCGCTCCGGTGCGATCCCGCGTTCGATCAGCCCTTGGGTGAGGGCGCCCGTGCCGCCGCCCAGTTCGACCACGAGACCGTCCCCCTCGACCGGCACGCACGCCGCCATCGTCGCGGCAAGGTCGGGGCTCGACGGCATGACCGCCGCGATCTTGAGGGGCGAGCGGAGCCATTTGGCGAGGAACAGCAGGCTGTCCTGGAAGCGACGACCCTGGACGGTGCGCGACCGACGCTCTGCAAGGCCGCCACGAAGGGATGTCCGCATGCACGCGTCCTCGCACGGGGTGTATGGCGCCGTCCCGGGCCGGGACGGAGGGGGCACGCGACCCAGACAGGTGCGATGCCCACGAAGTTCGGAACATGTGCTCTTCCGTCGCGATTTGGAAGCCTTTCGGCGTACGGGACGTTCATCATCCTGACCGAAGGGTTCCCGACCGGCCCCCGACGGACCAGATGTGGGCACGGACCTTCCGGAGCATGGACGAGGTGATGCGTGATCGCCTGGATGTTGCCCCCCGGCTCGCCGCTGCGTCGGCGTGCGCTCGTGATCGGCGGCTGGACGATCCTGGCCCTCGGCGTCGTGATCTCGCCCGTGCCGGGGCCGGGCGGCATCCCGCTCATCCTTCTGGGGGGCGCGATCCTGCTTCGCAACTCGCCCGCCAGCCGCCGGTCCTTCGTGCGGCTCAAGCGCCGGCGCCCGCAATGGTTCGGATGGCTGGAGCGTCTGCGCCGGCGGCGCCGGCCATAGCCGCGCTGGACAAGGGTCGGGCGGTTCCGCTATCGACCGACGGCGTGAGGCGGGCGAGGGTCGGACCGTGAAGCAAGCCAATTCGGTCCTGTCGGGCTACGGCACCACGGTGTTCGAGGTGATGTCGCGCCTCGCGGTCCAGCACCGGGCGATCAACCTCGGCCAGGGCTTCCCCGACGACCGCGGGCCCGACGACGTGCTGCGCGCCGCCGCGGCCGCGGTGACAGACGGCTGGAACCAGTACCCGCCCATGATGGGCACGCCCGACCTGCGCCGGGCCGTCGCGGAGCACGGGCGGCGCTTCTACGGTCTGGAGGTCGATTGGCAGCGCGAGGTGATGGTGACGTCCGGCGCCACCGAGGCCCTGGCGGCCTGCCTCTTCGGCCTGATCGAGCCGGGGGACGAGGTCGTCCTGTTCGAGCCGCTCTACGACAGCTACGTCCCCATCATCCGCCGGGCCGGCGGCGTTCCCCGCTTCGTCTCCCTGAGCCCGCCGGACTGGCGGTTCACGGAGGCCGACCTCGCCGCCGCCTTCTCGCCGCGGACCAAGCTCGTCCTCCTGAACGACCCCCTCAACCCGGCCGCAAAGGTGTTCGACCGGGCTGAGCTGGAGCTGGTCGCCCGCTTCGTGCGGGAATTCGACGCGTACGCGGTGTGCGACGAGGTGTACGAGCACATCGTCTTCGACGGGCGCCCGCACCTCTCGCTGATGTCGCTCCCCGGCATGCGCGAGCGGTGCCTGAAGATCGGCTCGGCCGGCAAGACGTTCTCGCTCACCGGCTGGAAGGTCGGGTACGTCACCGCTGCGCCGGAGTTGCTCCAGCCGGTCGCGAAGGCGCACCAGTTCCTCGTCTTCACCACGCCGCCGAACCTCCAGGCGGCGGTGGCGTACGGCCTCTCCCAGGACGACGCGTACTTCGCCGGCCTCGCCGCCGACATGCGCCGCCGCCGCGATCGGCTGTCCGCCGGCCTCGCGTCGGTGGGCTTCGACGTGCTGCCGGCCCAGGGAACCTACTTCGTCGTCTGCGACATCCGGCCCCTCGGGCTCGACCTCGCCGACGACGCGTTCTGCGAGCAGATCGTCGCGGAGGCCGGGGTCGCTGCCATCCCCGTCGGCGCCTTCTACGTCGAACGACCGGTGCGGCACTGCGTGCGCTTCTGCTTCGCCAAGCAGGACGCCGTGCTCGACGGCGCGGTCGAGCGCCTCTCGGCCTATTTCGGAAGGGGCGGCTGAAGCTCTCCCATGCGTCCCGGCCTCCGCTGCTGCCTGCGCCTGCTCGTCCTCGCCGCCCTCGCGGCTCCGCTCGGCCCCGTCGCCCGGGCGCAGGAGGCTCCGCTCGAGGTGACCGGCCGGGAGGTGGTGGTCGAGCGCGACCGCCCGCAGATCTGCTTCGCCTTCAACCAGCGCCTCGAACGGCCGGCCCTCGTCGGCTACGGCGGCTTCGTCTCGGTCGAGCCGCCGATGCCGGTCGACGTCGTCGTGCGCGACCGGTCGCTGTGCGTCGAGGGGCCGGCGCACGGAAGCCGGGTGCAGGTCACGCTGCGCGCGGGCCTGCCCGCGGCCACCGGGGCCGATCTCCGGTTCGCGGTCGTGCAGACGGTCGAACTCCCCAACCGTGCCCCCGCCGTCGCTTTCCGCGGCGCCGGCTACGTGCTGTCGCGGATCGGGCCGGAGGGGCTGGAGGGGCTGGACGTCAGGACGGTGAACGTCGACCGCCTGCGTTTCCAGGTTCTCCGCATCGCGGACCGCGCCCTCGTGGAGCGGATCTATTTCGGCCGTCTCGCCCAGACCATGACCGAGGTCGAGATGGGTGAGCTGATCGACCGGTCGGGCGAGGTCGCCTGGCAGGGCGAGGCCGCGGTCGAGGGACGGCGCAACCAGGCGGTCCAGACGGATTTTCCGATCGGGTCCGCGCTGGCCGGCCTGCCGTCCGGCGTCTACATCGCGACCGCCGCGGATCCCGGCCGTGCCGGGCCCGGCGCCCGCGCGTCGCAGTGGTTCATCGTCTCGGACCTCGGCCTCCTGTCGCTGCGCGGCGACGACGGCCTGACGGTCCTGACCCGGCGGATCGCCAGCGGGGAGGCGGCGGCCGGGGCGGAACTGCGCCTGCTGTCGCGTGCGGGCCGCGAGATCACGAAGGTCCGGACGGGGCCGGACGGGCTCGTCCGCATTCCGGCCGCGTCGCTGGCCGGTGCGGGCGACGCGGCGCCGCAGGCGCTCTTCGCCCATGGCGACGGGGGGGACTTCGCCTTCCTCGACCTCGGTCCGACCGCCGATGCGCCCGACTCCGCACGCGGCGGGCCCCAGGCCGTGCTGCTCACCGATCGACGGACCTATCGGCCGAATGACGTCGTGCACGCGCTCATCCTGCGCCGCGACGAGGTCGGCCGGGCGGCCGGCGGCCAGCGCACGGTCCTGCGCCTTCTCCGGCCGGACGGCGCCGAGGCCGCGCGGCAGGAGGTCGAGGGCGGGCCCACGGGCGGATCCGCCGT
>CANGXM010000067.1 GCA_947457845.1 Rhodospirillales bacterium | reverse complement strand
GGCCCATGCGACTGTTCGGGTTCCTGGAGGAACCGGCGGACGGGGACCCGGGCTCACCCACGGGCTCGATCACCCAAGGGCCATGCGGGCTCCCGCCCACCGAAAGCCTCTCCGGCTCACCGCCGGCAGGCAACTCAGAGATACAAGGGCCGTCCTCCCTACGCCTGGAAGACCGGGGCGGTCCGCGGGTCGCCGGTCATCCAGGCGACGAGCGTGCGGGTATAGGGGTTTTCCGGCCGCTGCTGGTCCACCGTCACCCAGAAATGGTCGAGGATCGGCAGCACCTGCGTCTCCACCCGTCCGGGTGCCGTCCGCAGCGCCTCGGCGAAGAGCGGCGCCTGCGCCTTGCAGAAGGGGTTGTCGTTCTCCCCCCAGGAGACGAGGAAGGGCGTCCGGTTCCCGGCCGTCCAGTGGACCGGGCTCGCGTCCCGCTCGAGGCCCGTGTCCCCCATCGTCCCGGCGCACATGGGCACGAGCGCGCGGGTCCCGTCCTCCTTGAGATACGTCATGTCGAACACGCCGCTGGTCGGCAGGCAGCCCTTCACCACGCCCGTCGGCAGGCCGTGGCGGGCGTGGAGGTCCGTGCGCAGCGCGATCAGCGCCGCCAGCTGGCCGCCCGCCGAATGCCCGCCCACGAACAGCCTGTCTGGGCTTCCGCCGTGCTTCGCGATGTTGCGGAAGACCCACGCGAAGGCGGCGAGGCAGTCGTCGAAGGGGGCGGGAAAGCGCGCGTGCGGGGCGAGGCGGTAGCCGAGCGAGACGTAGATCGCCGGCACCGCCACGACCGGGGGCGCGTTCAGCCCCATCCACTCCTTGAACCCGTGGGTCCAGGCGCCGCCGTGGATGTTCACGAAGACGGGCAGGTCCCTCAGCGACGGGTCGGCCGGGAGATAGATGTCGAGCCGCTGTTCCGGATGGTCGCCGTAGGGCACGTCGAGCACGCACCGTGTCGTCATCGCCACGAGGCGCGACAGCCGCACCGACACCTCGGCATAGGCGTCGGCGCGCAGGTTGATCGGCGACTGGGCGGGAAGGTTCGTGAAGGGCAGCATGCGGGTCCTCGGACGGGCGGGCGGGACGATCAGGGTTTCAGCCGGGCCTCGGGCGAGACGTTGCGCCGCTCAGGCAACAGGCCCTGCGGTCGCAGCAGCAGCATCGCCACCAGGATCAGCCCGACCATGACGATGCGGACCGCCGCCACCTGCTGCTGCAGGCCGGGCGGGAGGAGGGCGGAGAGCACGGTCTCGGTCGCTGTCCACAGGCCCCAGATGACCACGGCGCCCAGGATGGCGCCCCAGTTGTTGCCGCTGCCCCCCACCACCAGCATCACGAAGACCTGGAACGTGAAGATGGGCAGGAGGTCCTGCGGGCTGACGAAGCCGGTGAAGTTGGCGTAGAGCGCGCCCGACAGGCCCATGAGCCCCGAGCCCATCACGAAGGTCTGGAGGCGCACGCGGAACGCGTCCTTGCCGAGCGCGGCGCTCGCCGTCTCGTCCTCGCGCACGGCCCGCAGCATCCGCCCCCAGGGCGAGCGCACCATGCGTTCCAGCGCCAGCGTCACCAGGAGGATGATCGCGACCACCATGACGAGATAGGCGAGGTTCGCGGCGAACGGCGAGCCGGCCGCCGCCGCGAAAGGCTTGGGCAGGCTGTGCAGCCCGTCGAAGCCGCGGGTCGCCGACTTCCAGTTCATGGCGACGAGCTGGATGCAGATGGCGATCCCGAACGTGCCGATGGCGAGGAAGTCGTGCTTGAGGCGGATGGTGGGCAGGCCCACCACGAACGCCACCGCGCCCGACACCACCATCGCCGCCAGATATCCCACGAGCGGGTGCAGGCCGAACCCGCCGAAGGCGTCGGGATAGTTCGGGCCGGTGACGTAGGCGGCGGTGTAGGCGCCGACCCCGAAGAAGCCGACGACGCCCACGTTCATGATGCCCGTGAACCCCCACTGGAGGTTCAGCCCCAGCGTCGCGACCGCGTAGATGCCGGCGACGACCAGGAAGAAGACGAGATAGGAGAGGACGTCCATCAGGGCTTCTCCCCCAGGATGCCCTGCGGGCGGACCATCAGGACGACGAAGACGGCGATGAAGGAGACCGCCTGCCGGTACTCCGGCGCCAGATAGCGGATCGTCAGCGCCTCGGCGAGGCCGATGAGCACCGCGCCCAGGACGGCGCCGTAGATGTTCGTCATGCCGCCCACGATGAGGGCGGCGAACATCGGCAGCAGCAGCTCGAACCCCATGAAGGGATGGATCTGGACGACCACGCCCAGGAGCACGCCCGCGACCGCCGCCATGCCGGCCCCGATGATCCAGGTCCATCGCACCACGCGGCCCACGTCGATGCCGTTGACCCGCGCCAGCGTCGGGTTCTCCGACACCGCGCGCATGGACCGCCCCAGCCAGGTCCGGGTGAGGAAGAGGTGGAGGCCCACCACCATCGCGACCGTCACCGCGATCGAGATCAGCTCGTTCGGCTGGATGCGCACGCCGCCCAGGTTCAGCGCCGGGGTGATGGCGAAGGCGTAGTAGTGGGGGTCGTGGCCCGCGGCCATGACGATCATGTAGCGCAGCATCAGCGCCACGCCGAAGGACGCCATGATCAGGCTGATGCGGGACGCGTCGCGCCGCCTCAGCTGCGCGAAGATCGCCCGGTCGAGCGCCAGCGCCACCACGGCGGTCAGCACCGCGGCGCAGAAGAGGCCCAGGATCAGCGGCCAGCCGAAGCTCAACCCCGCGACCGATCCCGCCGTCCCGGCCAGCGCCACGACGCCGAGGGCGAAATAGGCGCCGACCGCGATGTGGTCGCCCTGCGCGAAGGTGGGGAAGTTGAGGATGTTGTAGATCATGCTCAGCCCCACCACGCCCAGTGTGATGAAGGAGGCGGCGACGAGGCCGTCGGCGATCACCTGCATCATGACGCGAGCCTCGTCCGCGTGCCGAGATAGAGTTCCCCCACCTCGGGGCTGGACAGGAGTTCCCGCGCGGTTCCGGTGAAGCGCTGCCGCCCCTCGGCCAGCACGTAGCCGCGGTCGGATATGGCGAGCGCCGCCCGGGCGTTCTGTTCCACCACCAGCAGCGTGACGCCCGTGCGCCGCACCTCCTCGAGCTTCTGGAACACCATCTCCGTCAGCTTGGGCGAGAGGCCGGCCGAGGGCTCGTCCAGCATGATCAGGTGCGGCCGCGCCATCAGCGCGCGGGCGACCGCCACCATCTGCCGCTGCCCCCCCGACAGGCGCCCCGCCGCGAGGCGGCGCAGGCGGGCGAGGTCGGGGAACAGCGCGTACATCTCCGCCATCCGCGCCCGCACCTCGGCCGGGGCGGAGAGGCCGCCGAGTTCCAGGTTCTCCTCCACCGACAGGCGGGTGAAAACGTTCTCCGTCTGCGGCACGTAGGCGACGCCCGCGGCGACGAGGCGGTGGGTGGCGAGGCCGCGGATGCTCCCGCCCTTCACGCGGATCTCGCCCGACCGGGCCGGGACGAGGCCCGCGACCGCCTTGACCAGCGTCGACTTGCCGGCGCCGTTGGGGCCCAGCACCGTGACGATCTCGCCCGTCGCGACCGAGAGCGTCATGCCGCGCAGGATCGGCACGTCCGGCACGTAGCCCGCGACGAGGTCGTCCACCGCGAGATGGGGGACCGGGGCGCTCATGGGCGGAGGGCTCCGGCGGAGGGGATGTCGCGGAACCCCTTCACGCCGTCCCTCCCAGATACGCGTCCAGCACCCGGGGGTCGCCCCGGACCGCCTCCGGGTCGCCCTCCATCAGCAGGCGCCCGCCGGCCATCACCACCACCGGCCGACAAAGGTTCATGACGAGGTCCATGTTGTGCTCGATGATGAGGAAGGTGATGCCCCGCCGGTTCAGCGCGGCGATGCGCTCGACGATCTGGCCGAGCAGCGTCGGGTTCACGCCCGCCCCGGGTTCGTCGAGCAGGATCACCCGCGGGTCGGACATCAGCGCCCGGGCGAGTTCGAGGAGCTTCAGCTGCCCGCCCGAGAGCGTGCGCGCCGGCTCGTCGGCCAGCCGGATCAGGTTCAGGAACTCCAGGATGCCGACCGCCTTCTCGCGGTTGGCCCGCTCCTCCGCCCGGACCCGGCCGGGGCGCAGCAGCGCGTTCCACGCCCGCTCCCCCGTCTGGCCCGTGGGTGCCAGCATGACGTTCTCCAGCACCGAGAGCGTGCCGATGGGGCGCGGGATCTGGAAGGTGCGGGCGAGGCCGGAGCGGTAGACGCGGTGGGACGGCAGCCCGTCGATCCGCCGCCCGTCGAGCCGGATCTCCCCGCCCGTGGGCTTCAGCGCGCCCGCGACCGTGTTGAAGAGGGTGGTCTTGCCAGCACCGTTCGGCCCGATCAGCCCGGTGATGGTGCCCCGCGCGACGGTGAAGCTGACGTCGTCGACCGCCTTCAACCCGCCGAACGCCTTCGATACGCCCCGCAACTCCAGCATCGGCCCCCGCACCGCATCTGAACCGCTGCGTCGACGATAATTGATCCTGCACGCAATACGAACTTATCCTTCATCCAAGGAGGGGGATCGGCGGGCGGCCGTGCGCACGCCGCGGCGGTCCCCGCCATCCGCAGGGCGCCCCGGGGGACCGCATGGCCGAGACGAAGGACGACGGGTTCGAGCTCTACGACCTGCGGGTCGAGGTGGTCGCCCCACCGGGTGCGAAGATCTGGTGCAACGCCGAGCCCGGCGATCATTTCGAACTTCGGGGCGAGATGCTGTACCTTCCGCCGGGACAGGGCTTCAGCATCTATTCGCTGGCCGCGATCATGCCCCTGCTCGCGGCGAAGCAGCGGGAGACGCACCCCAACGACTGGATGACGTCGGACGCCGAGGTGGCGTGCCCCGACCCGAACTGCCCGAGCCGGTTCCGCATCACGCGGCTGGGCAAGCGCCGCTTCAGCCACGCACAGACGACGGCGGTGCCGGTCGGGGGCGATTGAGCGCCGCCGCGCGGACCCGTCGCAGACCGGAAACCGAGGACCCCCGAATGACCATCGAACGCCGCGAGATCCTTCCCGGCTACAGCATCTCCCGCATCCTGAAGGGCGGGTGGCAGCTCGCCAGCGGCCATGGCGAGGGCATCGAGCGCGACCGGGCGGTGGCGGACATGGCCGCCTTCGTGGAGGCCGGCGTCACGTCGTTCGACTGCGCCGACCACTACCTCGGCGTGGAGCAGATGATCGGCGACTTCCGCAAGGCCCGGCCCGACCTCGCCGCGAAGATGCAGATCCACACCAAGTACGTGCCCGACTGGGACGCGCTGGCGACCCTGACCCGGGCCGACACGGTGCGCATCATCGACCGGTCGCTCCAGCGGCTGGGGGTGGAGACGCTCGACGTCGTGCAGTTCTTCTGGTGGAACTGGAAGGTCGAGGGGGCGGTCGAGGCCGCGCTGGTGCTGAAGGACCTCCAGAAGGAGGGCAAGATCCGCCACATCGGGGTCACCAACTTCACGACCCCGCAGCTGAAGCAGCTGATCGACGCAGGCGTGCCGGTGGCGGTGAACCAGCTCCAGTATTCGCTGGTCGACCACCGGCCGGAGCTGGCGCAGCTCGACGACTGCCGGGCGAACGGCATCGCCGTCGTCACCTACGGCCACCTGCTCGGCGGCTTCCTGTCGGCCGACTGGATCGGCAAGCCCGAGGCGGGGGAGCCCTACGCCAACCGCAGCCTGCGCAAGTACAAGCTGATCATCGAGGATTTCGGGGGCTGGGACCTGTTCCAGGAACTGCTGCGCGCGCTCAAGGCGATCGGCGACCGGCTGGGCGTCGGCCCGGGCGAGGTCGCGCTGCGCTGGACGCTCGACCGGCCGGGCATCGACGGCTGCATCGTCGGCGCCACGTCGACCCGCAACCTCGCCCGCAACGCCAGGGTCTTCGAGATCGCCCTGACCGATGCCGACCGGACGGCCCTCGACGCGATCCGGGCACGCCGCACCGGGCCCGAGGGCGACTGCTACGAACTCGAGAACGACCGCACCGGCCGCCACGGCCGGATCATGCGGCCCAACCAGAACGCACTCGAGGACAAGCCATGGCCGGGGACGGCGACGCCGCCCGCGGCCTGAACAGCGATCGCACATCGTCCCGACGAAGGGGGAACGCATCATGACGAGACGTTTGGGGATCATCGCCGCCGCGGCGGCGGGCCTCTTGGTGGCCGGTCCGGCCCTGGCCTGCCCGGGCAAGATCGGGGCCACGCTGTCGCTCACCGGCTCCTACGCGACCTTCGGGCCGCCGATCAGCAACGCCGCCGCGCTGGCGGTCGAGCAGCTGAACCAGGCCGGCTGGAAGGTGCCCGGCTGCGACAGGCTGGAATACATCGTCCGCGACGACCAGACCCAGCCGTCGGTCGGCGTCGACGCCGCGCGGCGCCTCGTCGATCTCGACGGGGTGCCGGCGATGGTCGGCCCGATCACGTCGGGCGTGACCGGGCCCGTCCTCTCCTCGGTGACGGTGGAGAAGGGCGTGCTGATGATCCCGTCCGCCTCCTCCTCGCCGACGTTCAGCGAGATGGCGCGGGACGGCAAGCTGAAGGGCCTGTTCTATCGCGTGCAGCCGTCGGACGCGCTGCAGGCGGTGGCGGCGGCGAAGCTGGCCTGGGACGCCGGGCACCGCAACATCGCCATCGTCAACCTGAACAACGACTGGGGCAACAACCTCGCCAAGCAGTTCTCCGCCACGTTCCGGGCGATGGGCGGCAAGGTCGCGGCGCAGGTCACCTACAACGCCGAGCAGCCCAGCTATCGCGGCGAGGTCAACCGCGCGCTCGACGCCAAGCCCGACAGCGCGTTCGTGATCTCCACCGTCATCGACGGCTCGAAGATCCTGCGCGACTGGATCTCGCTCGGCGGCACGCAGAAGTTCCTGTTCCCGCTCGGCATGAACGACGCCAAGCTGATCGAGCAGATCGGCGACCAGTACCTGAAGGACGCCTGGTTCGTGACGCCGGGCGCCCCGGCGCCGAACAGCCGCGCCATCTTCTACGAGGCGTTCGAGAAGCGCTACGGCCTCGAGCCCGGCAAGGGCGTCGGCCCGGGCCGCGACACCGGCTACGACGCGGCCGCCCTCATCGGCCTCGCCATGGTCGCCGCCCAGAACATCAAGGACGGCAAGGCGATCGCGGCGGGCGTGGCGAAGGTCACCGACCCGGCGGGCACGCCGATCTCGACCACGGTCGAGGACTTCCGGAAGGCGGTCCAGCTGCTGTCCGAAGGCAAGACGATCCGCTACGTCGGCGCCAGCGGCGCCATGCGCCACGACCAGTACGGCGACGTCACCACGCCGTTCGTCGGTTGGCAGGTCGAGAACAAGACCTACGTCCAGAAGAAGAACGTGAGCGCGGAAGAGGTCGCCGAGCTGAAGCAGAAGACCGGTACCTGAGCTGGGGGGGGCGGTCCGGCGAGCGTCGGCCTGCTCCCGGCCCCTCTCCCCCGCCCCCTCTCGCCGGGGGGGAGAGGGGAGTGAACTCGAATCTGCGTCCCCTCTCCCCCCCGGGGAGAGGGACAGGGTGAGGGGGCTGGAGCAGGCCGATCCTCTCCGCAACCGACCGCCCCCCGTCCCCTTCGACCGACATCGCCCGTCCGTCCCCGAAAGAGCCCCGCATGACCACGCTCCCCCACCGCCGCCTCGGCGGCCTGTCCGTCTCGGCCGTCGGCCTCGGCTGCATGTCGCTGTCCGGCGCCTACGGCGAGGCCGACGACGCGGCCTCGGTCGACCTGATCCGCGCCGCCGTCGACCGGGGCGTCGATCATCTCGACAGCGCCGACATGTACGGCTGGGGCCACAACGAGGGCGTGGTCGGCCGGGCGCTGAAGGGCCTGCGCGACCGGGTGGTGCTGGCGACCAAGTTCGGCCAGGTCCAGAACCCCGGCGGGGCGAACGGCGTGGACGGCTCGCCCGCCTACGTGCGCAAGGCGTGCGAGGCGTCGCTGGCGCGCCTCGGCGTCGACGTCATCGACCTCTACTACCAGCACCGCGTCGATCCGGCCGTGCCCATCGAGGAGACGGTGGGCGCCATGAAGCGCCTTGTGGAGGAGGGGAAGGTCCGCTTCCTCGGCCTGTCCGAGGCGCACCCGGAGACGATCCGGCGCGCGCACGCCGTTCATCCCATCGCGGCGGTGCAGACCGAATACTCGCTCCTCTACCGGCAGGAGGCGGAGGAGACACGGGCGGCGACCCGCGAACTCGGCATCGGCTTCGTCGCCTACAGCCCCCTGGGGCGTGGCTTCCTCACCGGTGCCATCCAGGACCTTTCCCAGATCAGCGGCGGCCGCGCGGCGCATCCGCGCTTTCAGGAGGCGAACTTCGCCGCCAACCGCGCCCTCGTGGCGAAGGTCGAGGCGATCGCGGCGGAGAAGGGCTGCACGCCGGCCCAGCTCACCCTCGCCTGGCTCCTGGCCCAGGGCGACGACGTGGTCGCCATCCCGGGAACCCGCCGCCTCGACCGGCTCCAGGAGAACGTGGGCGCGCTGGCCGTGACGCTGACGCCGGACGACGTCGCCCGCATCTCGGTCGCGGTGCCGGCGGGCGCCGCGGCGGGCACCCGCTATCCGGCCGGCGCGATGACCGCGGTCCAGCGCTGAGGGCGACGATGTCCGTCCCGATCCTCCAGTTCGGCACGGGCCGGCTGCTCCAGGCGCACGTCGACCTGTTCGTCGCGGACGCACGCCGGGCGGGCCAGGATGCCGGGCCCGTCGCGGTCGTGCAGACGACCGACACCCCCGACGCCCGCCGGCGGGTCGACGCGCTCAAGACCGGGCGACCCTTCCCCGTGCGTGTCCAGGGCACGGCGGGCGGGCGGACGGTCGACGAGACGGTCATGGTCGACGCCGTGACGGCGGCGCTCCACGCCTCCGACGAATGGCCGGACGTGCGCCGCCTCTTCCTCGATGCGCGATGGATCGTCTCCAACACCGCCGACCGCGGCTACGAGATCGCCCCCGACGAGCGCGTCGACGATCCTGTGCCGCGCTCGTTCCCGGCCAAGCTCCTCCGCCTCCTGCACGAACGCTGGCGGGCGGGGGCGGGGGCGGCGGCGCCGGTGCTGCTGCCGCTCGAACTCGTGCCGGAGAACGGGGCGGTGCTGCGCCGCACCGTCGTCGGCCTCGCGCGGCGCTGGGGTGTCGAGGCGGCGGCGGTCGACTGGATGGACGGCGCGTGCCTGTGGACCGACAGCCTCGTCGACCGCATCGTCTCCGCCGGCCTCGATCCCGTGGGCGCGGTGGCCGAGCCCTACGCGCTCTGGGCGATGCAGGACGCCCCCGGCTTCGCGCCGCCCTGCCGCCACCCGGCCGTGGTGGTGACGGACGACCTGCGCCCCTACGAGCGGCTCAAGCTCTTCATCCTCAACCTCGGGCACAGCTGGATGGCGGGGCGCTGGCAGGCCGACCCCGCGGCGTGGCCCGACACGGTGGGGGCGGCGATGGCCGATCCGGCCTGCCGGGCGGCGCTCATCGACCTCTACACGCAAGAGATCGTGCCGATCTTCGCTGCCGCCGGGATGGGGCCGAGGGCGGACGCCTACGTGGTCGAGGTGGTCGACCGCTTCGCCAACCCCTTCCTCGCCCACCGCTTCGCCGACATCGCGACGAACCACGCCGCCAAGGTGGCCCGCCGCGCGGGCGGGCTGGCCGACTTCGCCGCGGAGGTCGGGCATCCGGGGCTCGGGCCGCGATTGAGGGCGTTGATGGGGTCGGTGTGATAAGGGGGGAAGGGGAGGGGGAAAGAGACCGAACGCCTCCGTTCCGCTACCCCACCGCCTCGATCGCCCCCAGCAGGCTGAGCCCCGTGTGGTAGCCCGGGTCGAGGTCGGGGGTCGCCGGCACGAAGTCCATCGGGCCCCCGTCGTCCCGGGTCTGATAGGCGATCGGCGGCTCTCCCCGCCAGTAGGACCCGAAGAACGCCGCGTCCGCCGCCTTCCAGACCGCCAGCGTCCGGGGATCGCGGGTGCGCGTCCACAGCAGCGCCGCCGCGCGGATCGTCTCGGGCAGCGGCCACCAGGGCCGGATCGGCGTGACCGGCCGGCGAGCGTCGAGGTCGGCCTTCAACGTCAGCCCCGGGGGCGACCAGCCGGCGTCCCACGCCGCGTGGAACGCCGCCGACAGCCGCGCGACCAGCGCGTCGTCCGCACCGTCGCCCAGCGTCTCCAGCGCGAAGCCCACGAACTCGATCGCGTGGCCGGGGTTGCCGATCCGACCGCCGGGCTCGTCGGCCAGCGCACCGTCCGGCCGGGCGTGCGCGGCCAGCACCTCGTCGACGAAGCGCCGGCCGAACCCGCCGTCGTCGAGCCCCAGCGCGCGGAGCAGGCCCGTCGCACCCAGGAAGATCATCCGCGGCCCGTACTCCCGCGGCTGTGCGTCGATGGTGGCGTCGGACAGCGCCGCCTTCTCGTCGATCTGAAACCGGCCCCGCGCGATGCCCTCGCCGATGGCGAGGAGTGCGGTGCGCCGGGCCGGAACGGCGGCGGGATCGAGCGCCACGGCGGCCGCCAGCTGGCCCTTGGCCACGAAGATGTCGGAGAACGTCACGATGTCGGCCGGCCCGTCCTGGCGCACCGGCGCCCCGTCCGTGCCCGGGCGGACGGGGTCGAGGCCGGGGCCGTGCCAGGCGAAGGACGCCCGCCCGTCGCGCCGGACGAGGCGGTCGAGGGCCTCGGCGAGCGGCCCCGCGGCGGCGTTCAGCCGGACGGCCAGCGCCGGATCGTGCCCTGCGAAGTGGCGGGCGTGGCGCACCAGCGCCTCCAGCCCCCGTCCCTGGATCCAGCCGTAGGTGAACGCCGGGCCGCGCCAGCCGTCGGCGTCGGTGTAGTCGGCCAGCGTGAGCGGGTTCGTCTTGGTGTTCAGGAACGCGCCGTGGAGGCGGGGGCGGTCGAGCATCCACCGCAGAGCGCCAGCGTTGGCGGCGCGGTAGCGGTGGCGGGCGTCGGCGATCCAGGGATCCATGGCCTCAGTCCTTCAGCCCGCTCGACGCCACCCCCTGCACGAAGCTGCGGCGCAGGAAGACGAACACCGTCACCGACGGGATCAGCACCAGCGCCGACGCCGCGCTGAGGCGGCCGAGGTCGATGGTGAAGCCCGTCTGGAAGAGGGCGAGCCCGACCTCCACCGTGTAGCTCTCGGTCGTCGTCGACACGATCAGCGGCCAGGTGAAGGCGGTCCACGCCTGGAAGAAGGCCAGCACCGCCAGCGCACCGATCGGCCCCCGGATGAGCGGCAGGATGATCCGCACGAAGATCCACGCCTCGTTCGCCCCGTCGATCCGCGCCGCCTCGATCAACTCGTCCGGGATCGAGGCCTTCACGTTCTGGCGGATCAGGAAGATGCCGAAGCTCATCACCAGATAGCCGATGAGCAGGCCCCAGATGGAGTTGAGGAGGCCGAGCTTCTGGACCTGGAAGTAGAGGGGGATCATGTAGACCTCGAACGGCACGATGGCCGTCGCGAGGATCACGACGAAGATCACGTCGAGGATGCGCGAGGTGAACTTCGCCAGCACATAGCCGGCGAGCGCCGAGGTGGCGACGATTGCCGCCGTCGACAGCAGCGCGAAGACGAGGCTGTTGAACAACCAGCGCAGCAGCGGCGTGTCGGCCAGCACCGCGCGGAAGTTCTCGCCCGTCGGGTTCTGCGGCAGGAAGTTCGGCGGCCAGGCCAGCATCTCCTGCGGGGTCTTGAAGGCGTTGCCGATCAGCAGGATCAGCGGCAGCAGCATCAGGAGCGCCACGACGATGAGCAGCGCGTCGATCGCGAGGTTCGTGAGCGAGAAGGGCTCCCGCTGGCGGGGAAGCGGCGGGGCGTCGTCGCTCACGACCGGCCCCCCTTCTCGCGCAGGAGGCCGAACTGGATCAGCGTGAGGCCGAGGACGACCAGCAGAAGCACCACGGCTTCGGCCGCCGCATAGCCGAAGCGATAGTTGCGGAACGCGTTCTCCAGCATGTCGAGCACCAGCACGCGCACGAGGCGCCCGGGCGCCCCCTGCGTGTCCGACGCCATCACGAAGCCCTGGGCGTACACGTTGAAGCCGGACACCAGCGTCACGACCGAGACGTACAGCACGATCGGGCGCAGCATCGGCACCGTCACGTGGCGGAACGCCTGGATCGCCGTCGCCCCGTCCAGCCGCGCCGCCTCGTACAGGACGTGCGGCACGTTCTTCATGCCGACGATGAAGATCACGACGGCGAAGCCGAGCGTCTGCCACGAACAGAGCACGATGATGCAGACGACGGCCAGCACCGGGTCGAACAGCCAGGACTGGGGTTCGATCCCGAACCAGCCGAGGGCGGCGTTCAGCGGCCCCAGACGTGCGTCGAAGATCCACTTCCACGCCATCGCCGCCGGAACCAGCGAGACGACGTGCGGCAGGAACACCGCCGTCTCGTAGAAGCCGGCCAGACGCGCGCGGGTGCGGTGATAGATCAGCGCCGCCAGGATCAGACCCAGCGGGACCGTCACCGCCACCACCCCGAAGGCGATGACGGTGGTGTTGACGATCGCGTCCAGGAACAAGGGGTCGCGCGTCAGCTCGACGAAATTGTCGAGGCCGATGAACGGCTTGTTCCTGGACATCAGGTTCCAGCGGTGGAGGCTGAGCCAGATCACCTCGCCGATGGGCACGATCCGGACCCAGGCGTAGACCGCCAGGGTCGGGAGGAGCGCCAGGAGCGCGAAGACCAGCAGCCGCCGCCGGAGCATGAGGGTGCCGTCCCCCTCAGGCGCCGTAGAGCCCTTCGCGCCGCAGGATCTGGTCGGTCTCCGCCGCCGCCTCCCGCAGCATCGCGTCGATCCCGGCGGTGTTGCCGGCCAGCGAGGCGTTGGCGAAGGCGCGCACCAGCCGCTCCGCCAGACGGGTCAGGATCTCCTCGACCGGGCCGATGGCCGGCAGCTCGAACAGGGTGTGGCCCTGCGGCATGTCGACGAAGGCCTTGAGCTGCGGGGTCTTGGCGATGACGGGGGCGTAGTTCGCGTCGCGACGGTTGGGCAGCCAGCCGACGTTGTCGAGCAGCCACACGAGGTTCTCGGGCTCGTTCGACGCCATGGCGAACTGCCACGCCAGATCGCCCTTCGCCCCGGTCGCGGGCGTGTAGAGGAAGACCGGCGCCACGATCGTGCCCACCGGCAGCGGCGCGGTCGCGTACTTCAGGTCCGGCGCCTTCTTGGCCGTGTCGCCGATCACCCAGCTCTCGCGGATGAACATGGCGGTCTGCCCGCGCTGGAACGCCTCGGCGTCGGCCGGGCTGTCGATCAGGCAGGTGCGCTTGGTGTGCACGTTCTCCAGATACTGGGCCAGCGTCCGGCGGCCGGCCTCGTTGGCGTAGCCGGACGACCACTTGCCCGCCGCGTTCTGCCGGACGAGGGCGCCGCCGTACTGGTGCATGTTGATCCAGAACTTCTCGGCGATGCCCTGCCCGCCGCCGCCCAGCCGCAGGCTCCAGCCGGTGACCGTCGGCCGGCCCGAACCATCGCGCTTCGTCAGCTTCTCGGCGTATTCGGTGTACTGCGCCATCGTCGTCGGCGGGCCGGACAGGCCGGCGGCCGTGAACATCTCGGCGTTGTAGAAGAGCGCGCCCTGGCCGCGGAACAGCGGCATGCCATAGACCGACCCCTCGAAGCTGCCCGAGCGGGCGAAGAAGGGATCGTAGCGCGAGGCGTCGCGCACGGCCGTCGTGACGGCCGCCGGGGCCTTCTGCATGAACCCGCCCTCGACGTAGCGGGTGGCGGTCGACGAGCCGAGTTCGATCACCTCGGCCGCATTGCCCGACGGCAGGGCCAGCGCCAGGCGCTGCTCGTGCTGGCGCAGCGGGATCGGCTGCACGTTGACCGTCAGGCCCGACACCCGGCCGCGCAGCCCCTCGGCGACGCGGCGATAGAACGGCTCCATCTCCGGATAGCCGCTCCACACGGTGAGCGTCGGTGCCTGCGCGATGGCCGGCTTCGCGATGGTCGCCGCGGCGGCGGCGCCCAGCCCCAGCCCGAGAAGGCGGCGGCGGTCGATCTTCAAGCCCTTGCCCATGTCCCTGTCCCCCTTGGAAACGCGTATCGCTTCTGGGCGAAAAGGCTGCCCTGCAACCGGTTGCGTGTCAAGGCGGCGGCTGGCGTTTCAGGACTGGACGACGTCCTCGACGGAAATGTCCAGCGCCCGGGCGAGCTTCACAATTGCAAGCACCGCATCGACCGATCCCCGCTTTGTCCCCGTCTCGATCTCCGAGAGGTCGGCGGCGCTCAGGCCGGCACGTTCTGCCAGCGCGCGGGCGGTCAGCCCGCGGTGCTCGCGCCAGATCCGCACGGGATGCTCCCCGGCCAGGAGGCGCTCGACCGCCTCGACGGGCAGCGCATCGGCCACGACCGCCGTCGTTCCCCGGGCCCGGACGTCGGCACGGTGCTCGGCCAGCGACGCGCGATCCTCCGCGTCCTCGATCCGGTCGAGAAGCGCGTCGTACTCCGCCCTTGTGAGGACGACCCTGTCGGTGGCTGCGGAACCGGTCATCGGTAGACGTCCTTCCTGTGGCCGATCCGGACCACGAGCACGATCATCTCGCTTCCGTCGATCTCGCACACCGCCCGCCAGTCGCCGTGCCGGATGCGCACGCCGCCGCCGACCAGCACCTTCGCGAAGCCGAGCCGGGCCGACGGATCGGTGGCGAACTGCTTCAGCTTCGCGATCAATGCGCCCGCGTCGGCCCGCGGCATGTGAAGATGGAGGGTCCGTGACGCCGCGGGCGTGATGGCGAGGCGCATGCGCGATCATCCGCGACCGCAGCGCCTCGATCAAGGGTTGCTTCGCTATCGGCGAACGGTTGTGCCGGCGCCGTCACCCCGCCTCCCGCCCCACCCGCACCGCCGCCTCGGCCAGCCGCTCCGCCGTTCCCGGGGCGAAGGGGCCCGGCGTGGCGAAATAGCGGTGGGCCTCGGCCACCTCGTAGCCCCCGTGCGGGATCTCCGACAGCGGCGGCACGTAGCCCGGGCAACCGTCGGCATAGGCGACGGCGATCGTGCCCCCGCCCGTCGGGCGGCCGTCGAGGCCCGTGCGGACCGACAGGCCCGTCTCGGCGAAGATCTCCCCCGGCAGGGCGGCGATCCGCACCCCGCCCCAGTCGAGTACGCCCACCCGTGCGTCGTGCGGCGTCAGCGGGCCGGCGCCCGGCCCCTCGGCCCACGCGATCCAATGGTCCAGCACGACCGCGCGCACGGGGTCGGTCGCCGTCGCCCGTTCCGCCCGCCAGTCGGCGGCGAGATCGCCCACCGGGCGGGCCTCGCGCACGAAGTCGAGCCGCACGGTGGCCGATCCGCCCCGCGCCGGTCCTGTTGCCGTCGCGGCCGGCCGCGCGGTGTGCGCGGCATCGGCGATGCGATCGGCGTAGGCGTCCGCGGCGGCGTAGGTCCGCCCCTCCGCCGCCGCGCGGGTGAGCGACGCCGCCGCGGTGTGGCCCGTGTTCGCGTCGCCGCAGCAGCCGGTGAGGAACAGCGCCGTGGCGCCCGGGACGGCCGCCTCGATCCGCCGCCGCACGAAGCCGGGATAGTCGGCGGTCCAGAGCCGGTTGTCCGCCCCCAGCACGACCGGATGGCAGGCGTAGGCGACCAGAACCGCGAGCGTCGTCCCGTCCGTCCCCGTCACGCGCACGACCGGCAGAGAGGGGTCGGTCAGGCCGCCCGGGTGGCGCCGGTTCTTCGCGACGCCCGGATCGGCCGCGTGGGCCAGCGTGAGCGTCGCCGGCCGGCGGGCCGCCAGCGCCCCGTGGATCGCCTCGACGAACCCGTCCTCCAGCCGCCCAAGCCACGCGGCATCCACACCGCCGCCGAAGCGGCCGGGCAGGGTCATCGGTCCGCCGTGGGTGTGGGTGGCGGCGAGGATCGTCGCCGCGCCCGGCAGGCTCAGGCGGGCGCGGACGCGGGCGCACAGCGCCTCGTCGAGGCCGATGACGTCGGCGACGGCCACGGCGGTGTCGCCCACCGCCAGCGCGCGGACGGTCAGCGCGTCGTGGGCGCCCGTCGCCGGCTCGGTCCGGGCGGCGAAGCCCGCCATGCGCAGACCGGGGGGCGGGGTGACCTCCACCGTCGCGACGCCGCAGGGCAGAAGTCTCATGGCCGTATCTCCATGCCGCCGGCGAGGACGGTCTCCACCGTGAGGGTGGCGTCGCCGGGGGCGAAGCGGAAGCGGATCAGGTCGGCGGCCGCCCCCGGCGCGATCCGCCCCCGGTCCGTCGCGCCGATCAGGTCCGCGGGATTGGCGGTGGCGAGGCGCAGCGCGTCGGCGAGGCCGAGGCCCACCGCCCGCACCGCCGTCGCCACCCCGTCCTTCAGCGCCCGCGCGGCGCCCGCCAGATAGGGCGTGCCGGCGACGCCGAGGCGCCCCTCGGCCGTCAGCTCCACCCGCCCGCCCACGGCCGCGTCGTAGAGGCCGGGGGGCATGCCCGCCAGCGCGACCGCGTCGGAGACGAGGATCGACCGCTCGATCCCCTTCGCGCGGATCATGGCCTTCAGCGTGTCGTCGGGCAGGTGGTGCCCGTCGGCGATGACGCTGGCCGAAAGGCGATCGTCGGCCAGCTGTGCCCAGATCAGGTTCGGGTGGCGCGGCAGCGTCGCCGCGACGCCGTTGCCCAGATGGGTCGACAGGCGCGCGCCGGCGTCCGCCACGGCGCGCACGGCGGCCGGATCGGCCGCGCTGTGGCCGATGGCGACGACCACGCCGTCCGCCG
>CANGXM010000066.1 GCA_947457845.1 Rhodospirillales bacterium | reverse complement strand
GTCCGTCGACCCGTCGTCCATCACCAGCACCTCGACCGGCACGTCGCGGGTCGCCAGCGCCGCCGTCACGGCGGCCTCGATGTTCGCCGCCTCGTCGCGGGCGGGGATCAGGATCGAGACGCGCGTGCCGGCCGGCGCCGGCCGGGCGCGCGGCGTGCGCAGCAGGAGCGCGTTCACGAGGCCGAGCAGGAGGGGGACAATCGCGAGCCAGAGGGCGAGGGCGGCGAGGAGGCTCACGGCAGGGCCCGCCCCCTCTGGCTGTCCCGCCCCCCGGGGGGAGGAGGGCCGGGGGAGAGGGGGTGGAGCGGGCCGACCCCATGCGCCGGATCGAACGGCACGCCCCGCCACCGCGCCGCCGTCCCGCGCCACAGGTCGGAGACCCCGCCGATCCCCGACCGCCCCGCCAGCACGGTGCGGAACCGCGCCGGGTCGCGCGACCGCACGTCGTCCGCCAGCCGGTCCATCGTGTCGGCCAGTGCCGCCTCCATCCTGGCGAGCCGCGCCCGCCGCTCCAGGGTCGACAGGCGCGTCCCGGTCATGGGCGGGCCGAAGGCGACCAGCGCCTCCGCCCCCCGTTCGGTCCAGAAGGCGCATTCGATCGCCATGGGCAGGAAGATCGCGTGCGGCGCGATCTCGGGCAACCGCGCGATGCCGGGGCGCAGCCCGAGCGGCCGGTCGCGCACGTCGGCGAAGCGGCCCTGGGCCGCGACCCACAGGACCCGACGCCGGGCGGACAGCACGTCGTGCGCCGCCTCCAGGAAGGCGGCGGCGCCCCGTGCGGTGCCCATCTCCACCGGGAAGGCGCCGATGCGCTCGAAGAACCGGTAGCGGCGCACCATCGCCGCGTCCATCGGCCCGAACCCGGCGCGCCCGGCGAACAGGCGACGGTTGAGCACCACGTAGAGGGCGGCGTCCCACCAGGAGGGACGGTTCGTCCAGACGACGACCGGCGCGTCCGTGGCGACGTCCGGCATCCCCCACGCGGCGACGCGGATCGCGTTCAGGTGCCGCGCCGCGAACCGCTCGAACCACGGCCCGAAGAACGCGGCGAGGGCCGGCGAGCGGCGGGCGACGGGCCCCCTTGTCATGCGGTGTGTGTCATGACGTGCGGGCGACCGCCCCGGGCTCGGCCGTGCCCCGCCGGCGGGCCGACGTGCGGAGGTCGGCGTCCGCCGCGTCGGCGGCGATCCAGCCGGACATCATCACCATCGGCATCCCCGGCCCCCGGTGCGCGGCCCCGCCCGCAAGGTCGAGGCCCTTCACGTTGCGGCGGCGGTTTACGGGCTTGAACGCGCCCTTGACTAGACCGTGGCTCGCCAGCCCGTCGATCGCTCCGTCGAGCACCCGGTAGCGGTCGTGGATGTCCTGCGGGGTCAGGTGGCGTTCCCACACGATCCGTTCCTCGATGTCATGCAGGCCGGCGGTGCGCTTCAGTTTTTCCAATATGGTGCAGCGATAGGCCGGGAACATCGCCGTCCGGTCGTCTCGGGGCGGTGAGGGTCATGGCGTCTGCGACGGGGCACGGGCACCCGAGGAGAGTGAGGGGGAAAGGCCCGCGGGACCGTCCACCGGACGGGGACGCGGGCGGGGTACCGGCGGGGGGGGGGCGGTCACGGCCGGCTGGTTGCGACCGTCCGCGGTTGCAGGGACGGCGCTTCGCACCGATACTGGGACGGATGTCTGCACGGGGGTGAGGGCGGATGGGGCGACGCGACAAGCCGATCGCCCGCTTCAAGGAGCCGGCCGAAGGACTTCACCTGGGATGAGCTGGTGCGGCTGCTGGAGGGGTTCGGCTATCGCGAGGTGGCGACGGGCCGGACGGGCGGTTCCCGTCGCCGGTTCGTCCACGCGGCGGCACCGACCATCGCCCTTCACAAGCCCCATCCCGACAACGTCGTGAAGACCTACGCGATCGACGAACTGCCGCGTGTTCTGACCGAGGACGGCCTTCTATGACCAAGATGCTGGAATACAAGGGTTATCTCGGCTCGGTCGAGTACAGCGACGAGGACGAGGTCCTGCACGGTCGGCTCGAGTTCATCCGCGACCTCGTCACCTACGAGGGCGCCGACGCGAAGGGCCTGAAGGCGGCGTTCCGGGACGCGGTCGACGATTATCTGGCGCTCTGCGAGGCGGAGAGGCGGACACCGGACGTCCCGCTGAAGGGGAGCTTCAACGTCCGTCCGGGGCGGGACCTGCATCGCCGTGCGATGCTGCTGGCCCGCCGTCGGGGCATCAACCTGAACACCGTGGTGACGGATGCCCTGCGGCGATATCTGGAGCGGGAGGACCAGCCGGCGTGAGGGCGGCTCTCCGCCGCGTCCTTCGACGGGCTCAGGACGAGGCGCGCCCGGCCGGTTCGCCCCCTCACCCCCCGATGAACCGGTACTCCGTCACCTGCCGGTAGACCTGTCCCGGCCGCAGGACGGGGGAGGGGAAGTGGGGCTGGTTGGGGCTGTCGGGGAAGCGCTGGGGCTCCAGGCAGAAGCCGGCGTAGGGCCCGAGCGTCTGGCCCGGGTGGCCGGGGCGGACGTCGTCGAGCGCGTTGGCGTCGTAGACCTGCAGGCCGGGCTCGGTCGACCGGCATTCCAGCGCCAGCGACCCGTCCGGCGCCTCCACCCGGGCCGCCAGCCGCGGGCGCTCGCCGCCCCATTCGCCGCGGATCACGTAGTTGCCGTTCATGTTCGAATCGGCGATCGGCCGGATCGTGCGGAAGTCGCGGTTCGTGTCCGCGACCGCCGCGACCTCGCCGGTCGGGATGTTGTCCGCGTCGAAGGGCGTGTAGAGGTCGGCCGCCACCATCAGCCGGTGCGCCCGCGCGTCCGAACCCGGAAGCAGGTTGAAATAGGAGTGGTGGGCGAGGTTCACGAGCGTCGGGGCGTCGGTCGTCGCCCACAGGTCGATCCTGAGCGTGGCCGGCGGGAGCAGCGTGTGCCGGCAGCGCGCCATCACCGTGCCGGGGAACCCGTTCTCGCCGTCCGGCGAGAGCAGGCCCAGCTCCACGAAGTCCGGCCCCTCGTCCAGCACCGACCAGTCGCGCCGGCCGAAGCCGGGCAGGCCGCCGTGGATGTGGTGGCGCCCGCGCTCGTTCGTCGGGAGCGGGTAGGTCCGCCCGTCCAGGGTGAACCGCGCGTCGCGGATGCGGTTGGCATAGCGGCCGACGATCACCCCCATGCTGCGCGGATTTTCGTGGTAGTGGGCCGGATCGGCGTAGCCGAGCACCACGCGGCGCGGCCCCTCCGGCATCGGGACCAGCAGGTCGCGCACGCTGGCGCCCGTGGTCAGGATCTCCGCCCGTGCCCCGCCCGGCGCCTCCAGCCGGATCGACCGCTGCCCGCTCATCCGCTCCCCCCTTGTCTCTTCTCTGCTTGTATGATGACGAAGGCGCCGCGGCGGGCAAGTGCCGATTGACCGCCCGCAGCCCGCATGTGTCGCTTGCCCACACCGGTCGTCGCGTTATCATACGACCATGGACAATCACCCCGCGGGGCGGCCGTGAGCGGCGCGCCCCTTCCCACCGATCCGGACGCCGGCTTCGCCCCGCTCCCCCGCCGCGAGACGCTGACGTCGCAGCTCGCCAAGACGCTGGGCGAGCGGATCACGGCCGGCGAGTACGCGGCCGGCTCCAAGCTGCCGACCGAGCAGGAGCTGGTGGAGGCGTTCGGCGTGAGCCGGACGGTGGTGCGCGAGGCGATCTCGCTGCTGAAGGCGGGCGGGATGGTGACCACGCGCCAGGGCGTCGGCGTGTTCGTCACCCAGGCCGAGACCGCGCGCCCCTTCCGGGTGGAGGAGGCGCGGCTCGACGTGCTGCGCGAGGTGATCGCGGTGGTGGAGCTGCGGATCGGGGTGGAGGCGGAGGGCGCGTCGCTGGCCGCCCAGCGCCGGACCGAGGCCGACCTCGCGGCGCTCGCGGCGGCGACGGCGGAACTGGAGCGCTGCATCGACGAGGGGCGCGACGCCATCGCCGCCGACCTCGCCTTCCACCGCACCATCGCCGAGGCCACCGGCAACCGGCACTTCACCAACCTCTTCAACTATCTCGGCGCGCTGGTCATCCCGCGGACGCGGGTTCAGACGTTCCAGCTCTTTCCCACCTCGCCGCAGGACTATCTCAAGCGCATCAACGCCGAGCACCGGATGATCCTCGACGCGATCGCCCGCTCCGACGCGGACTCGGCGCGCGCGGCGATGCGCCTGCACCTCACCGGGAGCCGGGAACGGCTGCGGGCGGCCGCCGCCCGCCAGGAAGCCTGACCGCCACCCCCATCGACGACCGCCACCGGAGACCCTCAGCGGATGCCTCTCAACGGAACGCCCAACCGGTTCAAGGCGGACATCGCCGCCGGGAGGCCGCAGATCGGCCTCTGGTCCTCGCTCGCCGCGCCGGTGGTGACCGAGGTGGTGGCGGGGGCCGGGTTCGACTGGTTCGTCGTCGACACCGAACATTCGCCCAACGAGCTGACCGACGTGCTGGTCCACCTCCAGGTCGCGGCGGCGTTCCCGACCGAGGCGGTGGTGCGGGTGCCCATCTTCGACCCGGTCGTGATGAAGCGCTATCTCGACATCGGGGCGCGCACGATCCTCGTGCCCATGATCGAGGACGAGGCGACGGCGGCGGCCGTCGTGGCGTCGACCCGCTATCCGCCCCACGGGATCCGCGGCGTCTCGATCTCCCAGCGCGCCAATCGCTACGGCCGGGTGCCGGGCTATCAGGCGCACTACACCGACGACATCTGCCTGCTGTTGCAGATCGAGACCCGCAAGGGCCTCGCGGCGATCGAGGACATCGCCGCCGTGCCGGGCGTCGACGGGCTGTTCATCGGCCCGTCCGACCTGTCGGCCGACCTCGGCCACCTCGGCAACGCCTCGCACCCGGACGTGCAGGCGGCGATCAAGGACGCGGTCGACCGCTGCCGCGCCGTCGGCAAGCCCGCCGGCATCCTGGCGCCGGTCCAGGCCGACGCGCAGCGCTATCTGGAGTGGGGGTACACCTTCGTCGCCGTCGGCAGCGACCTCGGCGTGCTGACCAAGGGGACCGACGCCCTCGTTACCACCTTCAAGCCCAAGGGCTGAGACCATGAGCACCGAAAAGCCGATCCTGCTGACCGGCGCCGCCGGCACGCTCGGGCGCTGGCTGCGCCCGCGCCTCATCGACCGGTTCGGGTCGCTCCTGTCGTCGGACATCGTCGACGGCGGCGAGACGCACGCGAACGAGACGTTCGTCCGCTGCGACCTCGCCGACGGCGGGGCGGTCGACCACCTCGTCGCCGGCTGCCGGGCCATCATCCACTTCGGCGGCATCTCGAACGAAAAGCCGTTCATGCAGATCATGAACGCCAACATCCTCGGCACCTACAACGTGTTTGAGGCGGCGCGGCGGCATGGGGTGCGGCGGATCGTGTTCGCCTCGTCGAACCACGCGATCGGCTTCCACACGACCGACACGAAGCTCGACGCCCTCAGCCCGGTCAGGCCGGACACCTTCTACGGCGTGTCGAAGGTGTTCGGGGAGAACCTCGCCAGCCTCTACGTCGACAAGCACGGCTTCGACGTGGCGTGCCTGCGCATCGGCTCCGCCCTGCCGGAGCCCAAGGTGATCCGCGCGCTCTCCACCTGGCTCAGCTATCCCGACCTCCACCAGATGATCGTCGCCTGCCTGACGGCGCCTCGCCTCGGGCTCGCGATCGTCTACGGCGCCTCGGCGAACACGCGCGGCTGGTGGGACAACGGCATGGTCGCGCACGTCGGCTTCAATCCCCAGCAGAACGCCGAGGCCTACGCGAGCGATATCATGCCGACGGGCGTCGATGACCGCGACCCGCGGGATCCGGCGACACGGTTCCAGGGCGGGCCGTTCTGCTCGGACGGCTACGACAATCCGCACGACCCGGACTGGCCGCCGCGGTAGGGGGCCCGGCACCGCCTCGTCCTTCGACAAGCCCGGGACGAGGCGACACCGAATTCGTGAGTCGTCAAATCATCTGATGAATTCATTCGTTCGGGTAGAGCCCCCGCCCGTCACATGTCCCGCCGCCGGTCCGTCATCCGCCGCCGCGCCTGGTCGATGTGATAGCGCATGGCGATCTCCGCTCCGTCGCCGTCGCCGGCGGCGATGGCGTCGTGGATGCGCACGTGCTCGTCCAGCACCCTGGCCGAGCGCTCGCGCGAGCCGGCGCGGGTCAGGCTGAGTGCGACCGACATGCTGTCGCGCACCTCCGCCGCCAGCATGTCCAGCACCTGGACGAACATCCCGTTGCCGCTGGCCGCGGCGACCGACCGGTGGAAGCGGAAATCCGCCGCCTGCGCCGGGGCGCCGGCCTCCATCGCGTCGCGCATGGCCGACAGGGCCTCGGCGATGGCGCAGAGGCCGGCCCGGTCGTGGCGCTGGGCCGCCAGCTTCGCCGCCTGCCCCTCCAGCCCGAGGCGCACCTCCATCGCCCGAAGGTGCCCGGCCAGCGCGTCGGCGGGCGCCAGCTCCAGCAGGCGCACCGGCGGGCGGCGGGTGACGAAGGTGCCCGAGCCCTGGCGCGTGACGACCAGCCCGTCCGCCTGGAGGCGCATCATCGCCTCCCGCACCACCGCGCGGGAGACGTCGAAGCTCTGGCACAGCTCCTTCTCGGTCGGCAGGCGCGCGCCCTCGACCCAGCGGCCGTTGGCGATCTCCTCCATCAGCCGGCCGTAGAGCCTGTCCGCTAGACGGGCCCGGCGCTGGGGGACGGCGTCGTCGGCCGGGCGGGGTCCGAGGAGGCGGACGGGCGCTTCGGTCATCGCGGCCCCTATCCCGCGAAGCGCGGCTGGGCGGGGCCCTTCACGCCGGTGCCGTGCACGGCGATCAGGCTGCCGGTGAAGGGCTGGCGGTCCTCGGTTCCCGGCGTGAGGCCGACGGAGAGGGAGGTGACATAGAGGACGTCGCGGTCCTTGCCCCCGAAGGCGGGGCGGGACGGGCGCTCGACCGGCACCTCCACGATGCGGTCGATCACCCCGGCCGGGGTGATCCGGACCAGCTGCCAGCCGCCGATCCCGGCCATCCAGTAGCAGCCGTCGTCGTCGCAGACCGCCCCGTCCGGCCGTC
Organism: Rhodospirillales bacterium; assembly: GCA_947457845.1. GTDB lineage: Bacteria > Pseudomonadota > Alphaproteobacteria > Azospirillales > Azospirillaceae > CANGXM01. The sequence continues at coordinate 9,774 of CANGXM010000066.1, read as the reverse complement.
CGTGGACGATTCGCGTGTCGAAGAAGGGGCGCAGCGGGCCGGGCGTGCCGGTGGCGGGGTCGTAGTCCGCGGCCCAGACCATGCGCACGTCGGCGTTCGAGTCCGACAGGTACAGGGTCCGACCGTCGGGGCTGAACGCCAGACCATTGGTCGTGAAGTAGCCGTCCATCACGCGCGTCGCCCGCCCGTCGGCGTCCAGCCGATAGAAGGCTCCGGTACGCTCCGGGTCGCCGCCCATCTTCATGCTGCCGGCCCAGAACCGGCCCTGCCGGTCGACCGTGCCGTCGTTGAAGCGGTTGTGCGGTCGGTCGGCCTCCGGGTTCGCCACCGGCGTGCGCGCGCCCGTCGCGAGGTCGACGCGCACGATCCCGGACTTCAGCGCGAGGACCGGACGGCCGTGGACGTCGAGGGCGAGGCAGCCGAGCGGCTCCCCGAATTCCCACCGGTCGAGCGTCCCGTCCTTCAGCCGGTAGAGGTGGCCCGGCGTGATGTCGACGAACCAGACCGACTGCGTCGCCTCGTCCCAGAAGACGCCCTCGCCGACCGCGCAGCGGACGTCCGCGACCTTCTCGACTTCAATGCGTGCCATGCTGGGCCTCCGCCGCCTGGATCATCGCCCGGATGTAGCCGTAGGCGAACGCGAACGCCACGCCGCGTTCGTTCGGCCCGCTGATGTGGGGCACGTGGTCGGGCATGAGCATGTGGGGATAGCCGAGTTCCCGGTAGAGGCGCGCGGACGTCCACATGTCCATGTCGCCCTCCTCGGGAAAGGTCTCCACGAAGTCGAGCTTGCGGCCCTTGATGTTCCGGAAGTGGACGTTGAAGATCTTCTTCCGTTCCCCGAACCAGCGGATCACGTCGAAGATCTCGCGCCCGGGATCGTCCAGCATCTCGCCGACCGTGCCCTGGCAGAAGTTCAGCCCGTGGTACGGGCTCTCCCGCATCTGGACGAACCTCTTGAGGCCGTCGACCGTGCCCAGCACCCGCGTCACGCCCTTGTAGCCCGGCGGCGTGTAGGGGTCGTGCGGGTGGCAGGCGAGCCGGACCCGGTACGCCTCGGCGACCGGGACGACCCGCTCCAGGAAATAGTCGATCCGCTCCCAGTTCGTGTCGGCGTCCAGGGTGCCGGCGAGGCCCGGGGGCGCGTCCTTGTCGGCGAGGTCCCACCGGAACGCCTCGTTCCGCGAGCCGCCGCGACCGCGCTCCACCGGCGTCCGCGGGATGCCGATGATGTTCAGGTTGTACTTCGCGGCCCCGATGCCGGCGCGGCCGACGTTGCGGATCAGTTCGCAGATGCTGTCGATCTGCCGGTCCCGGTCGGGGCCGGCCAGGAGGATGTCCGGGCTCTGCCCCTGCTCGATGGGGCGGGACGAGAGCGGCAGCTGCACCATGTCGAGCACGAGGCCGAAGCCCTCCACGTGCTCCTTGTGCCGGCGCAGCGCATCGAGCGTCCAGCCGTGGGGATTGCCCTCCGGATCGGCGCAGACGTGCGTGATCCCCAGCTGCGCCCACACCTCGTAGTCGCTGTCGTCCCGCGCGGGAACCTGTGTACCGAGCTTCAAGCGGTGTTCCTCCTCCCCCCGGCTTGGTTCCCCCTCTCCCTGTCCCTCTCCCGGGGGGTGGGAGAGAGAACGCGGCTTCACTTCACTCCCCCCCTCCTCCCCCGGGGAGAGGGGCCGGGGGGAGGGGGGCGGAGCGGCGGTAGCTCGCCGCCGGCCACCCGAAGGGGCTTGGAAATTTGTCCGTTGTATGATGTATGATTTTTCGTAGCGAACAAGAACCACCGTATCGGGAGGGACAGCAATGAAGATGAGGGTGGCGTCGCATCTCGCGATCGCCCTGGCGCTGGGGGCCTTCGCGTTGCCCGCGTCGGCGCAGATGACGTTCAAGGAGGCGCCGGCGCTCGCGACGCAGGTGCGCGAGAACCGGCTTCCGGCGGTCGCCGAGCGGATCGGCCAGGAGCCCGAGGTGGTGACCCCGCGCGAGGGCGTCGGCCGCTACGGCGGGCAGTTGCGGTTCGGCCTGCGCGGCTCGTCGGACCACAACAACATCCTGCGCATGGTCGGCAACATGGGCCTCGTGCGCTGGGATCCCGAGTACACGAAGGTGATCCCGAACGTCGCGAAGTCGTTCGAGGTGAGCCCCGACGGCAAGGTCTTCACCTTCCACCTGCGCCGCGGGATGAAGTGGTCGGACGGCAAGCCGTTCACCGCCGACGACGTCATGTTCAACATGCAGGACATCGTGCTGGCCGGCGCCCTGTCGCCCACGCCGCCGCGCTACCAGTCGGCCGACGGCACGCCGATGACGGTCGAGAAGCTGGACGACGTCACCGTCCGGATGAGCTTCTCCACCCCCTACGGCGACTTCCTGGCCGAGCTGGCCAGCCCGCTGGGCCAGCACCCGGTGCTCTACGCCCGGCACTACTGCAGCCAGTTCATGCCGAAGTTCAATCCGAACGTGCAGGCCCTCGTGACCGAGGCGCGCGCGACGGACTGGCAGAACCTTTACATGCAGCGCTGCGGCGACATCGAGATCCCCGCCCGCTGGGGCAACGTCGCGCGCCCGACGCTCGATCCCTGGATCGCGCGCGAGGCCTACGTCGGCGGCGCCACCCGCGTGGTGATGGAGCGCAACCCCTACTTCTGGCAGGTCGACACGGCGGGCAACCAGCTGCCCTACGTCGACCAGCTGGTCGCCCCGATCGCCCAGGACGTGGAAAGCCTGATCCTCGACGCCATCGGTGGCCGGATCGACTTCCAGCTCCGCCACCTCGACGCGCCGGCCAACCGGCCCGTGCTCGCCCAGAACCGGCAGCGCGGCGGCTACGACTTCTTCAAGGCGCCGACGCCGGGCGGCACCAACATGGTCATCAACCTCAACCTGACCCACAAGAACCCGGAGCTACGGGAGCTCTTCAACAAGAAGGACTTCCGCGTCGCGCTGTCGGTGGGCATGGACAGGAAGGAGATCATCGACACGGCGCTGCTCGGCGAGGGCGTGCCCTGGCAGAACGGCCCGCACGAGGACCATCCGAACTTCCACAAGCGGATCGCGACGCAGTTCCTCGAGTTCGACGCCAAGAAGGCGAACGAGCTGCTCGATAAGATCGGCCTCGACAAGCGCGGGTCGGACGGCATGCGGCTCCTGCCCTCGGGCCGGCCGCTCAAGTTCCGCATCGACGTGATCCCGACGGTGCAGCCCGAGCACGTGGACATGCTCCAGCTGATCGAGCGGCAGTGGGCGCGGATCGGCATCGACATGGACGTGAACGCGCTCGAGCGGACGTTCTTCTACGAGCGGACGTCGAACTCGAACGACCATGACGCGGCGGTCTGGGGCGGCCAGTCCAACTGGGCGCCGGGCGACATCCCGCAGCAGATCGTGCCCGTGCACCACGACAGCCGCTGGGGCATCCCCTGGTCGTTCTGGTACAAGTCGGGCGGCAAGCAGGGCGAGGAGCCGCCGGCCTCGGTCAAGGAGCGCATGAAGCTCTACGACGAGGCCCGCGCCACCGTCGATCCCGACAAGCGCCGCGCGATCCTGCACAAGATGGCGGACATCGCGGCCGACGAGTTCGAGGTGTTCTCGGTCTCGCAGGGCCTGCCGACCTATGGCATCTCCAAGACCAACCTGAAGAACACGCCCAAGGAGATCGTGAACTCCTGGTACTTCCCGACGCCGGCCCCGGCGCTCGTGCAGACCTTCTTCTGGGCGAACTGACGAGGCGCGGAAGGGCCCTCACCCTCCCACGGCTCCGCCGCGGGCCCCTCCCTCTCCCGCGCTGCGGGAGAGGGGCGGGGTGAGGGCCTTCCCGTCCCGTCCCCCGCAATCGAGAAGGACCTCCGTCGATGCTCCTCGCCTACGTGGTCCGGCGGCTGTTCTGGTCCATCCCCTTCTTCTTCGCCGTCTCGCTGGTGGCCTTCGCGCTGATCGAGGCCCCGCCCGGCGACTACATGACCACCTTCGCGGCGACGCTGGCCCAGTCCGGCGACATCGTCGACCAGGAACGGCTCGACGCGCTGCGCGAGCGCTACGGCCTCGACCAGCCCTTCGTCGTCCAGTACTGGAAGTGGATCTCGGGGGTCGTCCGCGGCGACTTCGGCATCTCCTTCGAATGGCAGCAGCCGGTCTCCGACCTGATCTGGGAGCGCATGGCGCTCTCGGTCATCCTCGCCGCCGCCACGCTTCTGTTCACCTGGGCGATCGCCTTCCCGATCGGGATCTATTCCGCGGTCCGGAAGTACTCGATCGGCGACTACTTCTTCTCCGCGCTCGGCTTCATCGGCCTGTCGCTCCCGAACTTCCTGCTCGGCCTCGTGCTGATGTACATCGCCGTGGTCCATTTCGGCTCGGACGTCAGCGGCCTGTTCTCGGCCGAGTACCAGCAGGCGCCCTGGTCCTGGGGCAAGGTCGTCGACCTCGGCCAGCACCTCCTGATCCCGGTCGTCATCCTCGGCACCTCGGCGACCGCCAGCCTCATCCGCATCATGCGGGCGAACCTGCTGGACGAGCTCTACAAGCCCTACGTCACCACCGCCCGGGCCAAGGGCCTGTCGGAGTGGCGGCTCCTCGTGAAGTACCCGGTGCGCCTCGCGCTCAACCCGTTCGTCTCGACGATCGGGTGGGCCTTCCCGCAGCTCGTCTCCGGCTCGGTCATCATCTCCTACGTGCTCTCGCTGCCCACGGCGGGGCCGCTGCTGCTGCAGGCGCTCCTGGCGCAGGACATGTTCCTGGCGGGCGCCTTCATCCTGCTCCTGTGCGCGCTGTCGATCATCGGAATGCTGGTCAGCGACATCCTGCTGGCCGTGATCGACCCCCGCATCCGCTACCGGTGAGGCCGTTCCCATGACCGCCGCCGTCCTCGACCCGCGCGCGCATCCCTCGGCCGACCAGGCGTCGCAGTGGCGCCTGATGTGGTGGGCCTTCCGCCGGCACAAGCTGGCGATGACGGGCCTCGTCATCGTGGCGCTGCTCTATCTCGTGGCGCTCCTGGCCGAGTTCTTCGCCCCCTACGACCCGGACGCGGCGGTGGCCCGCCACGTCTATCATCCGCCACAGGCGGTGCATTTCTTCGACACGGCCGCCGACGGCTCCTGGGCCTTCCGCCCGCACGTGCAGGGCATGCGCCTGTCGCGCGACCGCTTCACGCTCCAGACCACCTACGCCCCCGACCCCGGGCAGAAGATCGACGTCGGCTTCTTCGTCAAGGGCACGCCCTACAAGCTGTGGGGCGTGATCGAGATGGAGCGGCGCTTCTTCGGCACGGTCGACCCCACCCAGCGCGCCTACCTCATCGGCGCCGACCGCCTGGGCCGCGACATGCTGAGCCGGGTGGTCGCGGGCACGCGCATTTCCATGTCCATCGGCCTCGTCGGCGTCGGCATGAGCCTCGTGCTCGGCATCATCCTCGGTGGGCTGTCGGGCTACTACGGCGGCTGGATCGACGCGACGGTGCAGCGCATCGTCGAGTTCAAGCTGGCGATGCCGACCATCCCCATCTGGCTCGGCCTGTCGGCCGCGTTGCCGATGGACTGGCCGCCGATGGCGCGCTACTTCGCGATCACCGTCATCCTCTCGCTGATCGGCTGGACCGAACTCGCCCGCGTGGTCCGCGGCCGGTTCCTGTCGCTCCGGACCGAGGATTTCGTGACCGCCGCGCGGCTCGACGGCTGTTCGGAAAGGCGGACGATCTTCCGCCACATGCTCCCCTCCATGGTCAGCCACATCATCGCCTCGGTCTCGCTCGCCATCCCGGGCATGATCCTGGCCGAGACGTCGCTGTCGTTCCTCGGCCTCGGGCTGCTGCCACCGACGATCTCGTGGGGCGTGCTGCTGAAGGAGGCGCAGAACGTGCGCTCGATCGCGCAGGCGCCCTGGCTCTTCGCGCCGGGGGCCGCGGTCTGCCTCGCCGTGCTGGCGCTGAACTTCCTCGGCGACGGGTTGCGCGACGCGTCGGATCCCTATGCGCAGGAGGGCCGGTGATGCTCGATCTCGCCCGCCGCCCCGCCGAGGCGCCGCCGACCGGCGCGGCGCTCGCCCCGGTGCTCGAGGTGAAGAACCTCGTCACGGCCTTCGCCACCCGCCGCGGCCCCTTCAAGGCGGTCGACGACGTGTCCTTCACGCTCGCCCCGGGCAAGACGCTCTGCCTCGTGGGCGAGAGCGGGTCGGGCAAGTCGGTCACCGCCCGCTCGATCCTCCAGATCGTCGACCCGCCGGGGGCCATCGAGAGCGGCTCGATCCTCCTCCACCGCCACCGCACGGCCAAGGGCGACCGCGCCGGGCCGGCCGAGACGGTGGACATGGCGGCCCTCCACCCGCGCTCGCGCGCCATCCGCGCGATCCGCGGGCGCGACATCGCCATGATCTTCCAGGAACCGATGTCGTCGCTGTCGCCTGTCCACACGATCGGCAACCAGATCGTCGAGGCGATCCGGCTGCACGACCATGTCGGCAAGAAGGAGGCGAAGGAGCGCGCGGTCGAGCTTCTGAAGAAGGTCGAGATCCCGCGGCCCGAGAAGGCGATCGAGCGCTATCCCTTCGAGTATTCGGGCGGCATGCGCCAGCGCGCGATGATCGCCATGGCGCTGGCCTGCACCCCGTCCGTCCTGATCGCGGACGAGCCGACGACGGCGCTCGACGTGACGACCCAGGCCGAGATCCTCGCGCTGATCAAGAAGCTCCAGACCGACGTCGGCATGGCCGTCCTCTTCATCACCCACGACATGGGCGTGGTGGCGGAGATCGCGGACGAGGTCGCGGTCATGCGCTTCGGCAAGCTGGTGGAGCACGGCGACACGCTCACCATCTTCGAGCGGCCCCAGCACGACTACACCAAGATGCTGCTGGGCGCGGTCAAGGCGCTCGACCGCCCCTCGCCGCGGCGCCTGCAACGGCGGGAGACGAACCCCCCCGGCGACCCGGTGCTGGAGGTGCGGGACCTGAGGAAGGTCTTCGGCTCCTCCTCGGGCTTCCTCGGCCGGAACAAGGACTACGTGAACGCGGTCGACGGCGTCTCCCTCACGCTGCGCGCGGGCGAGAACCTGGGGATCGTGGGGGAGAGCGGGTCCGGCAAGTCCACGCTCGGCCGCTGCCTCATGCGGGTCTATCCGGCCAACGGCGGCGAGATCCGCTACATCGACCGCAAGGGCACCGTCCACGACATCGCAGCCTTGCCCGAGCGCGGGCTGGCGCCCGTGCGCCGCGACCTGCGCATGATCTTCCAGGATCCGTTCTCCAGCCTCAACCCCCGGATGACGGTCGGGCAGATCGTGGGGGAACCGCTGCTCGTCAACGGCCTCGCCCAGGGTGCCAGGTTGCGCGACCGGGTGGCGGAACTCCTGTCCCTCGTGGGCATGCCCGAGAGTGCGATGGAGCGCTATCCCCACGCCTTCTCGGGCGGGCAGCGCCAGCGCATCGGCATCGCGCGGGCCATCGCACTCGAGCCCAAGATCATCATCGCCGACGAGGCGACCTCGGCGCTGGACGTCAGCCTTCGCACGCAGGTGCTGGAACTGCTGCTCGACCTGCAGGAGCGGCTGGATCTCTCCTTCATCTTCATCAGCCACGACATCGCGGTCATCCGCTATTTCTGCGACCGGATCGCGGTGATGTTCCGCGGCAAGGTGGTGGAGGAGGGGGCGACCGAGGCGGTCTGCACCGCGCCCCAGCACGCCTACACCCAGGCGCTGCTCTCCGCCGTTCCCCACCCCGACCCGCGGATGCGCGGCACGCGCATCCGGCACCGGTATACGGGGGCGGGGTGACGGCGGGGTTCGGCCTGCTCCACCCCCTCTCCCTGTCCCTCTCCCCGGGGGGGGAGAGGGGACGCGGCTGAAAATTCACTCCCCTCCCCCCCCCCCCGGGGAGAGGGGCTGGGGGCGAGGGGGGCCGCCGTCCCGACGCTCTCCACCCGCCACCTCTGAGGACCACCCCATGAAGATCACCGGCATCGACACCTTCCTGATGCAGGTCGGCGCCCGCCCCACGTCCGAGCCCGGCGCCAAGGCGGCCGTCTACTCCGATTTCCGCGGCGGGCGGAACTGGCTGTTCATCCGCATCCTGACCGACGAGGGCGTGTACGGCGTGGGCGAGGGCTCGGGCTGGCCGCGGGTGGTCGAGACGGCGGTGAAGGACTACGCGAACCTCCTGATCGGCGAGGACCCGCGCGACGTCGACCGCCTCTGGTACAAGCTCTTCAACGGCTCCATGGGCCACGGCCAGCTCGGCACGGTGGGCGGCGGGGCCTTGAGCGCGATCGAGATGGCCTTGTGGGACATCAAGGGGAAGGTGCTGGGCCAGCCGGTGTGGAACCTGCTCGGCGGCGCCTTCCGCCAGAAGATCCCCGTCTACGGCCACGCCAAGACGCCCAAACAGGCGCACGAACTCATGGCGCTCGGCTACAAGGCGGTGAAGGTCAGCTTCACCGGTGCCGTGGACGTGGACAAGGTGGCCGCCGTGCGCGACGCGGTGGGCCCCGACGTGGACGTGATGGTCGACGCACACGGCCCCTCGTGGATGACGCCGGCCGACGCGATCCAGGTGGCCCGCGCGCTGGAGCCGCTCGACCTCCTCTTCTTCGAGGACCCGGTGGCGCCGGAGAACCTGGACGCCTTCCGCCGGGTGCGGGACGCGACCTCGGTCCCGCTGGCGGCGGGCGAGCGCGTGGCCACCATCTGGGGCCTGCGCCCGCTGATCGAGGAGGAGCTGGTCGACGTGGTGCAGCCCGACACGGGCCGCGCCGGCGGCATCACCCAGATGCGCAAGATGGCCGCGATGGCCGAGGCGCACTGGATCATGATGGCCCCGCACTCCGGCTCGCTCGGGCCGGTGGCGGAATATGCGGCGCTGCACCTGATGGCGACCATCCCCAACGCGCTGATGCTGGAGCGGCTGGAGATGGACTGGCCGGGCCGCGGCACGGTCATCACCCCGGCGCCCGTGGTGGTGGACGGCCACATCGCCCTGCCGACGGCGCCGGGCCTCGGCGTGGACATCGTGCCGGCGGAGATCGCCAAGTATCCGTCGGAGCGCAACGTGCTGGAACTCCCCGCCGACGACGGCTGGGCCTTCGAGACGGGCACGCGCGACGAGGCGCCCTATGCGCAGATGCGGTTGAAGCGGCGGCTGAAACTGAGGGGGCGGTGACGACCTTAGGCGTTGCATAAGGGCTGAGCTCTGCTACTCTGGCAATATCAGAAGAAATGCTTGCCAAGTCCGTGTTGTGCGGACCGATCCGTTGAAAAGGAGGGATCATCGTGGCACGTAGCTTCACCTTCACTGATTTTAGAATTCAGGGTCTTCGCGGGTCCGAGAATGTCCACGTCCAGATAAGAGATAATACCCTTATTCTGGTTGGTGAGAATGGATCCGGGAAGACAACATTCCTGAGGATTCTTTTTGGTTTTCTTTCCGGCCGGTGGTCTTCACTAATGCAGTTTGATTTTCAGTCACTGACTGCCCGCATAGACGGTGAATCGTACTTCCTCCAGAGATCAGATATCGAAACCGCTGTTCAACCGGTGAGCGAGAACATATTGAACGCCTTGCCTCCTCAATCGAGAAGAAGGGTGACTGATCTCATAGCAAGTGGAAGGTATCTCGAAGCAGAAGAATACCTTTCGAATTCGCGCAATCTAACTTCCGTGTTGGTATGTGGAAGAAACCCAGCAAATCCGCGGGTTTGAGTAAGATAGGTAGCTTGCGAAAAGAACGCCACCATCGATAGAGTGCCGGCTTCGACGGAGGCACGCATGGACCCGAAGCGCTTCGATG
>CANGXM010000065.1 GCA_947457845.1 Rhodospirillales bacterium | reverse complement strand
CTGGAGGCCGAGCGCCGGCGCGGCACGATCGTGGCCTTCGGCGTCGCGACCTCGGCGGAGGCGACGGCGCGCATCCTCGCCGCCCGGCCGGGCCTCGCCGGCGTCGTGCAGGTGGCCGACGATCCCTTCGCGCCCGTGTCCCCGGCGCTGCGCGCGGTGGCGGCCCGACCGGTGGAGGTCGTGCAGCATTCCGTGCTCCGCCCGCTGCTCGACGGCCTCGCCCGGCTCGACGGCGACACGGTCGCGCGGGAGGCGTTGGCCTCGACGGGCTTCGATCCCGCGGATCGCGCCCGGCTCGTGGCGCTGGCGCTCGCCGCCGCACGCCGGATCAATCCGCGTGGCGTGACGCTCGTCTCCTCCACCCGCCCCGATCACCTGGCGGCCCTTCTCGGGGCGGCCGCGGACCCGCCGGACGCCGCGACGGTGGAGACGTTCGTGTCGCTGGTCGGGCCGGTGCTGCGCGCGGGCGCGGGGCCGGTCCGATGACCCAGATCGTTCCCTTCGCCGATCCGGCGCGCCCGGACCCGGTCGATGCCGGCGTCCCCGCGGACGGCCTCGTCACGGACGCGCTGCGCGGCCTGCGCCGCAGATCCCTGCTGGTCGGATCGGTCGCCGTGCTCGGCCTTCTCGCGACCGCGGCGGTCGCGCTGATGCAGACGCCGCGCTATCAGGCGGAGGCCACGATCCGCCTCAACGACCGCGAGACCAAGACCGACCGCCTCCAGTCTGCGACGGAGAAGCTGCTGACCGGCGGCCTGTCGGACGTGGCGGTGGTGCGGACCGAGGTGGAGATGCTGCGCTCGCGCGCGCTGGTGCGGCAGGTCTTCGAGGAGATGGGAATCGCCGGGCGCGAGGACCCTGAACCGGCGCTCCTGCGCATGATCGCAGAGGCGAGGGCGGCGCTCGCCCCCCGTCTGCCGTTCCTGGCTCCGGCCGCGACGGCGGCCGCCCCGACGCCCCGGGATGCGGTGGTGGCCGCGGACCGCGCGTTCCGCGCGATGGAGCGGCGGCTGACCGTCGAGGCGGTCGGCAACTCCTTCCTGATCCGCGTCGGCTACTGGGATCGCGATCCGGTTCTGGCCGCCGCCGTCGCGAACCGCCTCGTCGCGATCTACGCCGACGAGCAGAGGCGCGCGAAGGAGGGCGCAGCGGAGACGGGAAATGAATGGTTGCAGTCGCAGCTCGACGAATTGCAGCGCGCGGTCTCGGAGAGCGAACTCGCCGTCGCGCGGTTCCGCGAGACGAACCGCCTCACCGACTTCGGCAACGGGACGATCCTGGCCCAGCAGATCGCCGAGGTGAACCGCACCCTTTCCGAACTCGGCACGCGGATCGGGCAGGCGCGGACGGAAGCGGCCGAACTCCAGCGTGCGCGCGGCGATCCGTCGGGGGCGCTCGCCTCGGAACGGCTGCTCGCGTCGCCGATCATCCAGCGGCTCCTGGAGGAGGATTCGCTCCTCCAGTCCCAGCAGACCGAGAAATCGATCACGCTCGACGTCCGTCATCCGGTGATGCGCGACCTCCAGGCGCGGCGGGAGAACCTGATGGCGCGCCTGCGCCGTGAGGTCGACGCCATCGCCGCCGCCTCGGCCCGCACGCTCCAGGGCCTCGTCTCCCAGGAGGCCACCGTGCGGGAACGGTTGCGCGGGCTCCTCGAATCGCAGACCGGCCAGTCGGACGCCATGGCCCGGCTCGCCAACCTGACGCAGGTCGCCGACGCGAACCGCAGAATGCACAACGACTTTATGGTCGAGTACCGCGCGATGTCCGCGCGCGAGCGCCAGCAGGGCGCCGACATCCGCCCGATCACGCCGGCCTCGGTCCCGACCGAGGGGTCGTCGGGGCGGGCGATGATCGCCGCCGCCGGCACGATCGGCTCGATCGGGCTCGGCGTCGCGCTGGCGCTGCTCGTCCACTGGACCCGGGCCGGCATCAGCGATCCCCGCGTCCTCGAACGTCGGGCGGGCGTGCCCGCGCTCGGGCTCGTGCCCGAACTGCGGTCCCGTCGGCGCCGCGACTTCCTCGCCGGCTGCGGAAGCGGCGATCCCGCGTTGTCGGACGCGCTGCACGGCATCTGGCACCTCCTGCTGGCGCCGCAGCGTCTCGGGCGGCGACAGGTGGTGCTGGTCACCTCCTCCGTGCCGGCGGAGGGCAAGACCTTCACGTCGGTCGCGCTGGCGCGGACGATGGCGGGCTGCGGCCGGCGCACGCTGCTGATCGACCTCGACTGCCGCAAGCCGTCGGTCGAACCCCTCGTGCGCGAGGACACGGGCGTGCGCGTCGACCTCGCCATCGAGGCCGGGGCCGTCGCCCATGCCTTCACGCTCGCGCGGTCGCGGTCCGGTAGCCTCGACTACCTCGTCCCGACCGGGCCCGTCCGCGATCCGGGGGCGCTCTTCCGCGCGCCGGAGCTTCACCGCTTCGTCGCCGCGGCCCGCCAGCGCTACGATGTGGTGGTGATCGACGGCGCACCCGTCCTGGCGACGTCCGACCCGCTGGCGCTGGCGAGGCTCGCCGATGCGACGCTCTTCGTGGTGCGCTGGGAGCGGACGCCGGCCTCGGCCGTGCTCAACGCGCTGGCTGCGCTCCGCAAGAGCGGGGCGCCCATCGACGGCTTCGTCCTCGGCCGCGTCGACATGGCCCGGCACGCCCGCTACGGCTATCAGGACGGCGGCTACGGCCTCTACCAGTACGCGACCCCTCGGGCTTGAGGCGGCGGGATCCATGCGCACCGTCTACGTCACGTCCCAGGCCCCGCTGCCCGAACACTCGGGGCACGCGCGCCGGCTGTCGGCTCAGCTGCGTGTGCTCCGGACGCTGGGGCCCGTCGACCTGCTCGTTCTGGGCTGCCGCCCGCCTCCCGCGGTCCGTGCCGCGACCGCGGCCGAATGGCCGGCGCGCTTCTATCCGGCGCGCATCGAACGGCCGGTCGCGAAGGCCGCGCGCCAGGTCATGGCCGCCGTCCGCGGGGAGAGCGCCTGGATGGCCAAGGCGCTGTCGCCGGCCCGCCTCGCCGACATCGAGGAGACGGTCCGCAGCGTGCGGCCGGACGTCGTGATCCTGGCGGAGACGTGGCTCTCCCGTCTGATCGGGCGGGTGCGTCCCCATGCGGGGCAGGTCATCCTCGACAACCAGAACGTCGAATCGCGCCTCTACGCCCGCATCATGCGCTCGAGCGGCGGCCTTGCCCGGCTCAAGGCGGCGTTCACCTGGGCCAACATGCTCCAGCTGGAGCGGGGGATCGAGGGGGCGTCCAAGATCTGGGCCTGTTCGGACGAGGACCGCGCCTTCTTCGGCGCGCGCGTCGGCGAGGAGCGCGTCCACGTCGTCCCCAACGTGGTGGACATGGCGGCCTACGACGGCTTCGTGCGGCCCGAACGCCCGCGCTCGATCGTCTTCAGCGGCGGCTACGGCTATCGGCCGAACGAGACGGGCGCGCTGAACCTCATCGCGCTCTCGCGCCGGCTCGCCGCGGCGGGAACGGCGCACGAACTCGTCCTCGTCGGCGCACGGCCGACGCCGGCCATGCGCTCGGCGGCCGAGGGGCAGCCGCAGATCCGCATCACGGGCTTCGTGCCCGACACGCGCGACCCGGTGGCCGCCGCCAGCCTCTTCGTGGCCCCGCTGGACGAGGGATCGGGCACCAAGTTCAAGCTGCTGGAGGCGATGGCGCTGGGACGGGCCATCGTCACCTCGCCCGTGGGGGCGGAGGGGATGGGGCTGGTGCCCGGCCGGGACGTGGTGATCGCCGACGGGCAGGATGCCTTCGCCGCCGCCATCACCTGCCTGCTCGACGACGCGGAGGCCCGGCGCCGGATGGGCGAGGCGGCGCTCGCCACGGTGCGCCACCGCTACACGCTGGACGTCCTCGCCGAACGGATCCGCTGGTCGCTGGAGCAGTAGCCTCCGCCCGCATCCGCATCCGCATCCGCATCCGCAGCCGCAGCCACAGCCGGCCGGCGGCCGCCGTCAGGCGGCGGCGCGGAACAGGCTGCGGCCGCAGGTCACGACGAGGCAGGTCTCCGGCCCGCGGGCCCGGCGCAGGATCAGATAGAGCGTCGTCTTCCAGCCGATGAAGGTGAGCCCCGTCGCGAGCGCGGCGCCATGGACGCCGAACGGCGGGATCAGCGCGAGGTTCGACAGGATCGCGACCGCGCCGAAGACGATGTTGACCCGCGTCGTGCGCGCATGCAGCCCCGCCATCAGCATCACTTCCGTCACGGGGCCGAGCAGCGGGTCCGCCATCTTGATCGCCGAGACGAGGAGGAGGAGGGGATAGGCATCCACGAACCGCGCCCCGAACAGGGCGAGGAGGTGGTGCCCGAAGGCCGCGATGATCGCGAACAGGACGAGCGACGGCACGAGGGAGAGCACGGCCGCCGCAGTGACGGCCCGCTGGAGCCTGTCCGGCCGGCCCTCGCTGTGGGACCTGGCGAAGCGTGGCATCGAGACGCCGTTCGCGGCCGTGTAGAAGAATTTCAGCAGCTCCGCGATCCGCCGCGCGACGTTGTAGAGGCCGACCGCCTCCGGCGAGGCCAGGAGGCCGAGTATCAGGGCGTCGGCCTCGGAGAGCACGAGATAGAAGACCGGCGTCGCCATCATGTGGCGCGCGGTCTCCAGCCAGTGGCCCAGATCCTCCCTCCCGACGCGGACCGGGCCGGGGAGGGCGATCCGCCGGGCGAGCATCGCCGCCCCGACCGCCGTGACGATGACGGCGGAGGCCGCATAGGCGAGGACGACCGTCGCCGCGTCGAGGTCGGCACCGCCGGCCCGGAGACCGACCACGAGCAGCACCCAAAGGCCACGCTGGAGTGGGCCGTCGAGGAAGGTCGCGGCCACGGGGCGGCCGGCGCCCCGCAGGGCGTCGAGGACGAAGCGCTGCCATGCCGCCGACATGACGGCGGCGACGAAGACGAACCCCGTCGTCGGGCCGACGTAGGCGGCGGGCATCCACCGTGCGGCCGCAAGCTCGACCGCGAGTGCCGCGGCGAGGGGCACGAGCGTGACCACGGCGAGGCCGACGACCACGTAGCCCCTCACCGCGTCGGCCCGGCCCCGTGTCGTCAGGTCCGGGACGATCCGGTTCGCGGCGAGCGGAAGCCCGAGCGTGGCCACGACCATCACGACGTGGGCGGCGGCCTGGACGAACACGTAGGCGCCGAACTCCGCCAGCGGCATGGTGCGCGCGAGGAAGACGGCGGCGAGCGTCGACAGGGCCACGGCGGCGACGTTGAAGACGAGCGCGAGGCCGCTGTCCCGCAGCAGGGCACGGGAGATCATGCGGAGCGCGTGGCGGCCGCGCCGTACATGGGGAACAGGAAGGTGCGCGCCCAAAGGACCTTGCCGAGACCGCCCGCGGCCCGGGTCGCCGCCCGGGCCGCACCCGTCCGATGGACGGGAAGGAGGAGGGCGGTGGCGGCCCCCCAGAGCATCGTCTGCGCCATCCCGACCCCCATCCAGCCGAGCGCGCGCAGCGTGCCGTCCGTGCGCGCCGCCACCAGGGTCCGGATCTGTCCGCTGCGGAACCGCCGCCGGCGCACGTAGGCGTGGTCGGCCCGGTCGGCCGGGACCACCTCGGCCACGGCCGCGTCCGCCGACCAGGCGAAACGCCGGCCCGTCCGGACGAGCGTGCGCAGGAAGAGGCTGTCCTCACCCCCCACGGTGCCGAGGTCGGTCGCGAACGGAACGCCCGGCGGAAAGCAGGTGTCGCGCAGGAAGGCGGAGTTGTTGGTGCCGAGACCGGCGGCGCGGTCTGTCACGTCGACCCCGTCGTCGAGCCGCCAGTCGCGGGAGAAGAAGGACAGGAAGAACCCCCGGTCGCCGACGTCGGGCGGGACCAGCGCCTGGATCGGGCCGAACACCGCGTCGGCCCCCGTCGCGCGCTGGGTGGCGACCATCGCCGCAAGCCAGCCGGGAGCCGCGATCTCGTCGTCGTCGAGGAAGGCCAGCAGACGGCCCCGGCTCACCTGGACGGCGGTGTTGCGCGCGTGTGAGATGCCGGGGCGCGGTTCGTGGACGAGGCGGAGCCGGGAACCCGCCTCCGCCTGGAAGCGCGCCACCGTCGTGCGCGCGGAATGGTCGGGACAGTTGTCGACGACCACCACCTCGTAGTCGGAGGGCGCGATCCCCCGCTGGCCGAGCGCGGAGCGAAGCGCCGACGTCAGCAGCGCGGGTCGGCGGAACGTCGGGATCAGGATGCTCGCGTCGGGCATGACGGCGTCCATCGTCGGAACAGGGTGGCCAGACCTTAGTTTTCGTCAGGGGACCCCCGCACGCGCGCGTCGGTCGTACCCCCCTCCGCCGAGCGACGGCGGCAAGGGGACCGGAGGGCGCGACGGGTGGCCCGGGTTGCGACAGGTCATTTGCGGCCGCGCGGACGGCGTGCTTTCGTCCTCCGAACCATGCCGGACAACGAGAGGGCGGGATCCATGACGGCCGGGCAGTACGATCGGATCTACGAGGGATGGGCGCGCGACCCCGGGGCCTTCTGGGCCCAGGCCGCGGAGGCGATCGGGTGGGAGCGGCGCTGGGACCGCGTCGTCGACGAACCCAAGCCGCACTTCTTCCGCTGGTTCCCCGGCGCCCGGCTCAACACCTGCTGGAACGCCCTCGACCGCCACGTCGACGGCGGGCGCGCGGACCAGCCCGCCCTGATCTACGACAGCCCGGTCACCGGCACGATCCGCACCTACACCTACCGCGAGCTGCGCGACCGCGTGGCGAAGGTCGCGGGGATGCTCGTCGCCCTCGGCGTGAAGTCGGGCGACCGTGTCGTCGTCTACATGCCCATGGTGCCCGAGGCGGCGATGGCGATGCTGGCCTGCGCGCGCATCGGCGCCGTCCACTCGGTCGTGTTCGGCGGCTTCGCCCCGGCGGAACTGGCGACCCGCATCGACGACGCCAAGCCCGTCGCGATCCTCTGCGCCTCCTGCGGGATCGAGCCGGGGCGGGTGGTCGCCTACAAGCCGATGCTTGACGAGGCCATCCGCCTCGCCACCCACAAGCCGCGCGCCTGCGTGGTGCTCCAGCGGCCGATGGCGAAGGCGGACCTCCAGCCCGGGCGCGACCACGACTGGGACGAGGCGGTGGACGCCGCCGCACCCGCCGACCCGGTGCCCGTGCTGGCGACCGATCCGCTCTACATCCTCTACACGTCCGGCACGACCGGGCAGCCGAAGGGCGTCGTGCGCGACAACGGCGGCCACGCCGTGGCGCTCGCCTGGTCGATGCCGAACCTCTACGGGATCAAGCCCGGCGACGTCTGGTGGACGGCGTCCGACGTGGGCTGGGTGGTCGGGCATTCCTACATCGTTTACGCGCCGCTGCTGAACGGCTCGACCACCATCCTCTACGAGGGCAAGCCGGTCGGAACGCCCGACGCGGGTGCCTTCTGGCGGGTGATCGCCCAGCACAAGGCCGTCGCGCTGTTCACGGCCCCCACGGCGCTCAGGGCCGTCAAGCGGGAGGATCCGGACGCGAAGCTGCTCGCGGGCTATCCGATCCCCCGGTTCCGGACCCTGTTCCTGGCCGGCGAGCGGGCCGACCCGGACACGGTGGAGTGGGCCGGGCACCATCTCAAGGTCCCGGTCATCGACCACTGGTGGCAGACCGAGACCGGCTGGCCGATCTGCGCCAACCCGGTCGGGACCCAGCTCTTCCCGATCAAGCCGGGCTCCTGCACCAAGCCGATGCCCGGCTGGGACCTGCGCGTGCTGGACGCCGAGGGGCAGGAGGTGCGACGCGGCGACATCGGGGCGCTGGTGGCGAAGCTCCCCCTGCCGCCAGGCGCGCTCCCGACCCTGTGGAACGCCGACCAGCGCTACGTCGACAGCTACCTCGCCGACTTTCCCGGCCACTACAAGACCGCGGACGCCGGCTTCGTCGACGACGACGGCTACGTTCACGTCATGGCCCGCACCGACGACATCATCAACGTCGCCGGCCACCGGCTCTCGACCGGCGGGATGGAGGAGGTGCTGGCGTCCCACCGCGACGTGGCGGAATGCGCGGTGATCGGCGTCCACGACCCGCTGAAGGGCCAGCTCCCGCTCGGCCTCGTCGTGCTGAAGGCCGGGGTGACGAAGCCGAACGCGGAGATCGTGAAGGAACTGGTGGCCCTCGTGCGCGACCGGATCGGGCCCGTGGCCGCCTTCAAGACGGCCGTGGTCGTCGACCGCCTGCCCAAGACCCGGTCGGGCAAGATCCTGCGCGGCACGATGGTGAAGATCGCCGACGGCGGCGAATACAAGGTGCCGCCCACGATCGACGACCCCGCCATCCTGGCGGAGATCGCGGACGCGCTGAAGGATGTCGGCTACGCGAAGGGCTGACGCGAAAGACCCCGCCGCGCGAGGGGCGCGGCGGGGTCCGTCGTCCGTCGGACGGAGAGGCCGGTCAGGCGGCCTGCTGCTCCAGCGCGGCGGGTGCGGTGGCGTTCGTGATCCGGATGGACCGGGGCTTCGCCGCCTCGGGCACCTCGCGCTTCAGCTCCACGTGCAGCAGACCGTTCACCAGCGAGGCGCCGGTCACCTTGATGTGGTCGGCCAGCTGGAAGCGCCGCTCGAATGCGCGGCCCGCGATGCCGCGGTGCAGGTACTGGCGCTGGTCGCCGTCCTTGGATTGCCGGCCCGCGACGAGGAGCACCTGCTCCTTCTGGGTCACGTCGATGTCCTCGGGCGCGAAGCCGGCCACCGCCATGATGATGCGGTAGTCGTCGTCGCCCGTCTTCTCGATGTTGTACGGCGGATAACTGACGGCCGCGTCGTCCGCGTTCAGGGCCGACTCCATGAGCCGGGTCATCCGGTCGAAGCCGACCGTGGAACGGAACAGCGGCGAGAGGTCGAACGTGCGCATGACATACCCTCCTTCGAGCGATACGTGTTCCGGAACCGCCACCGCGCCGGTCGGCGGTTCCCGTTGCGAATGTCCCCGGCCCCATCTGGGCACCGGCGACATCCTGAACTTGGGGACGGCCGATCCGGCTTCAAGGGGGTAACCCCGCGGCTTCAGGGGGGTGGCGACAGGTCCCTTTTTCGTCCTTGGCCGGTCCGACGGCGCTGGTACTCTTCGTCCATGGACCGGCGCGGCGATATTTGGGGCGGCGATCTTGCGACGGGTTCCGCCCGCCGCGCGCCCTATGTCGAACGCACGTTCGACGACACGATGGTGCTTCTCGTCGAGGCCCGGAACTACCTCGCCCATCGGGAAGCGGCCGACGGCGTCGGGCTCGGTCCGGACGTCCGGCTGGTCGCCTGCTGCGAGAGCATGCGCGTGACGAGCCGCCTCACCCAGGTGATGGCGTGGCTCCTCGCCCAGAAGGCCGTCCAGGCAGGCGAGATCACCGAGCGGGAGGCCGTTTCGGACCGGTTCGCCCTGTCCGCGCCGTCCACCTGTCTCGACATCGCCGGGCAGGACAACATGGACCTGCCGGCGGGGCTCCGTTCGCTGCTCGACCGCAGCCACCGCCTCTATGTCCGGGTGAGCCGGCTCGAGGCGATGGTCCTCAGCCGGCTCAACTGACGCCGCTCAGGGCCGCAGGACGATCGAGCCCGTGGTCCGGCGGCCTTCGAGGTCCCGGTGCGCCCGGGCGGCGTCGGCCAGCGGATAGACCGCCGGCGGGGCGATCTTGACGATGCCCGTCGTCACCATCTCGAACAGTTCGGCCGCCGCCGTCTCGAGGTCCGCCCGCAGGGCGATGTAGTGGAACAGGGTCGGGCGGGTCAGGCTCGCGGACTTCTGTGCCAGCCACTTGGTCTCGATCGCGGGCGGCGGGCCGGACGACTGGCCGAAGCTGATCAGGTGGCCCGTGTTGCGCAGGCAGTCGAACGAGCCCTGGAACGTGTCCTTGCCCACGCTGTCGTAGGCGACGGACACGCCCGTGCCCCCGGTGATCTCCTTCACGCGGGCCACGAAGTCCTCGCGGGTGTAGACGATCGGGTGATGGCAGCCGCAAGCGCGCGCGATCGCCGCCTTCTCGTCGGAACCGACCGTGCCGATGACGGTGCAGCCGATGTGGGCGGCCCACTGGCACAGGATCTGCCCCACGCCGCCCGCCGCCGCGTGGACGAGGATCGCCTCGCCGGCCCTGGCGACGTGCGTGCGCTTCAGGAGGTACCAGCTCGTCATGCCCTTCAGCATGATCGAGGCCGCGACGTCGTCGTCGATGCCGTCCGGCAGGCGGACGAGGATGCCGGCAGGAAGCGTGCGGGCGGTCGAATAGCTTCCGGGCGGCGAGCCCGTGTAGGCGATCCGGTCGCCCGGTTTCACGTGGACGACGTCCGGACCGACCGCCTCGACCACGCCTGCGCCTTCCATGCCGAGGCTGAAGGGCGCGGGAATGCCGTAGAGGCCCGAGCGCTGGTACACGTCGATGAAGTTCACGCCGATCGCGGTGTGGCGCACCGTCGCCTGGCCCGGCCCGGGTGCCGGCAGGTCCACCGCTTCGTAGCGCAGGGCGTCGGCCCCGCCGGGCGCGTGGATCCGGATCGCGTGCGTCATCTCGTCGGTCTCCCCTCGTCGGCCGCTCCGCGGCGTGCCGGCAACTTGGCGCGGCCCCCCGCGGCTGGCAAGGGGAGGCCGGCGGCGGCGCTCAGGCTCCGCCGCCCTCGGCGATCGCGGTCTGCGCGTCCACGACCGCGATCGCGGTCATGTTGAAGATGCCGCGGGCGGTGACCGACGGCGTCAGGATGTGCGCCGGCAGCGCGGTGCCCAGCAGCATCGGCCCGATCCGCTGCCCGTCCCCCAGCACCTTCACGAGGTTGAAGGCGATGTTGGCGGCGTCGAGGTTCGGCATGATCAGCAGGTTCGCGGTGCCCGTGAGGCGCGATTCGGGCAGGAGCCGCGCCCGGATCTCGGGCGAGATCGCGCTGTCGGCGTGCATCTCGCCGTCGATCTCGAGGTCGGGGTCCCGCCGGGTGATCGCCGCCAGCGCCGCCCGCATCTTCAGCGCCGAGGCGGTGTCGTGGGTCCCGAAGTTGGAGTGGGAGAGGAGCGCCACCTTCGGCGTCAGCCCGAGGCGGCGCACGGCGGCGGCGGCCATCATCGTCATGTCCGCGATCTCCTCCACCGAGGGATCGGCGTTCACGTAGGTGTCGCAGACGAAGATGGTCCCGCGTTCGGTCACCAGCGCGCTCAGCGCGGCCGGATGGGTGATACCCGGGCTCGTCCCGATCACGCCCTCGATGTTGGCGAGGTGCCAGTTGTACCGGCCGACCGTCCCGCAGATCAGGGCGTCGGCCTCGCCGCGCCGCACCATCAGCGCCCCGATGACGGTGGTGTTGGTGCGCACCGTCGTGCGGGCCTGGTCGGGCGACACGCCCTTGCGGCCCATGAGCCCGTGGTAGAGCGTCCAGTAGTCGTTGTAGCGGGGGTCGCTCTGGGGATCGACCAGGTCCACCTCCTCGCCGATCCGGAACCGAAGGCCGAGCCGCTCGATCCGCCTCGCGACCACGTCCCGGCGCCCGATCAGGATCGGTTTCGCCAGCCCGTCGTCCAGCACCGTCTGGACGGCCCGGAGAACGCGCTCCTCCTCCCCCTCGGCGTAGGCGACCCGCTTGGGGTCCTCCTTGGCGCGGATGAAGACGGGCCGCATCACGAGGCCGGAGCGGTAGACATACTGGGTCAGCTGCTGGCGGTAGGCGTCCATGTCCGCGATGGGACGCGTGGCGACGCCGCTGTCCATCGCCGCCTGCGCCACCGCCGGGGCGATCGACAGGATCAGACGCGGATCGAACGGCTTGGGGATGATGAACTCCGCCCCGAAGCGCAGGCTCTGGTCGCCGTACGCCGTCGCGACCACGTCCGACTGCTCCGCCATCGCCAGGTCAGCGATGGCCTTCACGGCGGCCACCTTCATCGCCTCGTTGATGACGGTCGCGCCCACGTCGAGCGCACCGCGGAAGATGAAGGGGAAGCACAGCACGTTGTTGACCTGGTTCGGATAGTCCGAACGGCCGGTGGCGATCACCGCGTCGGGGCGGGCGGCCTTCGCCTCCTCGGGCATGATCTCCGGCGTGGGGTTGGCCAGCGCCAGGATCAGCGGCCGGGCCGCCATCGCCCGGCAGTGCTCGGCGGTGAGCACGCGGGGCGCGGAGAGGCCGAGGAAGATGTCGGCCCCCGTGATCACCTCGGCCAGCGTGCGCGCCGACGTCGGCTGGGCGTAGCGCTCCTTGCGCGGATCCATCAGCTCGTTGCGGCCCTCGTAGACGACGCCCGCGAGGTCCGTCACCCAGATGTTCTGCCGCCGGACGCCCAGCTCGACCAGCAGGTCGAGGCACGCGATCGCCGCGGCCCCGGCGCCGGAGGTGACGAGCTTCACATCCGCCATCGACTTGCCGACGACCCGAAGGCCGTTGAGGATGGCCGCCGCGACGATGATCGCGGTGCCGTGCTGGTCGTCGTGGAAGACCGGGATCTTCATCCGCGCCCGGAGCTTCTCCTCGACCTCGAAGCACTCCGGCGCCTTGATGTCCTCGAGGTTGATGCCGCCGAAGGTCGGTTCGAGCGCGGCGATCACCTCCACGAGGCGCGCCGGATCGGTCTCGTCGATCTCGATGTCGAAGACGTCGATTCCCGCGAACTTCTTGAACAGGACGCCCTTGCCCTCCATCACCGGCTTGGCGGCCAGCGGGCCGATGGCGCCGAGCCCCAGCACCGCCGTGCCGTTCGTGATCACGGCGACGAGGTTGCCCCGGGCGGTGAGCGTGCTCGCCTGCCCCGGATCCTCGACGATGGCCTCGCACGCGAAGGCGACGCCCGGCGAATAGGCGAGAGCCAGATCGCGCTGGTTCGCCAGAGGTTTCGTCGGCATCACCGCGATCTTCCCAGGCGTCGGGGACCGGTGGTACTCCAACGCGGCGTCCTTGAGCGTGTCGGTCATGTCTTCTGCGAACCTTCCTCGGGGCGCCGCGATCTTAGCGGAACGCCGGACGGGCGAAAGCCCGCAGCGGTCGAGCCCTCCGGTGCCGCGTCGCGAAAATCTTCTGGTCCGGATTCAATCAGGAATGGCACAATTGCTGTGTACGACTGCGAAGGGTGGTGTCGGTGGTGGCCGTGCAGGGTAAGATCGACCTGTCCGCCGTGGAGGCGGTGATCGTGGAGCCCGAGCGGGGCGCGCGCTCGGTCCTGCGCAACCTGCTCGGTTCGATCGGGATCACGAACATCACGGCGGTCGGGGCGACGCCCGAGGAGGTCGAGAAGGTCGAGGGCCTTCTGGCGGACATGGTCCTGGTGGATGCCAGCGATGGCAACGACGCCGGATTCGACATCGTGCGACGGATGCGCAGCAGCCAGATCATGCGCAACCCCTTCGCCGTCACCATGGTCACCACATTCGCCGCGACCGATCCGGTGGCGAAGGGCGCCGTCCGTAGCGGGGCGGACGGTCTGCTGGCCAAGCCGCTGTCGAACAATCAGATGACGGCGCGTATCCAGCAGTTCATCGCCATGCGGCGGCCGTTCCAGGTCACCGGGACCTACATCGGGCCAGATATCGGCAGGCTCGCCGGGTTCGGCGCCACCGGGGCCAAGCCGTTCGAGGTTCCGAACACGCTCCGCCTGAAGGCCAGCGGACGCTGGCGCGGCGTCGACATCCCGGGCGAGATCGACCGCGCCCGGGTACTGGTCATGGAGGAGCGGATCCGGCGGGACGCGTTCGAGATCGCGCTGAACCTGGAGATGGCGAAGCTGCCGGGCCGCATCGCCCTCAACTTCGACGCGCTTCGCCGGGTGCCGCCGCTGCTCGAGGACCTGCTGCGGCTGATGGCGCCGGACCGCCGCGCGGCGACGGCCGACCTCGTCGCCGGGCTGCGAACCTTCATCGACGGCGCCCGCGCGCGGGAGGCGGAGTTCATCGTGGCGTTGCCGCGGCTGCGTTCGATCGCGCTGCAGATCATGGCGCTGCTGAACCCCGGCGTCGATCCGCCGTCGCTCCAGCGCGCGGTCCAGGACGCGCTGCCGGCCGAAGGAACCTTCATCGGCGTCTAGGCGGCGCCGTCAGTCGTCCGTCGGTGGCCGCTTCAGCGCTTCGGCCAGCTTCGTCCGGAACCGGACGTCGCCGCGGCGGGTGTCGAGGAACAGCTTCACCGCCTGCTGGGCCTGGTCGCGATCGTAGAGCACGAGGCCCTGGCGTTCGGCCTGCGCCGCCTCCGCGAACCGGCCGGCGACCTCCAGCGTCGTCGGATCGACGCGCTTGCGCATCGCCCCGATCAGGGCCAGCAGCTGGCGTCGCAGGTCGGCGGAGTCGGTCATGGAGCTAGAGGTAATGCGCCGACGGCCCGAGCGACAGTGTCACGCCGTCGCAAGCCGCCGGAACGGCCCCGACGGCGGATCGGGCGCGGGGTCGAGGTCGACGCGGTCCACGCGGGCGGCGGCGGGACCGACCCGGCAGGCGGCGATCATCGCGTCGACCGCCGGTCCCGGCCCGGCGAACACCGCCTCCACGGTCCCGTCCGGCCGGTTGCGCACCCACCCCTCGAGACCGCGGGCCGCCGCCTCCGCCACCGTCCAGTCCCGGTAGCCGACGCCCTGCACGCGGCCAAGCACCGTGGCGCGGACCGCCTTGCGGACGCCGGGCGCGCGGACGGGATCGCCGGCCAAGGCGCGTCCCTCAGGCGAACTCGACGATCGGCTGGTCGACGGCGAGACTGTCGCCCGCCGCCGCGTGGACCTTGGCGACCACCGCGTCGGCGTCGGCGCGCAGGATGTTCTCCATCTTCATCGCCTCGACGACCGCCAGTTCCTGGCCGGCCTTCACCTCGTCGCCCGGCTTCACCGCCACCGAGACGAGGAGGCCGGGCATCGGCGACAGCAGGAAGCGGGAGAGATCCGGCGGCACCTTGACGGGCATGAGGTCGGCGAGCGTCGCCGCCCGCGGCTCCAGCACCGCGGCCTCGATCACCGTGCCGCCGTGGATCAGTCGGCAGCCGATCCCCGCCGGATCGATCTGGACCGCGACCGTTTCGCCCGCGACCGTCCCCGTCCAGAGCGTATCGCCGGGCGCCCACACGCTGCGGACGGCGATCGTCCGCCCGTCAACCACGACGTCCGCCCCGCCGTCGGTGGCCGTCACCCTGACGGGATGGTTCGTCCGGTCGATGCGGACGACCCAGTCGGTCCGCGGCCGCCGCCCCTGTCCCGGCATCTGGCCGGAGAGGGTCCGCGCCTGGTCCTCGCGCCGGGCCTGCATCGCCGCGGCGACGGCGACGAGCGCCCGCACCCCGTCGGCGTCCAGGTCCCGGCTGCGGAAGCCGTCCGGGAACTCCTCCGCGATGAAGTTGGTCGTCAGCCGGCCCTCGGCGAAGCGCGGGTGCGCCATCAGCGCCGCGAGGAAGGGGATGTTGTGCTCAACGCCGCGGATCTGGAAGGCGTCGAGCGCGCGGAGCATCGCCTTCGTCGCCGTCGCGCGGTCGGGGCCGGCGGTGATCAGCTTCGCGATCATCGGGTCGTAGTACATGCTGATCTCGCCGCCCTCCGCGACGGCGGTGTCGATCCGGACGGCCGGATCGTGCGCCGGGGGGCGATAGCGCGTCAGCCGGCCGATCGACGGCAGGAAGTTGCGCTTCGGATCCTCGGCGTAGACCCGCGCCTCGATCGCCCAGCCGCACAGGCGCACGTCCTCCTGCCGGAACGGCAGCCGCTCGCCCGCGGCGATGCGGATCATCAGCTCCACGAGGTCGAGCCCGGTGACGAGTTCGGTCACCGGATGCTCCACCTGCAGCCGGGTGTTCATCTCGAGGAAGTAGAAGTTGCGGGCGGCGTCGACGATGAACTCGACCGTGCCGGCCGACGAATAGCCGACCGCCTTGGCCAGTTGCACCGCCTGCTCGCCCATGGCGCGACGGGTCGCCTCGTCGAGGAAGGGGGAGGGGGCCTCCTCGATCACCTTCTGGTGCCGGCGCTGGATCGAGCACTCGCGTTCGCCGAGATAGACGGCGTTCCCGTGCGTGTCGGCCAGGACCTGGATCTCGATGTGGCGCGGCTGCGTCACGTACTTCTCGATGAAGACGCGCTCGTCGCCGAAGCTCGACCGGGCCTCGTTGCGGGCCGAGCGCAGGCCGTCGCGCGTCTCCTGGTCGTCGCGGGCGATGCGCATGCCCTTGCCGCCGCCGCCCGCCGACGCCTTGATCATCACCGGATAGCCGATCTCGCGCGCGATCCGGATCGCCTCCTCCTCGGTGGCGATGTCGCCCAGGTAGCCGGGGACGGTGCTGACGCCCGCGGCCCTGGCCAGCTTCTTCGATTCGATCTTGTCGCCCATGGCGGCGATGGCGTCGGGTCCGGGGCCGATGAAGGTCACGCCCGCGGCGGCCAGCGCCCGCGGGAACGCCTCCTTCTCCGACAGGAAGCCGTAGCCCGGGTGGACCGCCTGCGCGCCGGTGGCCCGGCAGGCCTCGACGATCCGGTCCATGACCAGATAGCTCTGCGCCGAGGGCGCGGGGCCGATGGCGACCGCCTCGTCCGCCATCTCGACGTGCAGCGCGCCGGCGTCGGCCTCGGAATGCACCGCGACCGTCCGGATGCCCATGCGCCGCGCGGTCTTGATCACGCGGCAGGCGATCTCGCCACGGTTGGCGATCAGGATCTTCTCGAACATCCGGGCGGGCCCTGCACAAATCCACGACGCCAGCGAAATGGACCCGACCGGGGTAGGGTCGTCAAGTGCGCCGGACAGCGCGGGGGGGGACCGCGACGGCGCCGTTCCGGCCCTTCAGCGGCGGGCGAACGCGGTCATGCCCGTCCGGGGTGCGGTCGCGAGACCGGACGTGGGGTGGCCGATCGACGGCGCGCGGCGGCCGGCTAATTCGCCCGCCGCGCTGAGGCCCGCGTAGCGCCCAGGCTGTCGCCGCCCGCTCGTCCACCAGACGCCCCCGAAGGCCGCGACGAAGACCCCGAGCCCGGCGATGCCGGTCCAGCCGAGCAGCCGCTCGACCGACAGGCCCGCATTGGCGGCGGCGGGGGGTGCCGCGGCCGTCGACGGCCCGCCCTCGACCGTCGCGCGCGGTGCGGCCTGGGGCTG
>CANGXM010000064.1 GCA_947457845.1 Rhodospirillales bacterium | reverse complement strand
TAGTTCACGTACTCCGGACGCAGCGTCAGACCGGGAGCCACCGTGTAGGCGGCGCCGAGGCCCCAAGCCGTCGTCTCGTGATCGCCGGCGAGCGTGGTCGAGCCCGGGCCCGTGTAACGGCCCCAGTTCGCGCCGATCGTCAGCTCGGGCAGCACGGTGTACTGGCCGTACACCATGTAGCTGTAGGCGTCGCCCTTGCGGGTGTCGGCCTTCGTCTGGCCCGACTCGCCGGCGTTGACGTAGTGGACCGACACCTGCGCCGCGCCGAAGCCGAGGCGGAGCGAGGCGGCGTAGGCCGCGAGGTCCTCGGTCGCGCCGACGAGGCCAGCCGCGTTCGCCGCGGTGGTGGCACCCGGACGGCCGCTGCCGAACACGTAGCCGAGGTTCAGGTCGACACGGACGGCGCCGAGGGCCGCACCGTAGTTGACGCCGAGCTCGATCACGTCGTTGAAGGTGGCGGCGTTCTGGTCGAGCTGGGCGGCACGACCCTTGTCACCGGCGCCGATCGTCGGGGCGTAGCCGACGCTCGCCTTGAAGCCCGAGAAATCCGGGGTGACGTAGTAGACGCGGCTCGGGTTGGTGTCGCTGTTCGGGAGCGTGGCGAAGGCGGTGTTGCCCGACATGAACATGGCGTTCGCGCCGGTGCCGCGCTGCTGGCCGCCCACGAAGTTCGGGAAGATGCCGTCCGCACCGCCCGTGCCCCACGCGTCGGCGCGCAGGTTCGAGTTCTCGAAGAAGCCGAAGTTCTGGCCGAGGACGATCTGGCCGAACCCGCCGTTCACGAAGATGAACGAACGATCGAAATCGACGTCGGCCGAGGTGCCGGCCACCGGGCCGTTCGCAGCGCCGGCGCGCGTCGCGCCGTAGCGCAGACGGTTCTGCACGCCGTAGGTCAGGCCGCTGTCGGTCTTCTGCGTCGCGGTGACGGTGATGCGCGCACGCTGCGTGAAGTCCGTGTTCCGGCTGTCCTCGACGATGTTCTGGCCCGCGGCGTTCTTGGCGGAATCCAGCGAGGTGTAGCCGAAGTCGACGGTGAGGTCGCCACCGAGGGTGACGGTGAACTGGGCATTGGCGGCCGAGGCGCCGACCGTGAGAGCGAGAGCCGAGGCGCCCGCGAGGAGATAACGGTTCATCGGAGACTCCGATAGAGTGATCACGACATCGGCGCTAACGCCGTGGGTGTCGGGATACCCCTATCGAATTTAGATCGCAATCGAATGGAACCGTCCGACATCACGGGGATGGGAGACTGTGGCCGATGCGACACACTGCGTACCGGGCCCGTCAGCCTTGCGAGCGGTGCATGACGTGGCCTCCGGCCGGAACGGCGACGGGGCGCCGGAGGCCGGGCCGCTTCTCGCGTCCCGCCCCCGGCGCCCCGTCGGGCGCGATGCTATGCGGTGCTGTGCGCCGGTTCAGAAATTGATCTGCGTGCGGAGAATCCAGATGTTCCCGGACTCGTCACGCTGGCCGGGCTCCCCGTTGTCGAAGTCGTAGTTCACCCACTCCGGACGCAGCGCCAGGCCCGGTGCGAGGATGTAGGCCGCGCCGATCGCGATGACGGTCCGCTCGTGGTCGCCGTTGATGGCGGCGTTGCCGGCGCTGGTGGAGACGCCATAGCTGGCGCCGATGGTCAGCTCCGGAAGGACGGTGTACTGGGCGAACAGCGCCCAGGACGTCGCGTCCTCCTTGAAGGGCGCGGCGGACGCGAGACCGGCCTCGCCATTGTTGACGTAGTGGCCGGACACCGCGAACGGACCGAAGCCGACCCGGGCCAGCAACGAGTAGGAATTGAGATCCTCGGTCGCACCGAGGTTGCCCGCACCGGTGCCCGGCCGGCCTTCGCCGAACTGGTAGCCGGCGACGAGGGTGACGTCGGCCGCACCGAACCGGTTGGTGTAGCGGGCGACCAGTTCGATGACGTCGTTGAACGTGGCGGCGTTCTTGTCGAACTCGAACCCGCGGCCGACGTTGCGGTTCGTGGTCGAGCCGACGACCGGGGTATAGCTGACGCCGGCCGAGAAGCCCGAGAAGCTCGGCGAGAAGTAGTAGACGCGGCTGTTGGAACTGTCGCCGCCGGTGTACTCCTTCACCGACGCGAAGCCGGTACCGGCCGGACCGCCGACGAAGTTGTTGAACAGGCCGTCCGAACCGCCGGTGCCCCAGGCATCCGCGGCGACGATCAGGTTCGAGAACAGCCCGTAGCCGCTGCCGACGACGACCTGACCGAAACCGCCGTTGATGAAGATCGACGCGATGTCGTAGCTGACATCCGAAAGACCCGTGCCGGCCTGGTTCGCGCCGAAGCGGACCCGGGTGCGCGAGCCGTAGGTGAGGCCGCTGTCGGACTTCGCCGTCGCCGTGATGTTGATCCGGGTCCGCTGGATGAAGTCCGTGTTGCGGTCGTCTTCCGGCACGTTCGACGTGATCTCGGTATAGCCGAAATCGACGTGGTGATCGCCCGACAGGCTGACCGTGAACTGGGCCTTGGCGGCAGACCCCGCCCCGAGGATCGCGAGCACCGAGGCGCCCGCGAGAAGATACTTGTTCATTGTCCGGCTCCGATTGAATTCGCAACCCGGCGTTAGCGCCGTGTTCACCGGAGATAAGCGGAACTTCCTCAAGCATCAAAGAAGCGAAAGGCGCAATGACACAGCTAGCGCCTCACCGTGGCTTCACGATTACAGCCATTTCTTGAGGATTATTTTAGATAAGGGAGGTAGCCATTTCGTTGTTTCAATGGATCGAGTGGTCGAAGCCCTCACCCTGTCCCTCTCCCGCGCCGTGGAAGAGGGACAGGGTCGAGGGGCTTCCCCCTCACTCCGCCGCGACGGACGCCGGGGGCGTGATCGGCACCTCCAGGCGGTTGACCATCTCCTTCGGCACCACCTGCCAGAACCGGCCCTTCACGAGGTCCCAGTCGTTGAGGAGCTGGGCCGCGAAGCGGCTCTGGGTCTCGCGCACGTGGGCCTCGATCAGGCCGGTCAGCACCATCTCCCAATGGTCGACCGCGATCCGCTGCCACACCACGCTCTCGGGGTTGATGCGCGCGGGCAGGCGGTCCTCCTCGTCGTAGACGAAGGCCATCCCGCCCGTCATGCCGGCGGCGAAGTTGTCGCCCACCGCCCCGAGGATGACCGCCGTGCCGCCGGTCATGTATTCGCACCCGTTCGAGCCGCAGCCCTCCACCACCACCGTGGCGCCGGAGTTGCGCACCGCGAACCGCTCGCCCGCCTGCCCCGCCGCGAACAGGCGGCCCGCCGTGGCGCCGTAGAGCACCGTGTTGCCGATGATGGTGTTCTTGTGCGCCTCCAGCGTGGAGGCCGTCATCGGGCGGACGACGATGGTGCCGCCCGACAGCCCCTTGCCGACATAGTCGTTGGCGTCGCCGAACACCTCCAGCTTGAGGCCCTGCACCGCGAAGGCGCCGAGCGACTGCCCGCACGAGCCGCGCAGCCGAACGGTGACGTGCCCCGGCTTCAGCCCCGTCATCCCGAACTTGCGCGTGATGTGGGAGGAGAGCCGCGTGCCGATCGCCCGCTGCACGTTCCGGACGTTATAGGTCAGCTGCATCTTCTCGCCGTCGGCAAAGAGCATCCGCGCGTCCTCGATCATCTGGGCGTCCAGCGTGTCCGGAACCGGGTTCCGGCCCTCGACCGTGCAGATGCGCCCGGTGTCGCCGGGGTCGGCGATCACGAGGAGCGGGTTCAGGTCGAGGTCGTCGAGATGCGGCGCGCCGCGGCTCACCTGGGTGAGGAGGTCGGAGCGCCCGATCACGTCGTCGAGCCGGCGGAAGCCCAGTTGGGCGAGGATTTCGCGCACCTCCTCGGCGACGAAGGAGAAGAGGTTGACCACCTTCTCCGGCGTGCCGGTGAACTTCGCCCGCAGATCCGGGTCCTGGGTGCAGACGCCGACCGGGCAGGTGTTGGAATGGCACTGGCGCACCATGATGCAGCCCATGGCGATCAGGCTGGCCGTGCCGATCCCGAACTCCTCCGCACCCAGCATGGCCGCGATCACCACGTCGCGGCCGGTCTTCAGCCCGCCGTCGGTGCGCAGCAGCACCCGGTGGCGCAGGCGGTTGAGGGTGAGGACCTGGTTCGCCTCGCTGAGGCCCATCTCCCACGGGACGCCGGCGAACTTGATCGAGGTCTGGGGCGAGGCGCCGGTGCCGCCGACATTGCCGGAGATGAGGATCACGTCGGCGTTCGCCTTGGCCACGCCCGCCGCGATGGTGCCGATGCCCGAGCGCGAGACGAGCTTCACGCAGACCTTGGCCTCGGGGTTGATCTGCTTCAGGTCGTAGATGAGCTGCGCGAGGTCCTCGATCGAATAGATGTCGTGGTGCGGCGGCGGGCTGATCAGCATGACGCCCGGCGTGGCGTGCCGCAGGCGCGCGATCATCTCCGTCACCTTGAAGCCCGGAAGCTGGCCGCCCTCGCCGGGCTTGGCCCCCTGGGCCACCTTGATCTCGATCTCCCGGCACTGGTTCAGGTACTCGGCCGTCACGCCGAACCGGCCGGACGCCACCTGCTTGATGGCGGAGTTCCAGTTGTCGCCGTTGGCGTCCGGCTTGTAGCGCGCCGCGTCCTCGCCGCCCTCGCCACTGTCGGACTTGGCGCCGATGCGGTTCATGGCGACGTTCAGCGTGCCGTGCGCCTCGGGGCCGAGCGCCCCCAGCGACATGCCGGGCGTGACGAAGCGGCGGCGGATGGCGGTGATGCTCTCCACCTCCTCCAGCGGCACGGACGCCCGGCCGGGGGCGAAGTCCAGCAGGTCGCGGATCTGGATGGGGGCCCGCTTGTGGACGGCCTCCGCGTACTTCTTGTAGGCGGAATAGCTGTCGGTGGAGACCGCGTGCTGGAGCATGTGGATCAGCCCGCCCTCCCAGGCGTGGCTGTCGCCGCCCCGGCGCCAGCGGTAGAAGCCGCCGACCGGCATGGCCAGCACGTCGGCGTCGAACGCCCGGCGATGCTGGTCGGCCACCAGCTTCTGCAGGCCGGTGAGGCCGATGCCGCTGATGCGGCTGACCGCACCGGGGAAGTATTCGGCCACCAGCGCGCGCCCGAGGCCGACCGCCTCGAAGTTGCAGCCGCCGCGATAGGAGGAGATGACCGAGATGCCCATCTTGCTCATGATCTTGAGCAGGCCCTCGTCGATCGCCTTCTTGAAGCGCTTCATGCACTCCTCAAGAGACAGCGCGCCGAACAGGCCGCGGCGCTGCCGGTCGGCGATCGCCTCCTGCGCGAGGTAGGCGTTGACCGTGGTGGCCCCCACGCCGATGAGCACCGCGAAGTACTGGACGTCGAGGCATTCGGCCGAGCGCACGTTCAGCGAGGTGAAGGTCCGCAGGTTCTGGCGGATGAGGTGCGTGTGGACGGCGCCGGTCGCCAGGATCATGGGGATGGCCGCACGGCCCGGAGCCATCGCCTCGTCGGTCAGGATCACGTGCTCGGCCCCGCCGCGCACGCCGTCCTCGGCCTCCTGGCGGATCCGCTTCAGCGCGTCGCGCAGGCCGATGTCGCCGGCCGCGGGGTCGAAGGTGCAGTCGATCTCCTTCGCCGTGATGCCCATGTGGGCCCGCATGGCGCGGTATTCGGCGGTGGTGAGGACCGGGCTGTCCAGCTGGAGGACGCGGGTCTGGCTCTCGTCCTCCTCCAGGATGTTGCCGAGGTTCCCGAGCCGCGTCTTCAGCGTCATCACCCGGCGCTCGCGCAGGCTGTCGATCGGCGGGTTGGTGACCTGGGAGAAGTTCTGGCGGAAGAAGTGGTGCAGGCCGCGATAGCCGTCGGACAGCACGGCGAGCGGGCTGTCGTCGCCCATCGAGCCGACGGCCTCCTTGGCGTCCTCCACCATCGGGTGGAGGATCAGCTCCATGTCCTCCAGCGTGAGCCCGAAGGCGAGCTGGCGGCGGCGCAGGTCGTCCTTCGCGAGGTCGGCGGGCTCGTGCCGGGCGGACGCCTTCTTGACCAGGTCGTCGAGCACGGTGATGTGCCGCGCCCACTTGCCCCAGGGCCGCTCCTTGGCGAGCTTGGCCTTGATCTCGCCGTCCTTGTAGAGCCGCCCCTCCTTGAGGTCGATCGCCAGCATCTGGCCCGGGCCGAGGCGGCCCTTCTCCACGATCGACGTCTCGTCGAGCTTCACCATGCCCGTCTCGGACCCGGCGACGACGAGGCCGTCCGCGGTGATGGTGTAGCGCAGCGGGCGCAGGCCGTTCCTGTCCATGCCGCCCAGGATCCAGCGGCCGTCGGTGGCGGCGATGGCGGCCGGCCCGTCCCACGGCTCCATGACGGAGTTGGCGTAGGCATAGAGCGCCCGCACCTCGTCCGGCATCTCGGCGTTTCCGCCGAGCGCCTCCGGGATCATCATGGTCTTGACCATGGGGGCCGCGCGGCCCGCGCGCACCAGAACCTCGAACACCGCGTCGAGCGCGCCTGAATCCGACGTGCCCAGCGGGATCACGGGCTTCAGGTCGTCGATCCACGGGCCGAAGGCGTCGTGGAACATGCGGGTCTCGTGGGCCTTCATCCAGTTCACGTTGCCACGGAGCGTGTTGATCTCGCCGTTGTGGGCGAGCATGCGGAACGGCTGGGCCAGCGGCCAGGTCGGGAAGGTGTTGGTCGAGTAGCGCTGGTGATAGATGGCGAAGGCGCTGGTGAAGCGCGGATCCTTCAGGTCGGGATAGAAGGTGTCCAGCTGCTCGGCCAGGAACATGCCCTTGTAGATGATCGACCGGCACGACAGCGTGCAGATGTAGAAGTCGCCGATCCCCTCGGCGCGCATGGCCTTCTCGATCCGGCGGCGGATGACGTAGAGGTCGCGCTCGAACTCCTCTTCGCTCACGCCCTTGATGTTGCCGACGATGATCTGCTCGATCTCCGGCCGGGTGGCGTTCGCCTTCTCGCCGCAGACGGTGATGTCGACCGGCACCTGCCGCCAGCCGTGGATGTAGTAGCCGAAGTTGAGGATCTCGCTCTCGACGATGGTGCGCGAACGCTCCTGCGCGTCGAGCGACACGCGCGGCAGGAACACCTGCCCGACCGCCAGGATGTGCCGGGGCCGCGCGTGGTCGATCTGGGCCACGTAGTCGGCGAAGAACGTCTGCGGCAGCTGCACGTGGATGCCGGCGCCGTCGCCGGTCTTGCCGTCGGCGTCGACGGCCCCGCGGTGCCACACCGCCTTCAGCGCCTCGATCGCCTTCTCCACCACCTGCCGGCGTGGCGCGCCGTCGATGGCCGCGACGAAGCCGACGCCGCACGCGTCGTGCTCGTCCGCGGGATCGTACGCATGGCCGGCCACCAGCCGCGCGCGGTTGGCCTGGTACTCGGCCACGAAGGTCTCGCCGGCGGTGCGGGGGGTACGGTCGGTCATGGCACGTTCCTTGGGGTCGGTATGGCGGCGACTTCGGGCAGACGCGTACGGACGTACGCCTCCGTCCGGGCGAGGATTTCGAGGAGGGGTCCGATCGCCGCGAAGGCGTCGTTGACGAGGAGGGTCTGGCGTGCCCGGTCGAGCGGATATTCGTGGGCGAGGCGGTTGCGCAGGTCGTTGAGCCGCCGCCACGCCGTGGCGTCGACGATCACGCCCAGCGCCGCCATGCGGTTGGCGACGTCGCGCGGGGTGAGACCGGCGACGTCCTCGTCGCCCGCCAGCAGGATGCCGCGGAAGACGCGCCCGCCGAGGATGTCCTGCAGGTTTTCGACCTGCTTCAGAAGGCCGTCCACCTCGCGCCGCTCCAGCCGGCCGAGGCGGTCGATGGCGTCGGCGTCCATCGGGAAGCGCGCGCCCAGGTCCTCGCGCGTCTCGACGAGGCGCCGGGCGACGGCGGCGGCGGCGGCCACGTTCTGCGCCAGAAGCTGGGCGGTTCGCTCGGCGCTCACAGCCGGATCCCCTCGGCCATGGCGACGGCGTCGATCGGCCGGACGTCGGCCCCGGTCGCGCGCACGACCACGTCGATCCGCTGTTCCCCGATGGCGTCGTGCAGAGCGTCGACGAAGCGGAACCGCAGGTCATCGAGGCGGGCGACGTCGTCCGGCCCGGGAATCTCGACATGCAGGTCGATGTCTCCGCCCTTGCGCGCGTCGTCCGCCCGGCTGCCGAACAGGCGCACGACCGCCCCCGGCCCGAAGACCGCGCCGGCCGTCGCCCGGATGGCGGCGATCTCGTCGGGGGTCAGGCGCACGGGCGGCAGCCTTGCGACCGATGATCGAAGACAGGCTGATGGCCGATCCGGTCAACCGCGACGCGCTCCGCCTCCCGGTGGACGTGCCCGTCCCCGGCACGACGCGCGCGCCGCACGCCGCGGCGTGAATCCGCGGTCCGCCGGATGGGTGGGTGGCCGGTGATCACCCCCTCACTCCGCCGCCACCGCCATCGGCGATGCCTTGGCGCGGATCCAGCGGTCGATGCCCTCGGCCGCGTCGCGGCCGTCGCGGATGGCCCAGACCACCAGCGAGGCGCCGCGGACGATGTCGCCGGCGGCGAACACGCCCGGCAGCGCCGTCATCTTGGTCCGGTTGTCGATCGTCACCGTGCCCCAGCGGCTGACCTTCAGCGCCGGGTCGGCGAACAGGACCGGCAGGTCCTCGGGGTCGAAGCCCAGCGCCTTGATCACGATGTCGGCGTCGAGGTCGAAGCGCGAGCCGTCGATCGGCTGCGGCGTCTGCCGGCCCGTCGCATCGGCGATGCCCAGGTGGATCCGGCTTGCCACCACGCCGGTGACGCGGCCCGCGTTGTCGCCGCGGAAGGCCTCGGGGGCTGCCTGCCAGACGAACTCGACGCCCTCCTCCTCCGCGTGGCCCACCTCGCGCTGGGAGCCGGGCATGTTCGCCCGGTTGCGGCGGTAGAGGCACTTCACCGACGCGGCACCCTGGCGGACGGCCGTGCGCACGCAGTCCATCGCCGTGTCGCCGCCGCCGATGACGACCACGTTCTTGCCGGCGGCGTTCAGCGAACCGTCGGCGAAGGCCGCGACCGCATCGCCGAGGCCCGTGCGGTTCGACGCCGTCAGATAATCGAGGGCGGGCACGATGCCCGGCAGGCCCGAACCGGGGCCGCCCAGGTCGCGCGCCTTGTAGACGCCGGTCGCGATCAGCACCGCGTCGTGCCGCTGGCGCAGTTCCGCCAGCGTCACGTCGCGCCCGATCTCCACGTTGTTGTGGAACACGATGCCGGACTGCGTCAGCAACTCCACCCGCCGCAGCACGATCGCCTTGTCGAGCTTGAAGTTCGGGATGCCGTAGATCAAAAGCCCGCCGACCCGGTCGTAGCGGTCGTAGACGTGGACCACGTAGCCCTTCTTGCGAAGCTGCTCCGCCGCGGCGAGGCCACCCGGTCCGGCGCCGATGATGCCGACGCTCTCGCTCCGCTCCCGCAGGGGAACGACGGGCTTCACCCAGCCCATGTCGAAGGCGGTGTCGGTGATGTACTTCTCCACCGACCCGATGGTGACGGCGCCGTGGGTCGACTGCTCGATGACGCAGTTCCCCTCGCACAGGCGGTCCTGCGGACAGATCCGGCCGCAGATCTCGGGGAAGTTGTTGGTGGCGGACGCGATCTCGTACGCCTCCTCCAGCCGGTCCTCGGCGGTCAGCTTCAGCCAGTCGGGGATGTTGTTGTGCAAGGGACAGTGGATCTGACAGAAGGGCACGCCGCACTGGGAGCAGCGGGCGGCCTGGTCGCCGGCCTGCGCCGTCGCGTAGCGGGCGTAGATCTCGCCGAAGTCCTTGCTCCGCTGCTCGGCATCACGCTTTTCGGGCATCTGCTGTCCGGTGTGGACGAACCCCAGAAGCTTGCGTGCCATGGCGGATGCTCCAGTGAGACGGCCGGCGGCCGGTGACAGGAAAGCCGGCCGGGGCATGATCCCCCGCCGCGCGAGCGCCGTTATAGGGATCGTGCCCAGGCGGCGCCACTGGATTCGTCGACAAAGGTCAGTATTACTGCCTTGCCTTCACGTCTTCGGCCGCTGGGAGATTCGACCCCGGTCGGCGCACGCAGGGCCTACGACAGGATAGGACCGGATTGGTCCTACCTGCGCAGCGGCCCACGCCGTCCGGCGCCACATCTCGCGTCGTCGCGCCATGTGGACGCCACTCGGGGCCGTCGACGCTTCGGTTCCCTGGGGGCTACGTCCGAAGGGTGACCCCTCCGGCATAACACCTTCAATCGCTCATGATCGGTGCCTGCGTTCGCGGCCTGGGCGATCCGACCGCGCCCGGCACCCGCACCTCCCGGTGGATCGAACCACGGCACGGGCGGGCGCACATTCCGGGAACCGGGCGACATTCCGACGCCCCCGATCCGAAGGACGCGACCCATGGTCCGTTCGCCCTGCCCCGAACCCCTGGCCGGCGATCCCGCCGAATTCGACGAGCCGCTGTCGCTTCCCGATCCGCTCTGGGAGGCGCTCGAGGACGTGTGCCGCCGCGAAGGCGTCCGCCTGCCGGACCTTCTCGCCGGCATTCGGCCCTCGTTCGAGGGCGTTCCGATGGTCGAGGCGATCGAGAGCTTCGTCGCGGTCTACTTCCGGCGGATCGTCCATGCGCAGGAACGCAACCGCACCGCGCCGCGCCACTGACCCCACCCCGTCACCCGGCGTCCTTTCACCCGGCGTCCCTTCACCCGGCCCGCCCTTCCGGGCACACTCCGCCGATCCCGTCACCCGGAGTGCCCCGATGCGCCGATCGGCCACCGTTCCAGCAGGCTCCGTCCAACGCCTCGTTCTCGACAGCCGTCGCCTGGGGGCGGGCCCGCTGGGCGACGATCCCCGCCGCACGATCCTCGTCCACGTCCCCGCCGGGCACGACGGGCGCGGTCTACCGCTGCTGGTGGACCTCGTCGGGTTCATGAGCGGCGGCCCGTCCCATGCGAACTGGAGGAATTTCGGCGAGAACCTCCCCGAACGGCTGGACCGCCTGGTCCACGAGGGACGAATGGCGCCATGCGTCGTCGCCATGCCCGATTGCTTCACGCGCCTCGGCGGCAACCAGTACGTCAATTCCGCCGCCATGGGCCCCTGGATGGACGTGATCTGCGACGAGGTCGTGCCGCTGGTCGAAGGATCGTTCGCCTGCGGCGGCGCGGGGCGGCGGGGCGTCTTCGGGAAGAGCTCGGGCGGCTACGGCGCCCTCGTCCACGCGATGCTGCGGCCCGACGTCTGGTCGGCGGCGGCCTGCCACGCCGGCGACATGGGCTTCGAATGGGTCTATCTGCCGGACATGCCGGCGACGCTTCGCGTGCTGGCGAAGCACGATTTCTCGCCGGAGCGCTTCCTGGCCCACGTCGAGGCCGGCGCGGCGCGCAAGCTCGACGGGCGGGACACGCACGCGCTGATGATCCTCGCCATGGCGGCGACCTACGATCCCGATCCGTCGGTCTTCTGCGGCATCCGCCTGCCGGTGACGCTCGACACCTGCGAGATCATCCCCGACCGCTGGGCCAACTGGCTCGCCTGGGACCCGCTGACCCTGGCGCCGAAGCATCTGGAGGCGCTGCGGTCGATGAAGGCGCTGTTCGTCGATTGCGGCGACCGGGACCAGTACAATCTCGTCCACGGCGCGCGGCGGCTCCACGCCATCCTCGGCCGCGGCGGCGTCCCCCACCGGTACGAGGAATTCCCGGACGACCATTCCGGGATCGACTATCGGATGGACGAGAGCCTGCCCGCCCTCGCCGCCGCCCTCAGCGCCTGAGCCGGTCGAGCACCGCGTCCAGCTGGTCGAGGGTGCCGTAGTGGACGGTGAGGGTGCCGCCGCCGGCCCCGTGCGCGATCGTCACCTTGAGGCCGAGCGCGCGCGTCAGCTCCGCCTCCAGCGCCGCGGTGTCGGTGTCGTTCGCGGGCTCGGACGCCCGGCGCCGGGGCGCCGCCGCCGTCCGGGCGAGAAGCTCCGTCTGCCGGACGTTCAGGCCCTTGCGCACCACGTCCGCCGCCGCCGCCGCCGGATCGGGCAGGGCGAGGAGCGCGCGTGCGTGGCCCGCCGTCAACGACCCGGCGGCGACCATGCCCTTCACCCCGTCGGGCAGGCCCAGGAGGCGCAGGGCGTTGGCGATGTGGCTCCGGCTCTTGCCGACGATGCGGGCGACCACCTCCTGCGTGTGGCCGAACTCGTCGATCAGGCGGCGATAGCCGTCCGCCTCGTCGATGGCGTTCAGATCCTCGCGCTGGACGTTCTCGACGATCGCCGCCTCGAGCGCCTCGCGGTCGGACATCTCGCGCACCAGCGCCGGCACCACATGCTGGCCGGCCATCTGGGCGGCGCGCCAACGCCGCTCCCCGGCGACGATCTCGTACCGCTCCGGCCCCGTCTGACGGACGATGAGCGGCTGGAGCACGCCGCGCTCGCGGATCGATTCCGCGAGCTGGGCCACGGTCTCCTCGTCGAAGCGGCGCCGGGGCTGATACTTCCCGGGCTCCAGGAACTCGATCGGCAGCGTCTGCACCGTGTCCGCGGGCGCCCCGGCCCCGTCGTCGCCGAAAAGGGCCGACAGACCGCGCCCCAGCCCGCGCCGTTTCGGTTCGTCGATCATGCCCCCGGGCCCTTCCTGCGACCGATCACGCCAGCACCGTGACCGGGCGTCGGTCGCGCTTCAGAATTTCGCCCGCAAGCTGGATGTAGGCCAGCGAGCCGGGACATTTCGCATCGTAGATCAGCACCGGCTTGCCGTGCGACGGGGCCTCGGAGACGCGGACGTTCCGCGGAATGACGGTGTCGAACACCTTGTCCCCGAAGAAGCCGCGGACGTCGGCGGCCACCATGTCGGAGAGGTTGTTCCGCTTGTCGTACATGGTGAGCACGACGCCCAGGATGTCGAGCTGCGGGTTGAAGGTGCGTTGCGTCCGCTCGATCGTGCGGACGAGTTGCGACAGCCCTTCGAGGGCATAGAATTCGCACTGGAGCGGCACGAGCACCGAATCCGCCGCCACCAGCGCGTTGAGGGTCAGCAGGCCCAGCGCCGGCGGGCAGTCGATCATCACATAGTCGAAGGGAAGCGAGCCGGCGAACGCCTCGCGCAGGCGGTACTCCCGCCGGTCGGTGGTGACCAGTTCCAGCTCCGCCCCGGACAGGTCCTGCGTCGCGGTGATGATCGACAGGTTCGGGATGGCCGTGGGCATCGTCACCGCCGAGGCGGCCTTGCCGGCGAACAGCAGGTGATAGGTGCCCATGCGCCGCCGGTTCCGGTCGATGCCGAGGCCGGTCGAGGCGTTACCCTGCGGGTCGAGGTCGACGACCAGAACGCGCTTGTCGGCCGCCGCCAGCGCGGTGGCGAGATTGATCGTGGTCGTGGTCTTTCCGACCCCGCCCTTCTGGTTGGCGACGGCCAGGATGTGCGGGCGATGGGACGGCATCGCAAAGGGGGCGGTCATGGCTTCAGCGCTCCGCGCCTGACGAACGTCCCGGGTCCGCCCGCGCGACGCCCCTCAACCGCAGGATGCGGCCGGACGGATCGCTGCGGCTCGGGAGGGGATCCGCCGCCATTGTCCAAGTCCCCGCCGCCGCGGTCAATTCATCATCGCTGCGCGCCCCCTTGAGGAAGAGGCAGAATCCGTCCGGCGCGAGGTGCGGGACTGCCCAACCCAGCAGCCGATCGACCGGCGCGAGCGCCCGGGCGGTCACGACATCGGCGCCCAGGGCCGGAACGGCCTCGATCCGCGCGGCATGGACGGTCACAGGCGTCGCGGTCGCCCGTGCCACTTCCCGCAGGAAGGCGCATTTGCGCTGGTCGCTCTCGACCAGATGGACATCCGGCGCGCCGAGGATGGCGAGGACGAGGCCGGGAAAGCCGCCGCCGCTGCCCAGATCGACGAGCCGGCGTGCCTCGGCCGGGATCAGGGGCGACAACTGGGCCGAATCGAGCATGTGTCGCCGCCACAGATCCGGCAGCGTGGAGGGCGCCACCAGATCGATCCGCGCCGTCCATTTCGCGAGGAGATCGGCGTAGGTCCGCAGCCGCTCCAGCGTTTCACGTGAAACACCGGTCTCCGCCGCGAACCCGTCGGGACCGAGCGCCGCCGGGCCCATCGTCAGCCCGCCGCCCGCATCGGCCGCCGCTTCACGTGACGCAGGAGGGCGGTGAGCGCAGCCGGCGTCACCCCGGGGATGCGCGCCGCGGCGCCGAGCGTCGCGGGCCGAACCGTGCCGAGCGTCTGCCGCATCTCCGCGGACAGGCTGCCCACCGCTCCGTAATCGAGATCCGCCGGGAGGCTCAGCGCCTCGTCGCGACGGAAGGCGCGGATGTCGGCGTCCTGCCGCTGGAGATAACCGGCATAGAGCGCATCGATCGACACCTGTTCGGACACGTCCGCCGGCAGGTCGGCAAGGACGGGCCAGAGGCACGCCAGCGCGGGAAGGTCGACATCGGGCAGGCGAAGAAGGTCGAACGCCGTCCGGCGTACGCCGTCGCGGTTCACGGCGATGCCCTGCCGCCGCAGCTCGTCCGGCGTCGCGGACAGGGCGCCGAGCAGCGCCCGCGCCCCATCCAGCCGCGCCATCGTTGCCGTGAAGACCTCGGCCCGACGCCCCCCCACCACGCCGACCGACAGGCCGAGCGGCGTGAGCCGCTGGTCGGCATTGTCCGCCCGGAGCGTCAGCCGATACTCCGCACGGCTCGTGAACATCCGATAGGGCTCGGTCGTCCCCCGGGTGATCAGATCGTCGATCAGGACACCGATGTAGGCGTCGGCGCGGTCGAGGACGAACCCGCCCTCGTCCGGCGCGCCACCCGCCCGCAGCGCCGCGTTGACGCCGGCCATCAGCCCCTGGGCCGCCGCCTCCTCGTACCCGGTCGTCCCGTTGATCTGGCCCGCGAGGAACAGGCCGGGCAGACGCTTCGTCTCCAGCGTCGCCGCCAGTTCGCGTGGATCGACGAAGTCATACTCGATCGCATAGCCGGGCCGCAGGATCCGCGCCCGCTCCAGCCCCGGGATGGTGGCGATCATCGCCGCCTGGATCTCACGCGGGAGGGAGGTGGAGATGCCGTTCGGATAGACCGTTTCGTCGTCGAGACCCTCCGGCTCGAGGAAGATCTGATGACCCGCCCTGTCGGCGAAGCGGACCACCTTGTCCTCGATCGACGGGCAATAGCGCGGCCCGGTCCCGCTGATCTGGCCCGAATACATCGGCGCGCGGTGCAGGTTCGCGCGGATGATCGCGTGGGTCTCGGCCGTCGTCGCCGTGATGTGGCAGGCGATCTGCGGAACCGTAATCCGGTCGGTGAGGGTGGAGAAGGGGCGGGGCGGGTCGTCGCCCGGCTGCGCCTCGCAGGCCGCCCAATCGATCGTCCGCCCGTCGAGGCGGGCCGGCGTCCCGGTCTTCAGCCGTCCGAGGGCGAAGCCGAGCGCGTCCAGCGTGCGGGAGAGGCCGATCGCGGGCGCCTCCCCCACCCGGCCGGCGGGCGTCGTCTCCTCCCCGATGTGGATCACGCCCCGCAGGAAGGTGCCCGTCGTCAGCACGACGGCGCCGGCGCGGATCGTCTCGCCGGTCGCGGTGACCACGCCGGTGCAGCGACCGTTCTCGACGAGAAGATCCTCGACCGCCGCCTCGACGATGGCGAGCCCTGGCTGTTCCGCCAGGAGGGCCTGCATCGCCCGGCGATAGAGCGCGCGGTCCGCCTGGGCCCGCGGGCCGCGGACCGCCGGGCCCTTGGAGGCGTTGAGGATGCGGAACTGGATGCCGGCCCGGTCGATGGCCCGGGCCATCACCCCGTCGAGCGCATCGATCTCGCGCACGAGATGGCCCTTGCCGAGCCCGCCGATGGCCGGGTTGCAAGACATCTCGCCGATCGTCGCGGCCTTGTGGGTGACCAGCGCCGTACGGGCGCCGAGGCGCGCGGCCGCGGCCGCCGCCTCGCACCCGGCATGCCCGCCCCCCACCACGATGACGTCGACGCTCCGCATGGGCGGGGTGATACAGGCAGGCGTGCCGTTCAGGCAAGAGAGCGGCCGGGCAAGGCGGGCTGTTTCACGTGAAACACCCGGCCCGGTCACTTCCCGATACAGAAGTCCCGGAAGATCACGTCGAGAAGATCCTCCACGTCGATGCGGCCCGTGATCCGACCGAGCGCGCGGGCGGCGAGGCGAAGGTCCTCCGCCGCCAGTTCGGGCAGGCGGGCCGATCGCGAGCGGGCGAGCGCGTCGCGCGCCTCAATCAGCGCCGACCGATGGCGGGCGCGGGTGAGGGCCGGCTGGTCCGCGGCGGCGAACCGGTCCGTCACGGCCATCGTCAGCCGGGCCAGAAGCTCGGCCAGCCCTGCACCGGTCCGCGCGGAGACGGGCAGGCCACCAATCCCGCCGAGCGGCGCCCCCAGGTCCGCCTTGGACCGGACCACGATCGTCTCCGGCCCGACCAGCGCGCGCGTCGCGTCGTCCGGCGCCGTCGTCGCGTCGAACAGGGCGACCGTCAGGTCCGCGGCGGCGGCGCGGGCACGGGCGCGGCGCACGCCCTCGGCCTCGATCTCGTCGTCGGTCTCGCGCAGGCCGGCGGTGTCCGCGAGGATCACGGGGCAGCCGGCCAGGTCGAGATGCACCTCGATCACGTCCCGCGTCGTGCCCGCCCGCGCCGACACGATGGCGACGTCGCGCCCGGCCAGCGCGTTCAGAAGCGAGGACTTCCCCGCGTTCGGGGCGCCGACGATGGCGACCGACACACCCGCGCGCAGCCGCTCGCCACGACCGCCGTCGTCGAGATGGGCGCCGATGGCGACCTGGAGCGCCGCGACCTCGCCCGTCGCGGCCCCGAGGATGCCGCCCGGCAGATCCTCGTCCGGAAAGTCGATCGCGGCCTCCACATGGGCAAGCGCGCGGACCAGTCGCTCCCGCCAGCCGTCATAGAGACGGGCGAGCGCACCGCCCATCTGGCGCAGCGCCTGGCGCCGCTGGGCCGCCGTCTCGGCTGCAACGAGGTCGGCCACGGCCTCGGCCGCGGTCAGGTCCATCCGGCCGGTCTCGAAGGCGCGGCGGGTGAACTCCCCGGGCTCCGCGGGGCGCAGGCCGGCCCGTCGGCCCAGCGCCTCGACGACGCCGGCGACGAGGGCGCGCCCGCCATGGATGTGGAGTTCGACCACGTCCTCGCCGGTGAAGC
>CANGXM010000063.1 GCA_947457845.1 Rhodospirillales bacterium | reverse complement strand
GGTGATCGTCCGCGCACGCCTCGGCGGCCGGTCGCCGGCGCGGCTGTCGGCGGGGCTGGTGCTTCACGCCGCCGACGGCAGTTTCACGCCTGCGGCGGAGGCGATCCTGCGCGGCGCGGCGGCGCTGGAGGCGTGAGGGGAGAAGACCCCGCTACCGGTTCGCCGTCGCCAGCAGCGCCCCGATCCCGACGAAGGTGCCGCCCGCCGCACGGTTGAACAGGCGGCCGTGCCGCCCCAGCCAGGGCGCGATCCGTCCCGCGAGGCCGGCCAGCATCAGCTCGTAGACGATCTCCACCACGACGAAGGTGCCGCCGAGGAGGAGCAGCTGGAGCATGAAGGGCGTGCCCGGCACCATGAACTGCGGCAGGAAGGCCGCGAAGAAGATGATCGCCTTCGGGTTGGAGACGGACACGACGAGCCCCTGCCCGAACAGCCGCGGCGCGCCGGGCCCGGCCGCCCTCCCGGCCACCCTCCCGGCCGTCTCTCCCGGCGCCGACGCCTCCCCGGGAACCGCGATCGCCGGGGCCGGGGAGCGCCACAGCCGGACGCCGAGCCAGACGAGGTATGCGCCGCCGATCCACTTGGCGACGACGAACGCCGTCTCCGACGCGGCGAGCAGCGCGCCCAGGCCCGCCAGCGACAGGGCGATGATCGTCAGGAACCCCAGCGCCCCGCCCAGCACCGTCCAGACCGTCGACCGCAGGCCGAAATTGGCGCCGTGGGTCAGGGCGAGGAGGCCGTTCGGGCCCGGCGTCAGCGACAGGCCGACGGCGGCGGCGAGATAGACCAGCCAGAGATCGAGGCTCATGGGTCACCGCGGGGGATCGGAGCGCCCGACCATCGCAGGTCGGCGTACGCACCGCCAGCGCCGGGCG
Organism: Rhodospirillales bacterium; assembly: GCA_947457845.1. Taxonomy (GTDB): domain Bacteria; phylum Pseudomonadota; class Alphaproteobacteria; order Azospirillales; family Azospirillaceae; genus CANGXM01. Next base: position 16,269 of record CANGXM010000063.1, on the reverse strand, counting down.
CCGGTTCATCTTTTCCGAACCGTCCCCATCTTCCTCTGTATGACGATCATCGACCGCATCCGTCCCTATCTCCCGGTCCGGCGCTGGCGCGATCCGCCCCCACGGGTCAACGCCGTGCGCCTTTCGGGGGTGATCGGGTCCGTCGGCGGCTTCCGCCCCGGCCTCACGCTCGAGACGACGGCGCCGCTGCTCGCCCGCGCCTTCGCCACCCCGGGGCTGAAGGCGGTGGCTCTGCTGGTCAACTCGCCCGGCGGATCACCGGTGCAGAGTTCCCTGATCGCCGGCCGAATCCGCCAGCTGTCGGAGGAGAAGAAGGTCCCGGTCATCGCCTTCGTCGAGGACGTGGCGGCGTCGGGCGGCTACTGGCTCGCCTGCGCGGCGGACGAGATCTTCGCCGACGAGAGCTCGATCGTCGGGTCGGTCGGCGTGATCTCCCAGTCCTTCGGCCTGCACGAGGCGATCGGCCGGCTCGGCATCGAGCGGCGGGTCTACACCGCGGGAACCCGGAAGTCCGTCCTCGACCCCTTCCGCCCCGAGGATCCCGAGGACGTGGCGCTGCTGCGCGGCATCCAGACGGAGATCCACGACGCGTTCAAGCGGCACGTCCGCGCGCGGCGGGGCGACCGGCTGAAGGGCGACGAGGCGACCCTGTTCAGCGGCGCGTTCTGGACCGGGCGGTCGGGGCTCGACCACGGCCTCGTGGACGGGATCGGCGACGTGCGCTCGACGCTGCGCGCCCGGTTCGGCGAGACGGTCGCGGTGCGTCTGGTCACCGCCGAACGCGGATGGCGCCTCTTGCGCGGATTTCCGTTCGGTGGCCGGATCGAGGCGGCGGCCCAGGGCGCCGTCGTCGGTGCGCTGGCGGCGGTCGAGGACCGCGCCCTATGGTCCCGCTATGGTCTGTGAGCGATGCTGAGCCTTCCGAAGATCCTGTTCCTGGTCGTCCTCGCCGCCGGCGCCTGGTTCGCGTGGCGCTGGATCAAGCGCGTGGGCGAGGTCCGCCGGGTCGACCGGCGGCAGGCCGAGGCCCTCGACCCGAAGGCGGAGGTGACGGTCCGCTGCCGGACCTGCGGCACCTACGTCGTTGCCGGCGCCGGGTCGTGCGGCCGGGGCGACTGCCCCTACGGACGGGGCTGACCGTCGCCGCGCGTCCAGTCGGCCGGGCCGCCAAGCCGGCGCAGCATGCCGAGCGTCAGCGCCGCGGCGACAGCCACCGTGACGAACCCCGTGGCCGTGTCGGCGGTCGAGGCGAGGGCCAGCGCGACGAGACCGGCGTTCGCCACCGACAGAAGGATCACCACCTGGTCGTGCCGCAGGCCCCGGCGCACGGCGCGCTGATAGGCGTGTTCCCGGTGTGCCTGCCAGACCCGCTCGCCCCGCCACGCCCGGCGCAGCAGCGTCGTCGTGGCGTCGGCCACGAACACCATCGGCAGGATCAGCGCCGCCGCCCATGCGCCGGAGACCGCGAGGTTCAGCAGGAGCCAGCCCAGCAGATAGCCGAGCGGCACGCTGCCGACGTCGCCCATGAAGAGCTTCGCCGGATGCCAGTTCCACAACAGGAAGCCCGCGCCCGCCGCGGCGACGGCCAGGCCCTGCCACCCCCACAGGGGTGCCAGCCCCATGGCCGCCACCACCGCCGCGATGCCGGCCCCGACCGCCGTCGCCTCGCCGCCGGCGATGCCGTCGATGCCGTCCATGAAGTTGTAGAGGTTCATGAACCAGACCCAGGCGACGAGGCAGAGCAGGCGGTCGAGCCAGAGCGGCAGGAGGCCGCCGGTCACCGCGGCACCGGCCGGCAGGGCGAGGAGCGCGAGCGCCGCCACGCCCGTCTGCACCGCGAAGCGCACGCGCGCCGGAAGGCCGCGCCGGTCGTCCGCCCAGGAGACGGCGGCCAGCACCGCGACGCCCGCGACCGGCGCCAGTGCCAAGGGGTCGCCGGGGGCGAGGAGGAGGGCGAGGACGATCCACGACGGCAGGAGACCCGCCAGTAGCCCCCAGCCGCCCCCGCGGGGGGTGGGGACCGTGTGGCTCGACCGTTCGTTGGGACGGTCGAGGATCGCGCGGCGGCGAAGGAGGCGCAGCACGAGGCCCGTCACCACGGCCGAAAGAAGGCCCGCCGCCGCGACCAGCGCGATGGCGACGACCGTCGTCTGCCCGTCCGTTCCCGTCACCGGCGATCACCCCGACCCGCGCGCCCGACGCTCTTTCGGCGAACCTCCCCCGCCTTGCAAGCGATTTAATCGTCCCCGGGATCCGCGCGCGGGGGTGGACGCGGCCGGCCGGGAGGCATAAACAACCGCAGGGCGATCGTCGATCGCTTCAGTGGCGCACAAACGCAGGGATCCGTCATCGATGCGGCGTCAGACGCTCGCTTACGTTCACGACCTGGTCATGACGGCGACGGCCTTCGTCGTCGCTTTCTACCTGCGGGTGGGGTCGGACGCGTTCGACGCCTGGCTCGACGTCATGCTGACCGGCCTGCCCGTGATCCTCGTGATCGCGGCGGTGGTCTATCGCCTCTGCGGCCTCTACCGCGGGGTCTGGCGCTATTCCTCGACCGAGGACCTGACGAACCTGACCCGGGCGGTGACGATCACCATCGTCGTCTTCGTGCTGGCGATGTTCCTGATCAACCGCCTCGACCCGCTGCCGCGGTCGGTGCCGCCGATCAACTGGTTCGTCCTCCTCGTCCTCCTGGGCGGGCCGCGCTTCCTCTACCGCGTGGCGAAGGATCGGCGCCTCGCGATCAGGCAGCGCATGGCGGCGGTCGACCGCATCCCCGTCCTCCTCGTCGGCTCCGACCGGAACGCGGAGCTGTTCATCCGCTCTCTCACGGGCGACGTCGGCGCGCTCTACCGCGTCGTCGGGATGCTGGACCGCAAGCAGGCCAACGTCGGCCGTTCGATCCACGGCGTCTCGGTCGTCGGCACGCTCGACGATCTCGAGCGCGTGGTCGAGGCGCGGTCGACGACCGCCGACCGGCCGCAGCGCGTGGTGATCGCGAGCCCGCCGCACGAGATGAAGGGCGAGATCCTGCGCACGCTGCTCGACCGCTGCGACGCGCTGAACCTGCCGCTCTCGCGCCTGCCGAGCCTCACCGACTTCCAGGACACCGAGACGGGCGGGGCCCCGGTCGCGCTGCGTCCGATCGCCATCGAGGACCTGCTCGGCCGGGCGCAGGTGGCGCTCGACCGCACGCCCGTCTCCGACATGATCCACGGCGCCACGGTGCTCGTCACCGGGGCGGGCGGCAGCATCGGCAGCGAGCTGTGCCGGCAGATCGCCGCGGACGGCCCGGCCCGCCTCGTCATCCTCGAACAGAGCGAGTTCGCGCTCTACACGGTCGAGATGCAGCTGCGGTCCGCGTTCCCGGGCCTGACGCTGGTCCCGCTCCTGGGCGACGTGCGGCGGGCCGACCGGATCCGCACGCTCATGCTGCGCGAGCGGCCGGACCTCGTGTTCCACGCCGCCGCCCGCAAGCATGTCCCCATCGTCGAGGGGAACGTGGCCGACGGTGTGGCGACCAACAGCCTCGGCACCCGCAACGTGGCCGACGCCGCGCGGCTGGCGGGCGTGCGCTGCATGGTGCTGATCTCGACCGACAAGGCGGTCCGCCCGGTCAACGTGATGGGGGCGACCAAGCGGCTGGCCGAGAGCTGGTGCCAGTCGCTCGACTTCCACGGGCCGCGCCGCTTCGGCTCGACGACGCGCTTCATCACCGTCCGCTTCGGCAACGTGCTCGGCTCCTCCGGCTCGGTCGTGCCGCTGTTCCAGCAGCAGCTGGCCGCGGGCGGGCCGCTCACGGTCACCCACCCGGAGATGACGCGCTATTTCATGACGATCGCGGAGGCCGTGCAGCTCGTCCTCCAGGCGTCCGCCTTCGGCCTCTCGCACCCCGAGGAGGCCGGCCGCATCTTCGTGCTCGACATGGGCAAGCCGGTGAAGATCGTCGATCTCGCCCGGCAGATGATCCGCCTCGCGGGGCTCAGGCCGGACGTGGACGTGAAGGTGGAGTTCGTCGGGCTTCGGCCGGGCGAGAAGCTCTACGAGGAGCTGTTCGACGAGTCGGAGCGCACGCTCCCCACGCCGGTCGACGGCGTGCTCGTCGCCTCGCCGCAGGTGATCGACCCCGTCCTCCTGATGCGCACCTTCGACGAGATCGAGCGCGCGGTGGAGGAGGAGGCCGCCGACCGGCTGCGCGCCCTGCTGGCCGCATCGGTGCCCGGCTACGTCCCCGGCCCCGCCCCGGCCAGCACGCGGGCGGAGGACGGACCGGTGCGCGAGGTCAAGGGTGCCGGCTGACGCCGGGACCGGGACGGGGGACGGCCCGCTCGTCCTCTTCGTGGTGACCGAGGACTGGTACTTCGTCTCCCACCGGCTTCCCATGGCGCGCGCCGCCGCGGCGGCCGGCTTCCGGGTGGCCGTCGCGACGCGGGTCGACCGGCACGCCGACGCGATCCGCGCCGAGGGGTTCGCGCTCCACCCCCTTCCCTGGTCGCGCAGCGAGCGGGGCGCGCTCGCGGTCCTGCGCCGGGTGCTCGCCCTCGCGGCACTCTTCCGGCGCCTGCGGCCGGCGCTGGTCCATCTGGTCGCCCTCAAGCCGATCCTCCTCGGGGGCCTCGCCCTGCGTCTGGTACGCGCGCCCGCGGCCATCCACAGCCTGAACGGGCTGGGCAGCGGCTTCCTCGGCGACCGCGCGAAGGACAGGCTGCGGCGCGCCGTCCTCCTCGGCTTCATGCGCCTCGCCTTCCGACGCGCCCGCACGCGCGTGATCGTGCAGAACGGCGAGGATCTGGCGCTCGTGGAGGGACGCGGCCTCGCCCGTCCCGGAACCGCGCGCCTGATCCCGGGATCGGGCATCGAGATCGACCGGTTCGTGCCCTTGGCCGAGCCCGACGCCGGGCTGCCGACGGTGGCCTTCGTCGGGCGGATGCTGCGCTACAAGGGGCCGCATCTCGTGGTCGAGGCGCAGGCGATCCTGCGGGCGCGGGGCGGCGACGTCGGCGTCCTCCTCGCCGGCACGCCGGATCCGGACAACCCCGGCTCGCTCGACGAGGCGACGCTGCGCGACTGGGGCGCGCAGCCGGGCGTGCGCTGGCTCGGCCATGTGGCGGACGTGCGCACGGTCCACGCGCAGGCGCACATGGCGGTGCTGGTGTCCAGGACCGAGGGCATCCCCCGGAGCCTGCTGGAGGCCATGGCCTGCGGGCGCCCCGTCATCGCGGGGCGGGCACCAGGCGGACCCGAGGTGGCGCGAGACGACACGGGCCTCCTCGTTCCCGTCGACGACGCGGAGGCGCTCGCCGACGCGATCGGCCGCCTCGCGGCCGATCCGGCGCTGCGCCGCCGCCTGGGGGCGGGGGCGCGTCGGCTCGTCGAGCGGGAGATGTCGGCCGAGGCCGTCGGGGCGGCGACCGTGGCCCTCTATCGCGACGTGCTGGCGGCGTAGGGCGGGGCCCTTGCCCTCGCCTCAGCCCGCCCCGTTCTCCACGATCACCTTGCCGACCGTCCCCGTCTCCAGCCGCTCGTGCGCGCCGGCAACGTCAGCGAGCGGATGGCGGCCCGCGACCATGTTCCGGAAGACCCCGGCCCTCAGCCCCGCGCCGATGTCGCGGACCGCGGCTTCGCGCGCGGGCGGGGTCAGGATCAGCCCCTGGACGAAGTGGAGCCGCAGCCCCTTTCGCGCGAAGGCGTAATAGGGGAGGACCGGCTCCGGCACGCGCGTCGCCGAATAGGCGGCGATGGTGCCGTTCTGCTTCACGACCTCGACCGTGGTCGCGAGGTTCTCGCCGAAATCGACCTCCACCACCCGGTCGACGCCGCCGCCGCCGGTGATCGCCATCACCCGGGCGACGACGTCCTCGCGTCGGTAGTCGATGGTGTGGGCGGCCCCGGCCGCGGTGGCGACGGCGGCCTTTTCCGCGCTGCTGACGGTCGCGATCACGGTCGCCCCGTCCCAGCGGGCGAACTCGATCGCGTATTGTGCGACGGCCCCGGCCCCGCCCGTGACCAGCACCGTGCGGCCGGTCACCGGGCCGTCGGCGAAGACGGCATAGTGCGCGGTGCAGCCGGGCACGCCGAGGCAGGCGCCGATCTCGGTCGGAACGCCGTCCGGCAGGGGCACGGCGTTGGCGGCGGGGACGACGGCGAAGTCGGCCGCCATGCCCTGGCCGGGCGATCCCTCGTGCGCGTTGTAGACCCAGACCCGCTGGCCGATCCGCGCCCCGTCCACGCCCGGGCCGACCGCGACGATCGTGCCGGCGCCGTCCGAGTGCGGGATCTTGCGCCCCTGGCCGGCGCCAAGCCCGCGCCAGCCCGCCCGGTGCTTGGTGTCGTGCGGGTTGACGCCCGACGCCGCCACGGCGACCAGCACCTCGCCCACCGCGGGGTCCGGCACGGGCATCTCGCCCACAGTCATCACCGCGCGCGCCGGCCCGGTCCGGTCGTACCAGGCCGCCCGCATGGTCCGTGGCCGGGCGCTCATGCGCCCAGCGCCCGGTCGACCCGCTCCGTCGCGCGCCTTGCGGTCGCCTCGACGTGGTTGCGCCCGCGCAGAAGCGTGGTCAGCGCGAAGCCGATCGTGTCCTCGCCGAACCGGTCGATCTCCGCCGCGACGCCCAGCACGGGGATCGGCGGCAGGGTCATCGCCGGATCCTGCGCGAACGGTCCCTTCTTCGCGAAGTTGAGGGGCACGAGGTCGCGGCCGAGGTTGCGCAGCAGCGCGTTCGCCTCCTTCGCCGGGACCTTGCCGGCGGCGGTGGCCGCCGCGAACGCCTCCAGCCGCTCGCGCAGATGCACCAGCGCCGCCCGGGCGGGGCCGAGGTCGAAGCGCGCCCCGAGCGTCTTCTGATAGCCGTCGACGTGGCCCAGGAGGTCGTCCACCCCGTCGCGCCAGTCGACGGGAAGGACCTCGGCCGTCGCGAATTCCATCACCGCCTCGAGATAGAGGGCCGTGTCCTTCGCCAGCACCGTCCGGTCGGCGATGTCGAGCGTGTCGTCCTCCGCGTGCCAGCCGAGGTTCCCGCCGCAGCCGCCGACCCGGTAATCGATGCCGCGCTCGGCCATCCTCTCCGGCGTCAGCATGGACGACGCCATGAAGGCGGCCGAGATGCCGATGTTGTAGAAGGTGTAGTCGCTCGACCGGTTCGGCCGCTTGCCATGCGCCGTCTGGCCGGTGACGCGGCGGATGACGTCGGTCACCGCCCGCTTCATTTCCGACATCATCACCACGTCGCGATAGTCGGTCGCGTCGATGCAGCCCGGGCTGTCGCAGTTCATGTGGACGACGCAGCGCTCGGCGAATTCCATCGCGTGCGCGTCCAAGTACCAGGCGCTGCCGCCGTAGCGGCCGGTCGAGTGCGCCGGCCACCAGGCGAGCCGCACCGAGCGGCGCAGTTCGCCCCGGCGCTCTTGCAGCAGGCGGGCGAGTTCCAGCATGCAGGCGTTGCCGGTGCCGTTGTCGCCCACGCCCACGTCCCAGCTGTCGTAATGGCCGTGAACGAAGACGAACTGGTCGGGCTCCACCGTGCCCGGGATCTCGACGACGGGAAGCTTCTGCGGGAACCAGCCGGTGGTGAGTTCGCTGAACAGCGTCGCCTCGCCGCCCGCCTTGGCCATGGCGATGATCTCGCGCCCGTCCTCGTTCGACACGGCGACCGACGTGATCTTCGGCAGGCGGGCGATGTCGTCGACCTCCGGCGTGCCCCAGACGGTGCTGGCCGTGCCCCAGTGGATGCGCTCGCCCGGGTTCACGCAGATCACGCCGCGCGCCCCCGCCTTCTCCAGCGCGTCGAGCACCATGGGCAGGCCCATGCCCTCGGTGACCACGATCTTCCCGCGATAGCGGTCGGGGTCGACCGGGCCGCTGCCCATGACGACGCCCATGATGTCGCCGGACTGGCCGGGAACGTAGAGAAGGGGGCCGGAGAGGCCCTCGGGCGCCGCCCGGCTGAAGGCCGGCGGCTTGCCGCGGAAGGTCCGCCCGCCGGCGCTCACGCTCGCCTTGCCCGGCAGGCTGAGGAAGAGCCGCGGCTCGTGCATCGTCACCGTCAGGCCGATCCGGCGCAGGCGCTCGGCGATCATGTCGGCGCCGCGGTTCACGTCCTCCGGCTTCTCGCGCGGCTGGGTCGCGAAGGCGGTGACCAGATCCCACCCCAGATCCACCGTCGGAAGCGCCCCGAATGCCCGGTCCCCGTCCATCGCAATCCCCAAAGCTGGAACAGTGTTTCGAAGAGTGAAGCACAGCTCCCGGTCGCGTGGAACGTCCCATTCGCGTTTTGCTGTTCAAAACACCATGTGCCTGTGCGAACTAGAACGGGCGGAGGGGTCCGGGCCGGGCCGCGACCAGGGATCAGGGCACCCGATGGACTATACGATCACCGCCGTCGACCGGGCGCTCAGCCTTCTGGAGGTTCTCGCCGAGAACCCCGGCGTCGGCGTGACGGAACTGGCGAACCTGACCGGCAACACCAAGAGCCTCGTCTTCCGCCTGATCTACACGCTCGAACAGCGCGGCTACGTCATCAAGGACCCGTCGTCGCGAACCTACACGCTCGGCTACCGCATCCTCACGCTGGCGGCCGACACCCAGAACCACGCGGCGCTGATCAACGCCGCGCGGCCGCTGATGGACGAGCTGGCTCAGCAGGTGCAGGAGAACGTCAACCTGCTGGTCCGCGACGGTCTGCATTCGCTGTGCGTGGCACTGCGCGAGTCGCCGCTGCCCATCCGCCTGTTCGCGCAGGTCGGGCGCCGCGGTCCGCTGCACGTGGGCGGCGGCCCCAAGGTGCTGCTCGCCTTCGCGCCCGATGACGTGCGGGACGCGGTGATCGCGGCCGGCCTCGACGTCCACACGCCGCTCACCATCACCGATCCGGACCGGCTGCGGACGGTGCTCGACACCATCCGGCGGACCAATTTCAACGAGAGCCATGGCGACCTCGATGCCGGAAGCTTCTCCTTCGCCGCCCCGGTCTTCGCCGCCGGCGGGCAGGTGGTCGCCGCCCTCAGCGTGGCCGGGCCGGCCGACCGCCTCGATGACGCGAAGGCCGAGACCTACCGCCGGCTGGTCCGCACGCACGCCGCCCGCCTGTCCGACCTGATGGGTCATCGGCCCCGGATGCTTGCGGCGGTGTGACCGGACGGCCGTATCGCCCTCCCGTCGGTATGGACGGGGATGTTCGGCGCGCCCGGGACGGCCTATGGTCCCTGCCGACAGCAACCAGCCGGTCCCGACGATGATGTCCCGCTTCCTCGCCCTCCTCGCCCTCCTCGCCGCCGGTGCGATGCTCGCCGCCGCGCCCGCGACGGCCGCCGACACCGACGTCCAGCTCTCCGCCGACGACCGGCGGGTGGAGCTCAAGGGCTTCCAGGACATCGACCTCTCGGTCACCGTGGACGGCGATCCGGCCTGCGACGTGACCGAGGCCAAGGTGCGGGCGGCCGTCACCGAGCGCATGGTCGCCGCCGGCATGAAGATCGACGTCGCCAGCCTCGTCGTGGTGCGGGTGAGCGTGAACGTCCTCCACGCCAAGGCGTCCGACCTCTGCATCGCCCAGCGCAGCGTGATCACGACGAAGTTCGCCGGGTTCGAGAGTGCGGGCTCGGACAAGAAGCACGGCTACGTCGTGCTGCGGATCGACGAGGGGCTTTCGACCGCCGACCCGACGAAGGTCGACTTCATCCTGCGCACCATCGGCGAGGGGATGAACGGAACCATCGACGTGTGGCGGGCGGCGAACGTCGGCGCGCCCTTCGTCCGGCCGGCCGCGACGACGCCCGCGGGCCCGGGGGCCGCCCCCGCGGCACCGGTCGTGGACGGCGTCAGCATGCGGACGGTCCAGCAGCGCCTGTCCGACCTCGGCCTCTTCCGCGGCGCGGTCGACGGCGCGTCCGGCCCGGCGACGCGGCTCGCGATCCAGCGCTTCCAGCGCACGAACGAGCTGCCGGCGACCGGCGACCTCGACCGGGATACCCTGCGCAAGCTGTTCCCGTGAGGGGTGACTGTGCCCGGTCCGTCGCCGGGTGCCGCCAGTCCCCGCGCACGTGTGGCGTTGGCGGCGATTAGGCTCGGTCGCGCGGGGTCGGCATCCGTCCGGCTGCCCCCGGCTCCGGCTGCCCCTCGCGCGCCGGCAGATCGCGTGCGATCAGCGGTCGATGAGTTCGAGGGGGACGGGGATCAGACCGGTGAAAAGACGGAAGACGTCGATTAGTAAACTGTCACCGAATTTCGGTGAAAAGACGGAAGACGTCGATTAGTAAACTGTCACCGAATTTAAACTGTCACCGAATTTCTCACTGTATCGCCGGTTGGTGGGCTGCCTCCGCTGACCCGGCCCACCCCCCGACAGTCCCGCCGGTGCCTATGCGTCGAGGGTCAGCGCCCTGCGCCCTGTCCGGCGTACACGATCTTCTTCGTGCCGCTCTCGCAGCAGCCCACGACCGCGCGTGCATCCGCCTGGGCGGTCGGGAGGATCTCCAGCGTGTAGGTCTTCACGCCGTTGCCTTCGATCTTCCGGGCGATCTCCGCCCGCAGTTCATCGCAGAGCTTCGGGGCGGCGAAGGCCGGGCCTGCGGCAAGCGCCAGCGCGGCGGCGAGGACAGGGATCCGATGCATGGGACGGGCTCCTGAAACGAGAACGGTGACGCCTAGGGGTTTCAGCATGGGTAGCACATGCACACTAAAGTGGTGATCCGTCTCGGGCAAGGCTGTCCCGCCGATCATCCGGCCGAGCGGGACACGCCGACCTGGGCGCTGCCTCCGTCGGTCGTCTGTAGATCGGGACAGGCGCGCTTGCCGCCCCGACCGTCTTGCCCCCGCCCGGCGACCGTCGTATCGTACCTCCAAACAGGTTTTCACTCGGTGAAACGGAGGACAGCATGTCGTCGACGGCCGCCGCGTCCATGATGAAGGACGTCTCGCTCGATGCCCCCTGGGAGCTCGTCGAGACCTTCTCGCGCTTCCCCCGCTGGAAGCCCGCGGACGTGAACGCGGCCGGCGACATGATCGCCGCGCGGCTGAAGGCGGCCGGCGTGCCGGTCACCGTGCACGAGCCGGAGATCTATCTCTCGGTCCCGTTCGACGCATCGGTCAAGGTGGGCGGCACGACCTTCCGGGCGAAGCCGCCGGCCTATTCCAAGAGCGTGCCGGACGGCATGACCGCCCCGCTGGTCTACGTGCCGGCGCAGTATTCCAAGTCGATCGCGACCCTGTTCAACAAGAACCAGGACGCGGCCCTGTCGGCCGAGGCGCGGATCCGGGGCAAGATCGTCATCTCCGAAGGGTTCGCCTTCCCCGGCAAGATCCTGGAGTTCGAGCAGAAGGGTGCGGTCGGCGTCATCGCCATCAACCCGGGCGTCGACATCCACTGGGGCATCTGCACGTCGATCTGGGGCACGCCCGACCTCGACGACCTGCCGAGGAAGCCGAAGATCCCCGTCGTCGCGGTGAGCAACCCCGACGGCAAGGCGCTGATCGCGCTGGCCGAGAAGGGGGAGACGGGCACGCTGGTCACGACGCTGGAGGAGGGCTGGTACAAGCAGAAGCTTCCCGTCGTCGACATCCCGGGCACCGAGGAGCCGGAGAAGTTCGTCCTCGTCCACGGCCACTACGACAGCTGGGACGTGGGCGTGGGCGACAACGCCACCGGCGATGCGACGATGCTCGAACTCGCCCGCGTTCTCTGGAAGAACCGGGGCCAGCTGAAGCGCTCGGTGCGGATCGCCTGGTGGCCGGGACACTCGACCGGGCGCTACGCCGGATCGACGTGGTTCGCCGACGCCTTCGCGCTCGATCTCGACCGGAACTGCCTCGCCCAGATCAACTGCGACAGCCCCGGCTGCCGCTGGGCGACGGAGTTCCGCGACATCTCCTGGATGACCGAGACCGAAGCCTTCGTGAAGTCGGTCATCAAGGACGTGGCGGGGCTGGAGAGCCACGGCGAGCGGCCGCACCGGGCGGGCGACTACGCCTTCAACAACATCGGCCTCTCGTCGTTCTTCATGCTCTCCTCGACCATGCCCGAGGAGCTGCGCGCCAAGAAGGGCTACTACGCGGTCGGCGGCTGCGGCGGCAACATCGCGTGGCACACCGAGAACGACACGATCGAGATCGCGGACAAGGACATCCTTCTGCGCGATATCAAGGTCTATCTCGCCTCGATCGTCGGCGTGGCGAACGCCGACGTGCTCCCGTTCGACTGGCGTGCGACGGCGAAGGAATTCGCCCAGTCGCTCGACGGCTACCGAAAGGCGGCCGGCGACCACTTCGACTTCACGCCGACGGCGGACGCCATCGCCCGCCTGTCGACCGCACTCGACGCCTTCCACGCCAAGGTCGCGGCGAATGCGATCGGGCCGAAGGCGGCGAACGCCGTCATCATGCGCCTCGCCCGCATCCTCGTGCCGGCGAACTTCTCCAAGGAGGCGCGCTTCCGCCACGACCCCGCCATGCCGGTCCTGCCGCTGCCGACCATCTCGGTCGCGGCCGAGATCCCGGCCATGGACCCCGCGCACGTCGGCTTCGCCAAGGTGACGCTGATGCGCGGCCAGAACCGCCTCGTCGCGGCCCTCGACGAGGCGACGGCTCTCGTCGCCTCCGCCGGCTGAGGCGGCCATGGGTGAGCCACGCTTCGAGACGGACGGCATCCTCGCCGGCATCCGCCGCTGGGTCGAGCGGGAGACGCCGACGGACGCGCCCCAGGCCGTCGATGCGCTGATGGACCTCGTCGCGGCGGACTACGCCGCGGCGGGGCTTCTGGTGGAGCGGGTGCCGGGCCTGGACGGCTTCGGGGGGCACCTGATCGCCCGCTCGCCCTGGGGCCGGGACGCGCCCCAGGTGCTGCTGCTGAGCCATCTCGACACGGTGCACCCGATCGGCTTCATCGAGCGCCTGCCCTTCAAGGTGGAGGGCGACGTCGCCTATGGCCCCGGCATCTACGACATGAAGGCCGGGGCCTACATCGCCTTCCACGCGCTGTGCGAACTGGCCCGGGCGGGGCGGACGACGCCCTGCGGCATCACCCATCTGATCGTGTCGGACGAGGAGGTGGGCTCCCCCACCTCCCGCGCGCTGATCGAGGCGGAGGGGGCGAGGGCGAAGGCCGTGCTGGTGACCGAGCCCGCGCGCGAGGGGGGCCGGATCGTCACCGCCCGCAAGGGCGTGGGGCGGTTCGAGCTGAAGATCACGGGCCAGCCGGCGCATTCCGGGGCGCGGCACCAGGACGGGCGCAGCGCGCTGAAGGAACTGGCCCGCCAGATCCTGATCCTGGAGGGGATGACCGACTACGACCGCGGGATCACCGTCAACGTGGGCGTCGCCCACGGCGGCACGCGGGAGAACGTGGTGGCGGAGGAGGCGTGGGCCGGCATCGACCTGCGCGTGCCGTCGCCGCCCGTGGCCGACGAGATGGTGGCGAGGATCCTCGCGCTGACGCCGCACGAGGACGGGGTGACGGTCACCGTCACCGGCGGCATGAACCGCCCGCCCTACGTGAAGGACGAGCGGATCACGGCCCTGTTCGAGCACGCCAAGGGGCTGGCGGCCGAGATCGGGTTCGAGTTGAAGGACCTGATGACGGGCGGCGGTTCGGACGGGAACTTCACGGCGGCCCTCGCCCCCACCCTCGACGGGCTGGGCGTGGACGGCAAGGGTGGTCACACCCATTACGAACAGATCTACGTCTCGTCCATCGTGCCGCGGGCGCGGCTGCTGTGCCGGCTGATGGAGACGGTGGGGTAGGGGCAGTCGGTTCCGCCTCGTCCTGAGCTTGTCGAAGGACGATGAGCCTCCTCGTCCCGAGCTTGTCGAAGGACGGGGCGGAACCCCGCCCCCCCCCGCCTCACCCCGCAGACCGCACCAAGGCACCATAGTCGTCCATCAGCGTGCGCGTCACCGGGCCTACCTGGAACTGGTGCTCGCCCACCTGCCCGATGGGGGTCACCTCGGCGGCGGTGCCGGTGATGAACATCTCGTCGAAGCCGGGCACCTCGTCGGGCATGATCGCCCGCTCGGTCACCGCGATGCCGCGGGCGCGGGCGAGGTCCATCACCGTGCGGCGCGTGATCCCGTCGAGGAAGCAGTCGGGCTTCGGCGTGTGGATCGCCCCGTCCTTCACGAAGAAGGCGTTCGCGCCCGTGCACTCGGCCACCTGTCCGCGGTAGTCCAGCATGAGCGCGTCCTGGAAGCCCTTCTTCTCGGCCTCGTGCTTGGAGAGCGTGCAGATCATGTAGAGGCCGGCGGCCTTGGACGACGTGGGCGCCGTGTCCGGCGCCGGGCGGCGCCACTTCGCCCAGTCGAGCTTGATGCCGCGCTCACGCAGTTCCGGCGCGAAGTAGCTGGGCCAGGCCCAGACCGCGATGGCGAGGTGGATCTTCGAGGCCTGGGCGGAGACACCCATCATCTCCGATCCGCGCCACGCCACGGGGCGGACGTAGGCGTCGGCGAGGCCGCTGGCCGCGACCGTCTCGCGCGTCGCGGCATCGATCCGGTCGCGGGTGAACGGGATCTCGAAACCGAGGATCGCCGCGCTGTCGAGGAGCCGCTGGCTGTGCTCGGTCAGCTTGAAGACGCGCCCGTTGTAAACCCGCTCGCCTTCGAATACACAGCTTCCGTAATGAAGGCCGTGGCTCAACACGTGCAGGTTCGCATCGCGCCAGGGAATGAGGCGACCGTCGAACCAGATGACGCCGTCTCGGTCGTCGAAGGGCAGGATGGACATCGGGGCGTTCCCAGGGATCTGTTCGTTGACGTCCCGATCGGTGGCGCCGGGACGGTCCGACCTGCGTACGGTTCCGGTCGGGTTCGAGTCAACATGACTGACGTAAAGTCCGGCGTGAACCCGCTCTTCCTGCGCGAGGACGACCTCCGCCAGGGGATCGAGCTGCTGTTCTTCGGCTACAGGGACTTCACCGCCGAGCCCGACGCCATGCTGGCGGAGATCGGCCTCGGCCGGGCGCACCACCGGGCGATCTACTTCATCGGCCGGAACCCGGGAATCAGCGTCACCGACCTGCTCGGCATCCTGCGGATCACCAAGCAGAGCCTGTCGCGCGTGCTCGGCGACCTGATGGACCAGGGCTTCGTCGACCAGCGGCAGGGCACGCGCGACCGTCGCCGGCGCCTGCTGGAGCTGACGGAGAAGGGCGTGGAGCTGGAGCGGCGCCTGTCGGAGAACCAGCGCCAGCGCATGGCGCGGGCCTATCGGCTGGCGGGCGCCGAGGCCGTCGAGGGGTTCCGGCGCGTGATGCTGGGCCTCATCGACGACGCCGACCGGTCGCGCTTTCCGGCGCCAGCCGCGCCGCCGCGGGTCGTCCGCCGCTGACCCCCACGGCTCGGACCGTCCGGCACCCGCTGGACCCCGTTCCCGAAAGGTTCTAGATTCACTCTTCGTTCGGGGAGGGGTCATGCGCGGGCTGAAGGTCGGGGTGGTCGGCGGCGGGATCGCGGGCCTGGCGGCGGCGCTGTTCCTGTGCCGCCGGGGGCACCGGGTGACCCTGTTCGAGGCGGCGGAGCAGCCGACGCCGGTGGGGCCCGGGCTCCTCCTCGCGCCCGCGGCGCTGGCCGTCCTCGAACGGCTGCGGCTGCGCGCGACGCTCGAACGGTTCGGCGATCCCGTGGGCCGGGTCCTCGGCTACACCCGCGACCGCCGCACGGTGCTCGACCTGCGCTATGCCGATCTCGGGCCGGACGTGCGCGCGCTGGGCGTCCACCGGGGCACGCTGTTCCAGACCCTCTACGAGGCGCTCGCGCCGGAGCCGGGGGCGTCGATCGTCCACGGGGTGCGCGTCGCGGCGGCGCAGGACGCGGACGGGGGCGCCGTGTTGGTCGGCGCCGACGGCGCGCGCCACGGCCCCTTCGGTCTCGTCGCCGTGGCGGACGGCATGAACTCGCAGCTGCGCGGGCAGGTGGCGGCCGCGGCGACGGCCGAGCCCGCGCGCTGGGGCTGGCTCTGGGGAACGGCGCCCGATCCGGCGGGCGCCTTCTCGGGCGTCGTGCGGCAGGTCCACGACGGCGCCCGGCGGATGATCGCGGTCGTGCCCGCGGGCCGGGTGCCGGACGATCCCGGCGGACCGCCGCTGGTGACGATGGTCTACAGCCTCCGGGCCGACCGGCTGCCGCACTGGCGCGACGCGGGCATCCCCGCCTGGCGCCGGCATGTCACCGACCTCTGGCCCGCGGCAGGGCCGCTCGCCGATCATTTCGGATCGCCGGACGACCTGCGCTTCGCCGCGTGGCGCGACGTCCGCGTCGCGGACCCGGTCGCGGGGCCG
>CANGXM010000062.1 GCA_947457845.1 Rhodospirillales bacterium | reverse complement strand
ACCCGCGCCCGGACCGCAGCACCGCCGCCCGCGGCGCACGGCGGGCGACGAGGGCTTCGGCGCGGGCGACGTCGTCCGCCGTCGCGAGGTCGGTCTTGGTCAGCACCACCACCGTCGCCGCCTCCAGCTGGCGGCGGACCTCGGGGTGGGTCTCGGCCAGCGCCGGACCGATCCCGGCGTCGAACGTCGTCACGACGCCCGCCACCTCGAACCGGTCGCGCGTCAGCTCCACCGCGGCGAGGCGGTCGAGGATCGGGAACGGGTCCGCCATCCCGGTCGTCTCGACGATGACGGAGGTGAACTTCGGCCCCCGCTGCTCCAGCCGGTTCCAGAACATCGTCTCCAGCGTCGCGACGAGATCGTCGCCCGCAGCACAGCAGGCGCACCCGCCCTCCAGCAGGACGGGCGCCTCGCTCGCCGCTGCGACGAGGCGATGGTCGAGGCCCACGGCGCCAAGCTCGTTGATGACGGCCAGCGCCGTGCCGAAGGTCGGCGAGCGCACCCAGTTGGCGAGCAGCGTCGTCTTCCCGCTGCCGAGGAAGCCGGTGAGGAGCACGATCGGAATCTTTGTCCGGAAGGTCACGGCCACTCCCGCGAACCGGCTCCTGCGACGCGTTGTTCCGCATGGCGGACTGCCGTTCTTCGTTCTTGCAGACGGGTCCGGACCTGTCAACATCGCGTCGGGCCACGGGCCGACGCCGGTTTGTGCGATAATCGCACTTTGTTCGCGGATTCTTGACACGCGAACGGGCCGGTCGTACCCGGAACCCCAAGGAAAGGCCGACGCGCCGAAGGCGCGCGCAACGGGACGCCACGGAACGTTGGCACAGGAGAAACGCCCATGACCGCCGCCTATCCGGCGGACGCGCTGAAGGCGCATCCGTCGAACGACTACCCCGCCTACAACAGCACCGCGCGCCGGCACCCCTCGCGCCCCCTCGTCCCGCTCGCCCACACGCTGTCGGAGCTGACCGGGCCGGTCTACGGCCACGACGACGTGACCGCGGCGGAGGCGG
The DNA here is from genome assembly GCA_947457845.1 of Rhodospirillales bacterium. Lineage (GTDB taxonomy): Bacteria > Pseudomonadota > Alphaproteobacteria > Azospirillales > Azospirillaceae > CANGXM01. Next base: position 16,411 of record CANGXM010000062.1, on the reverse strand, counting down.
ACCTGACGACGCGCCACGCGGGCGAGCCGCTGGGCGAACGCATCATCGTGGCCGGCCGCGTGCTGGACGAGGACGGCCGCCCCGTTCCCCACACGCTGGTCGAGATCTGGCAGGCGAACGCCGCCGGGCGCTACATCCACCTGAACGACCAGCACCCCGCCCCGCTCGACCCGAACTTCACCGGCGCCGGGCGGATCGTGACGGACGCCGAGGGGCGCTATCGCTTCGTCTCGATCAAGCCGGGCGCCTATCCGTGGCGCAACCACCACAACGCCTGGCGGCCGGCGCACATCCACTTCTCGCTGTTCGGGCCGAGCTTCCTGACCCGCCTCGTCACCCAGATGTACTTCCCCGGCGACCCGCTGTTCGCCTTCGACCCGATCTTCAATTCGATCACCGACGAGAAGGCCCGCGCGCGGACCGTGTCGGCGTTCGACCTCGATCTGACGCAGCCCGAATGGGCGCTCGGCTACCGCTTCGACATCGTGCTGCGCGGGCGGAACGCGACCCCGGTGGAGGATCCGCACCATGACTGAGACGATCACGCCGTCGCAGACGGTCGGTCCCTTCTTCCACTACGGCCTCATCCGCCCCGGCCAGACCGACATCGCGCCGAGCCAGGTGCCCGGGCAGCGGATCGTGGTCGAGGGCCGGGTGCTGGACGGCGACGGGCAACCGGTGCCCGACGCCATGATCGAGGTGTGGCAGGCCGACGCCGAGGGGCGCTACGCCCACCCGGCCGATCCCCACGGCCGTGGCGCCAATTCGGGCTTCGCCGGGCACGGCCGCGCGCCGACCGACACGGCCGGCGTCTGGCGCGTCACCACGGTGAAGCCGGGTGCCGTCCCGCATCCCAAGGGCGGCACGCAGGCGCCGCACCTCACGCTGGGCGTCTTCGCCCGCGGCCTGCTGCTGCGCCTGCACACCCGCCTCTATTTCGATGACGAGGCGGCGAACGCGACCGATCCGGTGCTGGCGTCGATCGACGCGGACCGGCGCGGCACGCTGATCGCGAAGGGGGACGCGGCCGGCGGCACGGCGGTCTACCGCCTCGACATCCGCCTCCAGGGCGACGGCGAGACCGTCTTCTTCCTCGCCTGAGGGCCGGCGGATGATCAATGTCGAACGCGGCGGCCAGCGGCTCGCCGTCCGGGTCGACGGGCGCGAGGGGGCGCCCGTCCTCGTCCTCTCCAACTCGCTCGGCACCACGGCCGGGATGTGGGCGCCGCAGATCGACGCCTTCGCCGCGCGGTTCCGGGTCGTGCGGTATGATGCGCGCGGACATGGGGCCTCCTCCGTGCCCGCGGCGCCGGCGACGATCGCGGAGTTGGGCGAGGACGTCGTCGCGATCCTCGACGCGCTCGGCGTCGCGCGCTGCGCCTTCCTCGGCCTGTCGATGGGCGGGCAGACCGGGCTCTGGCTGGCGCAGCACCGGCCGGATCGCATCGAGCGGCTGGTCGTGTGCAACAGCGCGGCGCTGATCCCGTCCGAGGCGTCGTGGAACGACCGCATCGCGAAGGTGACGGCGGGCGGCATGGCGGCGATCGTCGACGGGGTCCTGGCCCGCTGGCTGACCGCGGACGCGCTCGCGGCCCCCGGCCCGGCGCCGGTCGAACTGCGGCGCATCCTGTCCGGCATCGATCCCACCGGCTACGCCTCCTGCTGTGCGGCCGTGCGCGACGCGGACCTGCGGGCGGGACTCGGGTCGATCCGGTGCCCGACGCTGATCCTTTCCGGCACCCACGACGTCGCCACCACGCCCGCCATGGGCCGTGCGATGGCCGACGCCATCCCCGGCGCGCGATACGTCGAACTGGACGCGGCACACCTGTCGAACTGGGAGCGGCCGGACGCGTTCACGAAGGCGACGCTGGGCTTCCTCGTCGCCGGCGGCACCCATGTCGAGCGCGACCGGCACGAACTCGGCATGTCGGTCCGCCGCCGCGTGCTCGGCGACGAATGGGTCGACCGGGCCACCGCGAGGAAGACGCGCTTCAGCGCCGCGTTCCAGGACCTGATCACCCGATACGCCTGGGGCGAGATCTGGACCCGGCCGGGGCTGGAACCCGCCACGCGGTCCTGCATGGTCCTGTCGATGATGATCGCGCTCGGACGGTGGGAGGAGTTCCGCCTGCACGTGCGCGCGGCCTTCAACAACGGCCTCGGCCCGGCGGAGATCGAGGAGGTGATCCTCCAGTCGGCGATCTACTGCGGGGTGCCGGCGGCCAACACCGCCATCCACCACGCCGAGGCGGTGTTCGCGGAGATGGGACGGCCGTCGGATCCGGCGGCGGGTTGAGATCGCGACGTCCGCCAACGGACGCGCGGAACGGAGGGAGAGAGACGATGAGAGTTGCGTTCCTGGGGGCCGCGGTGGCCCTGGCCTCGTTCCTCGCGGCGGGCGCCGCGTCGGCGCAGACGTGGCCGGTGAAGCCCGTGCGGGTGATCGTGCCCTACGGTCCCGGCGGGACCGCGGACACGCTGGGCCGGGTGGTCGCCGACCACCTGTCCGAGGCGTTCGGCCAGCAGTTCGTGATCGACAACAAGGCGGGAGCCGGCGGCGTCGTGGGCTCGCAGCTCGCCGCCCGCGCGCAGGCCGACGGTTACACGCTCGTCGTCTCGGGCGTCGGTTCGCACGTGGTGGCGCCCGCCATCAATCCGAACACCAACTTCGACCCGATGAAGGACTTCACCCACATCGCGCTGTTCGGCGGTCCGCCGGCGGTGTTCGTGGCGAACCCGAGGACCGGCATCGCGGACGTGGCCGGCCTCGTCGCCGCGCTGAAGGACCCGGCGCGCCCGCTCGCCTACGCCTCGCCGGGGGCCGGGACGCACGGCCACCTGATGGCCGAGTTCTTCTTGATGAAGACGGGGCTGAAGATGGAGCACATCCCCTATCGCGGGGCGGGTCCGGCGATGGGCGACCTCGTCGCGGGGCACGTGCCCCTGGGGTCCACCACCTTCAGCACCGCCGCCGCGCCCATCCGGGCGGGGGCCCTGAAGCCGCTGGCGGTGACGGCGGCCCAGCGCCTGCCGACCTTCCCGGACATCCCGACCTTCGCGGAACTCGGCTGGCCGGACATGGTGGGCACCGTGTGGTTCGGCCTGTCCGGCCCCGCGGGCATGCCGGCCGCCGTCGTCGAGCGGCTGAACCGCGAGACGATCCGCGCGCTCTCCACGCCGGCCGCGCGCGAGCGCCTCGCCCGCGACGCGATCACCACCCAGCCGCTCACCCCGGTCGAGTTCGCCCGCTTCGTCGAGGCGGAGATCGCGCTGTGGGGGCCGGTCGCGAAGGCCTCGGGCGCCCAACCGGAGTGAACCCCGATGCCGAGCGGGGTGGCAGGCGCTCCCCGATCGGCGGACGCCGGACGTGTCCGCCGCCGCAACCCGAAATAACCGGGGAGCGGGTGGGGGGACCCGCATAAAGGTTGGCTCCGCGGACACTGATCCAAGCGGAGCCAACCGGACATGCGCGACGGAGAACCGACCGCACGGTCGATCCTCGAGACGAGCGGCTACCTCGTCCTGCCCGCCGTCTTTTCGCGGGCGGAGGTGGTGGCGATGCGCGAGGCGGTCCAGTCGACCGCCGGCACCTCGTCCCGGTTCCGTCCGGCGGAGGGCGGGCTGCGCGCCTATCGGGGCCTCCACGCCGTTCCCGGCCTCGGCCGCGCGCTTCTCAGCGACCGGCTGATGGCGGCGATGGCCGCCATGGTCGAGACCGAGACCGTCGTCGTCACCGGGGAGTGCGACGTCAACGTCGACGTGGCCAGCGACTGGTACAAGGACGTCAACGAGAGCTGGAACCTCGGCGCCTCGGTGTTCGGCGACCGGTGGAAGGTCTACAAGGCGGCCGTCTATCTCCAGGACCTCTCCCCGGCCGAGGCGCTCCAGATCCGCCCGGGCTCGCACCGCAGCCGGACGAAGGGGCGCCGCGCCGCGGTGATGCTTCCGGTCGCGGCGGGCGACGTGGTGCTCTTCGACGTCCGGATCGATCACCGGGGCGCGCCGCGCGATCTCGCCGACCGGCTCCTCCATCGGGCCTGCCGCGCGGCGGCGCGCCTCTCCGGCACCGACGGGGAGCGCCTCTTCACCGGCGTCCGGGCGCGGCTGCGCGCGCGGCTCGGCCGGGAACCGCGGATCGGCGTGTTCCTCACCTTCGGCCCGCAGGCACCGGAAACGGAGGTCTACGAGCGGGCCGGCCGCGCGGTCCACGGCCCGGTCCCGGCGCCGCTCGAGCCGGCGCTGGTCGCCCGGCTCGCGATGCGCGGGATGACGCTGATCGGCGGGGCCGCCGGCCCTCAGGCCCTCAGCGCCGACACCATCGCGTCGACGTAGTCGGGGTCGTCGGCGATCACCAGCATGCCCGAATGCGGGCGGAGGTGTCGGAGCAGCGCGGAGAGGTCGTCGTCGGACAGGACGGCACCGCGCAGGACGATGGAGAGGGGAAGCTTGCCCCGCTCCCGGCAGGCGTCGCCGATCGCACCGGCGAGTTCGCCGTTGTCGGGCGCCGTGGCGACGATCACGACGACGTCGGCCCCCGCGATCGCGTCGACCGCGCGCCGCGTCCACCCGGCCATGTCCCCGAACCAGTCGGCGAGCGCGCGCCCCGCCGCCGGCTCCGGCCGGCCGGCCATCCAGTCGACCACCATCAGGCGGGGGTGCCGCTCGGCGAGTTCGACCAGTTGGGCCGACGCACCGGCATCCAGCGGGAAGGCCTTGATCGTCCGGGGCCTGCTGTTCGGCGCCTCGATCCGCATGCGTGTCTGGGCGGCGGAATTGGCCTTGGCGCTCTCGCTCTGGCTCACGGGTCGCTCCAGGGATCGACGGTCGAATGGACGGCCCCCTCCGCCCCCTCGCCCGCGAGCGCACGGATCGCCCGGTCGGTCTGGGACAGGGGGAAGCGGTGGGTGGAGAGGCGCGTGACGCCGTGCCGGTCCTTGGCGATCAGGCCCAGCGCCAGCTCCACGCTCTCGTAGCTGTGCCCGCGCATGCCCTTCACGGTCAGGAAGCGGGCGATGATGCGGTCGCTCTCGAAATCGGGGATCGGTTTGCGCTTCTGCCCGCCGAGGATGACGCGGCCCTTCTTGCGGGCGAGCCGGATGGCGGAGACGACCGAGGCCGGACCGCCCGACGCGCAGTCGATCACGAGGTCGGCCATGTGCCCGCCCGTGAGATCCGACACGCGCTCCAGCAGGTCCTCGCTCTCGATGTCGATCACGTGGTCGGCGCCGAGGTCGCGGGCGAGCGCCAGGCGCCGCCGGTCAGTCGGCGTGCCGAGGCCGGTGACGATCACGAGGCTCGCACCCGCCTCCTTCGCGGCGACCACGCAACTCAGTCCCTGCTGGCCCGGGCCCTGGATCACCACGCACTCGCCGGGCCCGGCGCGGCCGTGCAGGTAGGTCCACTCGATGCCGTTGGCGACCGGGAGCGCAAGGGCCGCGTGCGCACCCGCCATCCCGTCCGGCACCCGGTGGAAGACGGTGGAGAAGGCGAGGTGCTGGACCTGGGCGAACCCACCCCACAGGCCCGGCTCCACCGAGAGCGCCGTGGCGCCGTAGCGCAGCCCCCCCGTCCGCCAGTCCGTCGCCTCGCACAGGCGGAAGTCGCCGGTGCGGCAGAACTCGCAATGGCCGCAGGGTACGTATTCCTCGAGCGCGACGCGGTCGCCCTCGCGCAGGCCCCAGCGCGCGAGCGCCTCGCGGCCGGCCCGCTCGATCGTGCCCACCGTCTCGTGGCCCAGCACGACCGGCCCGCGGGCGCGGACGAGGTCGTGGTAGTAGCCCCAGTCGCTCCCGCAGACGCCGGTCACCTCGACCCGCAGGAGGCCCGTCGTCGGCGTGACCTCGGGCACGGGCAGGTCGCGGATCTCGGTGACCCCGGGGGCGACCGCGACGGCCGCCCGGGCGGTGCGCGCCATCGCGCGGGCGCCCGTCAGACCGAACTCTGCCGGACGCCCGGCCGGACCCGCAGGTCCTCCTTCGCCGCGTCCTTGAACGCCTGTTCGGGCGGCAGAATGACGGCGGCGCTGCGGACCAGCTGGTGTTCCCTGTCGCGGCCGGGCGGCAGGACGCCCTTGTCCGCCAGCGCCTTCGTGGCCCGCATCAGCCGGTGCCGGGCCATGATGATCCCGTTGTCGGTGGAGACGAGGTTCTCCTTCGTCCGGTCGACGATGGGCCCCATGCTCTCCTGCAGGGACGCGTCCTGCATGCCGATGCCGTGGACGCCGCTGTAGGTCTCGCCGCGCTTCTGGGCCTCGCGGTCGATCAGGTAGTCGTTGTCCTTGTTGGCGAGCGGCCGATAGGTGCCCGGCACGTACTTCACGTGGATGCCGTGCCCGTCCATCATCGCCTTCCGCTCCTCGTGCGTGAGCGCGCGGACGGGGTGGTAGTCGAACGACCAGGCCCAGCAGGTCTCGTCGTCGATCGGGATCCAGAAGTGGCCGTGCACGGGATGGTCGCCGCGGGGCGGCACCATGGTGAAGCTTGGCATCACCCACGGCGTGATGCGCCAGTAGTAGCGACCCTCCTCCGCGTTGCGGCGGGCGCCGATGTAGAGACCGCCCGGCGCCTCCACCACCTCGAACACGGGCCGCGCGTCCGACATGTTGTACTGGTTGCCCTTCGCGCCCTTGAACAGCGGGTCGTGGTTGAGGGCACCCCGGTGGAGCCAGGAGACGTGAGAGCTGTCGATGCCCCCCTCCATCGCCTGGAGCCAGTTGCACTCCTGCAGGCGCTTGGAGGTGAAGGTCTGCTCCGGCGCCACGTTGCAGAACTCCCACGCCGGCTCCTCGGGCTGCTGGTCGGCCGGGCCCATGTAGGTCCACAGCACGTCGCCCCGCCTGACGAGCGGATAGGACTTCAGCTTGATCTTCTGGCAGTAGCCGCTTTCCGCCGGCTCCGAGGGCACGTCGATGCACTGGCCGGTGTGGTCGTACTTCCAGCCGTGATAGGGGCAGCGCAGGCCCCCCTCCTCGTTCCGCCCGAACCAGAGCGAGACGCCCCGGTGGGCGCAGAACTCGTCGATCAGCCCGAAGCGCCCCTCGCTGTCGCGGAACGCCAGCAGGCGCTCGGACAGGAGCGTGACGCGCACCGGCGGGCTGTCGTTCTCGGGCAGTTCCTCGGCCAGAAGCGCCGGGATCCAGTAGCGGCGGAACATCTCGCCCATCGGCGTTGCCGGGCCGGTCCGGGTGAGCAGGTCGTTCTGTTCCTTGCGCAGCATGATCGTCTCCGGTCCCGGGGGCGGGCCCGGCGGCTTGACGCCCGCGCCGTGGCCCTTATCATCATGACGTTCCGCATCGCGGAACGGTGTTCCTTGTCAACACAGAATGGCGAACCGGGGCCGGGACGTCAATCGGGAGCGGGCGGAATGAGCGCTGTGGGAAGCCGGATCGAACTGTGCGCGGCGGCGGACGTGGAGGCGGGAAAGGCGCTGAAGGTGGAGGTCCACGGGTTCGTGCTCGCGGTCTTCAACCTCGACGGCGACTACTATGTGACGGACGACACCTGCACGCACGGCCCGGGGTCGCTGTCCGAAGGCTTCATCGAGGGCGACGAGGTCGAGTGCGACTTCCACAACGGGAAGTTCAACATCAAGACCGGTGCCGTCGCGGCCCCGCCCTGCATGATCCCCATCAAGACGTACCCCGCCGTGGTCGAGGACGGGCGGGTCTGGATTGAGGGCTGAGCCCCGCGGGTCAGCGGTCGTCGGCGCGCTCGCGGAGCGTCTCGAGCGCCAGCGTGGCGCGGAAGGCGAACAGATACTTCTCGATGTTGCTGACGTAGCCGACGGTCTCCTGCCCGACGTGCTTGGCCGCCATCACCTCGACGTTCCCGTACCAGACGTTCGGGTCGAGGCCGGCCCCCGCCGCCCGCCGCCTGAGCGTCGCCACCCGGTTCGGGCCCGCATTGTAGCTCGCCAGCGCGAGGCGGAAGCGCTCCTCCGCATCGAGGCCGGGATCGTTCAGATAGGTGTCGATGAGGTGGCGCATGTACTTCGCCCCCGCCTCGACGTTCGCCTCCGCGTGGAAGACGTCGGGAACGCCGATGGGGTGCGCCGCCGCCGTCGTCGGCAGGATCTGCATGATGCCGACGGCCCCGGTGGGGCCACGCGCCTCCTGGTCGAGGCCGGATTCCTGGAAACCCTGTGCCAGAAGGCGCATCCACTCCATGCCGTAGCTGCTGCCGAAGGTGCGGAAGTGGCCCAGCACGGCCGCATATTCCGCCATCGTCTCGGCCTTGGGCGGACGGCGGATCCAGCGGTTGTCGACGTAGTAGCTGCGGTCGATCGCGCTGAGCAGCCGGCTGCCGCGTTTGGCCTGGGCCACGAAGGCCGACAGCGAGCCGATCAGCAGCGGGCTGTCCTTGCGCACGGCCCATGCGATCTCGCCGCCCTCGCGCACGCGCACCTCCCCCTGGAACGCGAGGTCGGGGAACACGGCGGCGAACAGGGTGCGCTTGTCGTCGTCGACGATCGTCGCGTCGAACAGGCCCGCCTGCAACTGCTCCAGAAGGTCCTCGTCCTCCAGCCACTCCGGCGCCGGCACGATGCGGACGGGCGGACGCGCCTCCGCCTCCAGCCGACCGTTCAGCGAGACGAGGCTCTCGTGATAGCTGCTGGACGGGCGCACGTGGACGGCGAGCCCGGACAGGTCGGACGCCGTCGCGGGCCGCGGCCCGTCGCGCCGCGTCACGGCGATCTCGGAGACGCCGGTCTTGATCGGCGCGGCGAAATCCACCAGCGCCTCGCGGCCCGGCGTGCGCGTCAGGTGCCCGGCGGCCACGTCGCCCCGGCCCTCCAGAAGCCAGGGGATCAACCGGTCGCGGGGGACCGGCACGAAGGACAGACGCACCCGCTGGGTCGCGCGCAGGCGGGCGTTCAGGGTGCGGCCGTAGGCCTGGAAGATGTCGTGGACGAAGCCGCGCGGCTCGCCCCGGTCGAAGAAGAAGGTGGTGCGGCTGTAGGGGACCAGGATGCGGAGCGTCCGACGCGCGCGGATCTCGTCGAGATCGCCGAAGGCCGGCGCGGGACGCGTCAGCTCCGCCCCATGAAGCGGGCGCGCGTCGGCCGGGTGCAGGGCGCCGTCCTGGGACAGGGCGGGCCCGGTCCGGCCGGCGAGGAACCCGAACACCAGGGCGACGGCGACGACGCGGAGGATCCGGCCCGGGGTCATGCGCGCTCGACCCGCGCGCCGACCGCGGCGAGGTCGTCCCAGTAGCGCGGATAGGTCTTGGCCGCGCAGCCCGGGTCGAGGATCGTCAGCCCGCCGATCCGCAGCGCCGCCAGCGCGAAGCTCATGGCGATGCGGTGGTCGGAATAGGTGCGGATCTCCGTCGGCAGGACCTGTCCCGCCAGCGCAGGGTCGGATGCCACGACCAGATCGTCCCCCTCCTCCCGGGCGAGGCCCGGGCGGATGCGGGACAGTTCGGCTGAGAGCGCGCGGATGCGGTCGCACTCCTTCACCCGCAGGTTCGCGATGCCGACGAAGCGGACCGGCGTCGCGTTGAAGGCCGAAAGCACCGCCAGGGTGGGCACCGCGTCCTGCATCTGCGAGCCGTCGATCACCGGCGGCAGGTGGGGGAAGGCGCGGATCAGGTTCCAGGCCCGCGCGTCCGGCTGGCCGCTGTCGGCCGCCGCGAAGCCGAGGTCGATCGACCCGCCGGTCAGCGCCTCCGCCGCCCAGAGGTAGGTGGCGGCCGAGGCGTCGGGCTCGATCGCGCCGTCGACCGGGCGATAGCCCGTCGCCCCGACCCGCCACGCGAGCGGCCCGGAAGGCTCGACCGTGGCCCCGAAGCGGCGCATCTGGGCGATGGTGATGTCGATGTAGCCGCGCGCGCCGATGTCGCCCCCGGCCACGGTCACGGCGAGGGGGCGCGTCCCGCAGGCGGCGGCCATCAGCACGGCGGAGACGAACTGGCTCGACAGCCGCCCGTCGATCTCGACCCGGTCGGCGTCGAACCCGCCGCGCCCGTGGACGGTCACCGGGGGGCATCCGCCCGTGTCCGACGCCGCGACGCCCAGCGCCGCCAGCGCCTCGACCAGCGGGCCGATGGGGCGCTTCCTCATGTGCGCGTCGCCGTCGAGGACGACGGTACCGTCGACCAGCGCCGCCGCGGCCGCGAGGAACCGCATCGCCGTACCCGCGTTGCCGAGGAAGAGCGGCCCATCCGGCCGGGCGAGGCGCCCGGTGCCCGTGACGCGGACGGTGGTGTCGTCGAGGTCTTCCACGGCCACGCCCATCGCACGGAGCGCCGTCGTCATGTGGCGCGTGTCGTCGCTGCGAAGGACGCCGGAGAGGCGGCTCGTGCCGGTCGCCAGGGCGGCCAGCAGCAGCGCGCGGTTGGTGACCGACTTCGAGCCCGGCAGCGTCACGCGGCCCCGGAGCGGCCCCGTCGCGGGATGCACCCTCGCCCAACCCTCGCCCGCCGCCATCGCCGCCCGCCCCCGAAGGACCCACGACCGCAGTGGTAGACCCGGGCGCGGCGGCGGACAAGCGGTCCTGTCCCCGCACGCCCCTTCCGTTCCCCGTGGCACCCCTGTATACATCCTAACAATCCAGCGGTCCGCCGCCGGGAGACGTCCGCACCAGCGCCCGCAGACAAGCCGCAAGGCCCCGCATGTACCGTATCGGCGTCGACGTCGGTGGCACGTTCACCGATTTCACCTTCCTGGACGAGACGACCGGCGAGATCCGGTTCTGGAAGGTCAGTTCCACTCCGCACGACCCGTCGGAGGCGATCGAGACCGGCATCCGGCAGATGGTCGAGGCGTTTGGCTTCGACGCGCGGAAGGTCGGCTATCTCGGCCACGGGACGACGATCGCGACGAACATCGTGATCGAGCGGCGCGGCGCCCGCACCGGGCTCCTGACCACCAAGGGCTTCCGCGACGTGCTGGAACTCGGCCGGCAGGCGCGGCCCTCCATCTACGACTACCGCATGCAGAAGCCGCCGCCGCTCGTCCCGCGCGACCGGCGGATCGAGGTGACCGAGCGCGTGGGCCCGGACGGCGACGTGCTGGTCCCGCTCGACCACGCGACGCTGGAGGCGGGTGCCCGGGCGCTCAAGGACCTGAAGGTGGAGAGCGTCGCGATCTGCTTCCTGCACGCCTACCGCACGCCCGACCACGAGAAGGCGGCGCGCGCCGCCGTCGAGCGCGTGCTGCCCGGCGTCTACGTCAGCGTCTCCTCCGAGATCCTGCCGGAGTTCCGCGAGTTCGAGCGCGTGTCGACGACGGTGGTCAACGCCTTCGTCGGCCCGAAGATGGGCGCCTACCTGGAGAAGTTCCGCACCCGCATGCAGGGCGTGGGCATCCCGGCCGAGCCCTACACCATCCATTCCAACGGCGGACTGATGTCGGTGGAGACCGCCAAGGGCTCGCCGGTGCGGACCTGTGTCTCCGGCCCGGCCGCGGGCGTGGTGGGTGCTGCACAGATCGGCACGGTCGCCGGCGTGCCGAACCTGATCACCTTCGACGTCGGCGGCACGTCCACCGACGTCTCGCTGATCCACGAGGGCCGCCCGCTCTACACGTCCAACCGCCTCGTCGCCGGCTATCCGGTCAAGACGCCGATGATCGACATCCACGTCATCGGTGCCGGCGGCGGCTCGATCGCGGTCATCGACGACGCGGGCGCCATGAAGGTGGGGCCGCAGTCGGCCGGCGCCGATCCCGGCCCGGCCGCCTACGGCCGCGGCGGAACCCAGCCGACGATCACCGACGCCAACCTCTGCCTGAACCGCCTCGACCCGACGCTGCTGCTCGGCGGGCGGATGACCATCGACCCCGACGCGTCGCGCCGCGTCGTCCACGACAAGGTGGCGAAGCCGCTGGGCCTCACGCTCGAGGAGGCCGCGCACGGCATCATCCGCATCGCCAACGCCAACATGAGCCGGGCCATCCGCTCGGTCTCGGTCGAGAAGGGCTACGACATCGCCCGCTTCGCGCTCGCCGCGTTCGGCGGCGCCGGGCCGCTGCACGCGGCCGAGGTGGCGGTGGAGTGCGGCATCCCCAAGGTGTTCGTCCCGCGCGAGCCGGGCACGCTGTGCGCCCGCGGCATGCTCTTGACCGACCTGTCGTCGGACTACGTGCGCAGCCACTTCGCCGACGCGACGGCCGAGAGCTGGGGCCGCGTGCTGACCCTGTTCGCGGAGATGGAGGCGGACGGGCACGTCTGGCTCGACCGCGAGGCGATCGCGAAGGACAAGCGCCGGTTCGTCCGCGTGCTCGACGCGCGCTACCGCGGCCAGAACTTCGAGATCAAGGTGGCCTGCGACGGGCTGGGCGCCGGGGACCTCGAGGAGGTCGTCCGCCGCTTCCACGACGCGCACACGGTCGAGTACGGCTACGCCATCAAGGACCGGGGGGTGGAGTTCGTCTCCTGCCGCATCCAGGCGATCGGCGACGTGCCCAAGGCGCCCCACGCCAAGGTCGCGGGCGGGACGTCGCTGGGCGACGCCGTCACCGGAAGCCGGTCGATGTACATCGACGCGAAGCACGGCTGGCGGGAGGCGACCGTCTACCAGCGCGAGCGGCTGCCGGTGGGCCAGGACTTCGCCGGCCCGGCCATCGTCAACGAGATGAGCGCCACGACCCTGATCCTGCCGGACCAGACCGCCGTCGTGGACCCCTGGGGCAACCTGATCGTCACGGTGTCGGCATGACCCAATCGACCGCAAGGACCGACCGCATCGCCGACCCGATCCAGATGGAGGTGTTCTCGAACCGCCTCCTCGCGATCGCGGAGGACATGGGCTCGATCCTCATCCGCTCGTCCTTCTCCTCCAACATCAAGGAGCGCAAGGACGCCTCGACCGCGCTGTTCGACGCGCGCGGGCGCCTCGTGGCCCAGGCGGACCACATCCCCATCCACCTCGGTGCCATGATCGGCGCGGTGGAGACGATCCTCGCCAAGTATCCGCTCTCGGCCATGGCGCCGGGCGACGCCTTCATCTGCAACGACCCCTACCTCGCCGGTGGCAGCCACCTGCCCGACGTGTCGATCATCACGCCGATCCACCACGAGGGGCAGGTCCGCTTCTTCGCCGGCAACATCGCCCACCACGCCGACCTCGGCGGGCGCACGCCGGGCTCCACGTCGGGCACCTCGCGCTCGATCTTCGAGGAGGGCATCCGCCTGCCGGTGATCCGCATCGCGCGGGCGGGCGAGATCGACGAGGACCTGCTGGAGCTGATCTCCCACAACACCCGCGACCCGGAGGAGCGCCTCCTCGACTTCCGCACCCAGATCGGCACCAACGTGCGGGGCGGCACCATGCTGGTGCAGCTGATCGAACGGATGGGCTGGCCCGCGGTGGAACAGGCGATCGAGGACATCCTCACCTACACCGGCCGCCGGCTGAAGAACCGCATCGCGGCGCTGCCGGACGGCGAGTACACGTTCGAGCGGTCGATGGACGACGACGGGTTCCCCGGCGTGCCCGTCCCCATCGTCTGCACCGTGCGGGTGAAGGGCGAGGCGCTGGAGCTGGACTTCGATGGCTCAGGCCCCGAGGCGCGGGGTGCCATCAACCTGCCGGACAGCGCGCTGAAGGCCAGCGTCTACTACTGCGTCAAGGCTGTGCTCGATCCCGGCCTGATGCCGAACCAGGGCATCATCGACCCCATCCGCATCAAGGCGCCCCCGGGCACCATCGTGAACCCGAACCCGCCGGCGGCCGTCGCCGCCCGGGCCGTCACCTCGAACCGACTGTGCGGTGCGGTGTTCGGCGCCCTCTACAAGGCGCTGCCGCCGGAGCGCGTCATGGCGTCGTGCAACGATTCGACGTCGGCCACATCGGTCTCCGGCTGGCACCCCAAGCGCAAGGCCACCTACGTCTATCCCGAGAGCATGGGCGGCGGGGCCGGCGCCTTTTCCGACCGCGACGGCATGGACGCGGTCCACGTCCACACGGTGAATTCCACCAACCTTCCGGCCGAGGCGCTGGAACTGGAATACCCGCTGCTGCTGGACGAATACTGCTTCGTGCCCGATTCGGGCGGGGCCGGCCGCCACCGCGGTGGCCTCGGCATGGCGCGGCAGATCCGGATCCTCCAGGACGGCACGATCTTCTCCGCCCGGTCCGACGCCCACGTCATCCCGGCGCCGGGCGTCTTCGGCGGCCAGCCGTCGAACGTCACCCGCATCCGCCGCAACCCCGGCACGGCCGAGGAGGAGGTGCTCCATTCCAAGGCATCCGGCCTCGTCATGAAGGCGGGCGAGACGGTGCGGATCGAGACGCTGGGCGCCGGCGGCTACGGCCCGCCGGTCGACCGGCCGCTCGACCTTCTCGCCGCCGACCTGCGGCAGGAGAAGGTGAGCCGCGCGGCGGCGGAGCGCGACTACGGGCCGGCGATGGTGGCCGCCGCCCTCGCCCTTCCGGCGCCCTGAGGGCATGTCCGCCGCCCCTTCCAGACGTGAGCGCAACGCAAGGCCGCGTCGCGTGTATACATATGGACAAGGAAGGGACGCGGCGGCCATATCGAGCCGCGTGTCGCCGCGGCGAACACCATCGGAAGAGTTGTCTTCATGACCCTGGCGACCACCGCAAACGGCTTCGCGGAAGCCTTTCCCCAGCCTCGGCGGGTCTCGCTGGCCGAATCCATCGCGGACTCGATCGCCGAAGCCATCGCCACACGTCACCTGAACCCGGGCGAACGGCTCGTGGAGACGGCGCTGGCGGATCGGCTGGGCGTGAGCCGGGTGCCCATCCGGGAGGCGCTGAAGGTGCTTCACGCCCAGGGCATCCTGTCGGGCGGCGGGCACCGGGGCTATCGGGTCGCCAGCTTCGAGCCGGACACCATCCAGAAGGTGTTCGAGGTGCGTCTCATGCTGGAGACATTCCTCCTGCGCGATGCCATCCGGAACTGGGCCGCGGGGATCGAGGATCCGTCCGAACTCGACCCGCCGATCCAGCAGATGCGCATGTCGGCCAAGGCCGGCGATGGCCGGGCGAGTCTGCGCGCCGACCTCGAGTTCCACCGCGTCATCTGCCGCGCCGCGCGCAACGAGATCGCCGCCACCTTGTGGGAGGCGATCGCGCGGCACGTGCTGATCATCTTCAACCTCGACCGCTACCGCGACAACGACCTCACGGCCGTCGCGCGCCAGCATCTGGCCTTCCGCGACTACATCATGGACCAGACGAAGACGCCGAGCGGCGAGGCCGATCTGCGCCACGCGCTCGAGGATCACCTCCTCCAGGTCGCACGCACCAAGGCCCGCGCCTCCTGACGACCGACCCCGCCGCGTTCGTCGTCGCCAACACGGCACTCGCTCCGCCGCCGCTGGTTCCCGAGGTGCGCCTGTACCTCGCGACCGAGGTCACGCCCCTTTGGGAGGCGACGGAGGCCTCGCTCGCCCGCACCGGCCTTCCGCCGCCCTACTGGGCCTTCGCCTGGCCCGGCGGGCAGGCCATCGCCCGGCACATCCTCGACAATCCGGGGATCGTCCGCGGCCGGCGGGTGCTCGACTTCGCCGCCGGCTCCGGCCTCGTCGCCGTCGCGGCGATGAAGGCGGGAGCCGCGTCCGCGACCGCGGCGGAAATCGACGCCTTCGCCGTCGCCGCCATCGGCCTCAACGCGACGGCCAACGGGGTGAGCGTCGCGGCGGCCGACCGCGACGTGGTGGGCACCGACCCGGGCGTCGATCTCGTGCTCTGCGGCGACGTCTGCTACGAGCGCCCGATGACCGACCACATCCTCCCCTGGCTGCGCGATCTCGCGCGGCGGGGGGTCGAGGTCTGGCTGGGCGATCCCGGGCGGGCCTATCTCCCGAAGGACGGGCTGGAGCGGCTCGCGGAGTATGCGGTGCCGACCCCGCTCGACCTCGAGGACCGGGTGGTGCGCGAGACGCGGATCTGGCGCCTCCTGGCCTGACCGTCAGGCGGCGTCGACGAGGCGGTGCACCGCCCCGGCGGTCGCCCCGGACATGATCATGAAGCCCACGAGGCCGAACAGCGCGCCGGTATGGCGAAAGGCTCCCCTATCGTCGATCGCGTTCCGCCCCGTGGTCAGAAGAGCGATCCCTGCCGCGCCGCCGGCGCCCCCTTGGCGGTCTTGCGCGGGCCGGCACCGTCCACCGTCGCCCTGCGCGACCCGTCCTGCCAATGGACCTCCACCGGCGTCCCGGCCTCGACCTCCGCCGCGCGCGTCACCGGCCGGCCGTCGGCGCCCGTGACGTAGGCGTAGCCGCGGCCCAGCACGCCCTTGTGCGACAGGGTCTCCAGGAGCTGTCCGGCGGTGGCCAGCCGGACCGACGCCGCGTCGAGCCCCTGGGCGTGGGCCCGGTCGAGGCGACGGGAAAGCTCGGACAGGTTCGCGTCCGCCTGCGCCGCCCGCTGCCGCAGCGGCCTGGGCGACAGGCGCGCCGCGAGGCCGTCGAACCGCCCTTGCGCGGACACGGTCGCGGTCCTGT
>CANGXM010000061.1 GCA_947457845.1 Rhodospirillales bacterium | reverse complement strand
TGCGCGTCCAGCGCGCGGCGCTGGAGGCGATCCTCGAGGCGCTGCACGATCCGCTGCTCCTGCTGGGTTCCGACCGGCAGGTGCGGCGGGCCAACGCGGCGGCGCGCGACCTGCTCGGCGACCGGCTGGACGGCCGCGACCTCGCGGCGACCCTGCGGAACCCGCAGCTGCTGGACGCCGTCGACCAGGTCCTCGCCGGCGGACCGCCGCGGACGCTGGAGTTCACGGTGCCGGTGCCGGTGGAGACGACGTTCGAGGCGCGGGTGATCCCCTTCCGTCCGGACGCGACCGAGCCGGACGGCGAGGCGGACGACGCGAGCGTGATCGTCACGCTGCACGACATCAGCGCCATCAAGCGCTCGGACCAGATGCGGGCGGACTTCGTCGCGAACGCGAGCCACGAGCTGAGGACGCCGCTCGCGGCGCTGCTGGGCTTCATCGAGACGCTCCGGGGCGCGGCGCGCGACGACGCGGACGCGCGGGAGCGCTTCCTCGCCATCATGCAGGACCAGGCGGGCCGCATGTCGCGGCTGGTGAACGACCTCCTCTCGCTCTCCCGGATCGAGCAGGACGAGCGGACGCCCCCCGCGTCCGCCGCGAACGTCGGCGAGATCGTCCGCACCGTCGCCGCGACGCTCGAACTCCGCGCCGCCGCCCGGCGGGTGCGGATCCGGATCGAGGCGCCCGAGCGGGTGCCGGACGTGCAGGGCGATGCCGACCAACTGGCCCAGGTGTTCCAGAACCTCGTCGACAACGCTGTCAAGTACACGCGGGAGGAGACCGAGGTGACGGTCCGGATCGCGCTGGCCGAGACCGCGTCCCGGGTGGTGCCGCTGGCGCCGCGGGCGGGCCGCGAGACGCAGATGGTGTCGGTGGCCGTGATCGACCGGGGCGAGGGAATCCCGCGCACCCACCTGCCGCGGCTGACCGAGCGGTTCTACCGGGTCGACACTGCGCGGTCGCGGCAGATGGGGGGGACCGGCCTCGGCCTCGCCATCGTCAAGCACATCGTGAACCGGCACCGCGGCCGGCTGTCGATCGACAGCGAGGTCGGGCGCGGAAGCGTCTTCACGGTGATGCTCCCGGTCGCGCGGAGCGAGGAGCGGCGGGGGGCGGAGGCCGGGGAGACGACGGCGGCCTGATCATGGCAGCCATGTTCCGGCCCGTGTGTCATCGAACCGTAACATCCCGGTCACAAATTCTGCGGCAAGCGAATCATACGGTCCGGCCACCCGGAGGCACCGCGTCGCGTCAGCGATGCGCGCCTTCGACGAGGTCTGCAGCCAATTCGGAGCTTCGAAGTGATGAACGCGAAACTCGCGACCGCCACCGTGGCGGTCATGGCCCTCTCGGCCGCCTTCACCGGCCCGGCCTTCGCCCAGGCCCGTGACCAGATCCGCATCGTCGGCTCGTCCACGGTGTTCCCCTTCACGACGGCGGTCGCCGAGAACTTCGGGCGCTCGACGTCGTTCCGCCCGCCGATCGTCGAATCGACCGGCACCGGCGGCGGCATGCGCCTGTTCTGCGGCGGCGTCGGCCCGTCCCACCCGGACATTTCGAACGCGTCGCGGCGGATCACGAAGTCCGAGTTCGACACCTGCCGCAACAACGGCGTCACCGAGATCG
The DNA here is from genome assembly GCA_947457845.1 of Rhodospirillales bacterium. Lineage (GTDB taxonomy): Bacteria > Pseudomonadota > Alphaproteobacteria > Azospirillales > Azospirillaceae > CANGXM01. Next base: position 15,913 of record CANGXM010000061.1, on the reverse strand, counting down.
TCGAGCTGAAGATCGGCTTCGACGGCATCGTCGTGACCACCAAGCGCGGCGCGCCGAAGTTCAACCTGACGCGCGAGCAGGTGTGGCGCGCGCTGGCCCGGCAGGTCCCGGTCAATGGCCAGTGGGTGAACAACCCGTACACTACCTGGCAGCAGGTCGACGCCAGCCTGCCGAACGCGCGCATCGAGGTCATCGGCCCGCCGCCGACGTCCGGCACGCGCGACAGCTTCAACGAGCTGATGCTCCAGGGCGGCTGCGCGAACGTCGCCGAGGTCCGCGCGGTGCAGGACGCCGCCCAGCGCCTGCGCTACTGCACCCAGATCCGCGAGGACGGCCGCTTCATCGAGGGCGGCGAGAACGACAACCTGATCGTCCAGCGCGTCGCCGCCGGCGACGGCACGGTGCTCGGCGTGTTCGGCTTCTCCTTCCTCGAGGAGAACCTGGACAAGATCGAGGCCAAGCTGATCGACGGCGTCGAGCCCAAGTTCGAGACGATCTCGGAGGGCAAGTACCCGGTCGCGCGCGACATGTTCATCTATGCCAAGAAGGCGCACGTCGGCGTGATCCCGGGCATCCGGGAGTTCCTGGCCGAGTACGTGTCGGACCGCGCGATGGGCGACAACGGGTACCTGGAGCAGAAGGGCCTCGTCATCCTGCCCCCGGCGGCGCTCCGCCAGCAGCAGGACGGCATCCGCAACCTCGTCAGCATGACCTCGCCCTGACCGGCGAACGCCCGGCCGCCGCCCCGCGGGCGGCCGGGCGCCTCCGTTTCCCGCGGGACAGTCGAGGACCGTAATGCCCCTGTCCACGCTCGCGATCGTCCTCTTCGCGCTCACGGTCTTCGGGTTCCTCTTCGGACAGCGACGGGCCGTGGCCTTCCGGGCCGAGAGCCGCGCCCGCAACGGGCCGCCGCTGCACTCCCAGCCCGGCTATCACGGCTGGTTCGTCGTGATCTGGTGCGGCCTGCCGGCGCTCGTCCTGCTCCTGGTCTGGGTCGCGCTGGAGGGGACGATCATCCGGTCGCTCGTGATCGACAGCCTGCCGCCCGAGGTGAAGAGCCGCGACGAGAGCGAGATCCAGCTGATCATGGCGCAGTTGGGCAACGTCGCCTACGGCGTGGTCACGCTGGCACAGGTGCCCGAGACCATCCGCGACGCGGTCGCGAGCGGCGTCGGCCTCTACAACAGCCTACGCGCCACGGCGAACGCCGCGATCTGGGTGCTCGCGCTGAGCCTCTGCATCGCCGGCCTCCTCTACGCCCGTCGTCGGCTCAGCCCGCACCTGCGTGCGCGGCACACGGTCGAGCGGGTCGCGAACGTCATCCTCTTCCTGTGTTCGCTGATCGCGATCCTGACCACGGTCGGCATCGTCCTCTCGCTCGTGTTCGAGGCGACGCGCTTCTTCGCCCGGGTTCCCGTGACCGAGTTCCTCTTCGGGACCGTCTGGAGCCCGCAGACGGCGATCCGCGCCGACCAGGTGGGGTCGTCGGGCGCGTTCGGCGCCGTGCCCCTGTTCGCCGGCACCCTCCTGATCGCGACGATCGCCATGATCGTCGCCCTTCCGATCGGCCTCATGTCGGCGATCTATCTCTCGGAGTACGCGCCCCCGCGCGTGCGCATCGTGGTCAAGCCGGCGCTGGAGATCCTCGCCGGCATCCCGACGGTGGTCTACGGCTTCTTCGCCGCCCTGACGGTCGCCCCCGCGGTGCGCGCGCTGGGCGAGGCGATCGGCCTGCAGGTGGCGGCGCAGAGCGCGCTCGCCGCCGGGCTCGTGATGGGGATCATGATCGTGCCGTTCGTCAGCTCGCTGTCGGACGACGTCATCAACGCGGTCCCGCAGTCGCTGCGCGACGGGTCCTACGGCCTCGGCGCCACCCGGTCGGAGACGGTGAAGCTGGTGGTGCTGCCCGCCGCCATCCCCGGCATCGCCGCCTCCTTCATCCTCGCGCTCAGCCGTGCGCTGGGCGAGACCATGATCGTGGTGATGGCCGCCGGCCTCGCCGCCAACATCTCGGCCAACCCGCTCGCCGCCGTCTCGACCGTGACCGTCCACATCGCGGCGCTTCTCGTCGGCGACCAGGAGTTCGACAGCCCGAAGACGCTGTCCGCCTTCGCGCTCGGCCTCGTCCTCTTCGTCGTCACCCTGGCCCTGAACCTGATCGCGCTGCGCGTGGTCCAAGCCTACAGGGAAAAGTATGACTGAACTCGCGGCCGCCGCCCCCGCCGGGGCCGAGGGCGCCTCCCTGCGCCCCTCGACCCGCGACCTCAGCCCCCACATGTCGGACGCGGCCAGGGCGCGGCTGAAGACCCGCTACCGCGCCGAGCAGCGGTTCCGCGCCTACGGGATCGCCGCGATCTCGTTCGCGATGCTCTCGCTCGTGATCTTGCTATGGACGATCCTGTCGAACGGCACGACCGCCTTCTTCCAGACGCACATCCGCCTCGACGTGCCGGTCGGCGCCGACCGCCTGGGGCTCCAGGGCTCCGGGCCGTGGACGCCGACGGAGCTGCGGCTGGCGTCGTGGGACCGGACGATCAACCTCGCGATGCAGGAACGCTTCCCCGCGGTGACCAGCCGCGCCGACCGGAACCTCCTGTCGCGCATGGTGTCGCCGGGCGCCGGCGAGGACCTGCGGAACATGGTGATCGCCGATCCGGCGCTGATCGGGCGGACCGTCCAGGTCTGGGCGCTCGCCGCGTCGGACATCGACATGTTCTGGAAGGGCCACATCCGGCGCGACGTCCCGGAGGCCGAGCGCCGGGTCAACGACCGCACCGTGGGATGGATCGACGACCTGACCGCCAGGGACGAGATCCGCTCCCAGTTCAACACCCGCTTCTTCACGTCGGCGTCGAGCGTGCGGCCGGAACTCGTCGGCGTCGCCGGCAGCGTGGTCGGCACCTTGATGACGCTGCTGGTGTGCATGGCGCTCGCGGTCCCGGTCGGGGTGCTGGCCGCCATCTACCTGGAGGAGTACGCGCCCAAGAACCGGATCACGGACATCATCGAGGTCAACATCAACAACCTCGCGGCGGTGCCGTCGATCGTGTTCGGCCTCCTGGGCCTCGCGGTGTTCCTCAACTTCTTCGGCATGCCGCGCTCGGCGCCGCTGGTCGGCGGCATCGTGATCGCGCTGATGAGCCTGCCAACCGTGATCATCGCGACGCGCGCGGCACTCCGGGCGGTCCCGCCCTCCATCCGGGAGGCGGCGCTCGGCGTGGGCGCGTCGAAGATGCAGGTGATCCTGCACCACGTTCTGCCGCTGGCCATGCCCGGGATCATGACGGGCACCATCATCACGCTCGCGCAGGCGCTCGGCGAGACGGCGCCCCTGCTGATGATCGGCATGGTCGCCTTCGTGACCGACATCCCGAACTCGGTCACCGCGTCGGCCACCGTCCTGCCGGTGCAGATCTACATGTGGGCCGGCAGTCCCGAGCGGGGCTTCGTCGAGAAGACGTCGGCCGGGATCATGGTCCTTCTGGTCCTGCTGCTCGCGATGAACGCGGTGGCGATCTATCTCCGCAAGAAATTCGAACGCCGGTGGTGAGACGATGACCGCACAGTTCCAGAGCGAGACGGACGCGATCCTCCATCCGGCGGGCCGGCCGGCGCAGGCCGGTTGGAAGATGACCGGCCGCGACGTGAACGTCTACTACGGGGCGAAGCACGCCCTGAAGGGCGTCAACCTCAGCCTTGCGGAGCGCAAGGTGACCGCCCTGATCGGGCCGTCGGGCTGCGGCAAGTCGACGTTCCTGCGGAGCCTGAACCGCATGAACGACACGATCGACATCTGCCGCGTCGAGGGGATGATCACGCTCGACGGGCAGGACATCTACGCCCCGTCCATCGACGTGGTGCAGCTGCGCGCCCGGGTCGGGATGGTGTTCCAGAAGCCCAACCCCTTCCCGAAGTCGATCTACGACAACGTCGCCTACGGTCCGCGCATCCACGGGCTGGCCTCGAACACCGACGAGATGGACCAGATCGTCGAGAGTTCGCTGAAGCGCGCGGGCCTCTGGAACGAGGTGAAGGACCGGTTGCGCGATCCCGGGACCGGCCTGTCCGGCGGGCAGCAGCAGCGGCTGTGCATCGCGCGGGCGATCGCGGTCAGCCCGGAGGTGATCTTGATGGACGAGCCCTGCTCGGCCCTCGACCCGATCGCCACCGCGCACGTCGAGGAGCTGATCGACGAACTCCGCGAGAACTACACGATCGTGATCGTGACCCACAACATGCAGCAGGCGGCGCGCGTCAGCCAGACCACGGCGTTCTTCCACCTCGGCGAGATGGTCGAGGTGAGTGACACCGACGCGATCTTCACCAACCCCCGGGACGAGCGCACCCAGGGCTACATCACCGGCCGCTACGGCTGATCCCGGGCGCGCCACCCGGACACCAGAGGGAGCCGCCGCCGTGCCCGCGTCCGAACACATCGTCAAGTCGTTCTCGCTGGAGCTCCAGCGCCTCGGCAACCTGATCACCCAGATGGGCGGGACGGCCGAGGCGCAGATCGAGGCCGCCGTCCGCGCCGTGGTGACCCGCGATGCCGACGCGGCCGGCGAGGTGGTGCGTGCCGACGCCCGCCTCGACGCCTACGAGAAGGAGATCGACGCCGAGACGGTCCGCCTTCTGGCGCTCCGCCAGCCGATGGGCCCCGACCTGCGCGAGATCCTGTCGGCGCTCAAGATCGCCGCCGACATCGAGCGCATCGGCGACTACGCGGCCAACATCGCCAAGCGCGCGATCACCCTCTCCCAGGTTCCGCCCGTCCGCCCCGCCGCCGCAATCCCGCGGATGGGCAACCTGGTGCAGGAGATCCTGAAGGACGTGCTCGACGCCTACATCGAGCGCGACGTGGCGAAGGCGGTCGCGGCGTGGTCGCGCGACGAGGAGCTGGACGACCTCTACACCAGCCTCTTCCGCGAGACGCTGACCTACATGATGGAGGATCCGCGCAACATCACGCCCTGCGCGCACATCCTCTTCATCGCCAAGAACATCGAGCGCATCGGCGACCACGCCACGAACGTGGCCGAGACGATCCACTTCCTCGTCAGCGGGACGTACCTGCGGACGGTTCGGCCCAAGGGCGACGCCTCCAGCTACGCCGTGGTCGAGGTGCCCGAGGTCACGCGGGAGACGCCATGACCGCCAACGGAAAGCCGCTCGTCCTCATCGTCGAGGACGAGACCGATCTCGTCACCCTTCTCCGCTACAACCTGGAGAAGGAGGGGTTCCGCGTCACCACCGCCGCCGACGGCGAGGAGGCGCTGCTGATCGCCAGCGAGCAGCCGCCGAATCTCGTGCTGCTCGACTGGATGCTGCCGCTGATGTCCGGGATCGAGGTGTGCCGCCAGCTGCGCCGCGGCCCGCGGACCCGCGAGGTGCCGATCATCATGCTGACCGCCCGCGGCGAGGAGGCGGACCGGGTGCGCGGCCTCAATTCGGGCGCCGACGACTATGTCGCAAAGCCCTTTTCGCCGACCGAGCTGCTGGCCCGCATCCGCGCCGTGCTGCGCCGGGCGACGCCGTCGCTCTCGGAGGAGATGCTGCGCTACGAGGACCTGTCGATGGACCTCGCCGCGCATCGCGTCCGCCGATCCGGGCGCGACATCCACCTCGGGCCGACGGAGTTCCGGCTCCTGCGCCACTTCATGCAGCACCCGGGGCGCGTCTTCTCGCGCGAACAACTCCTCGACCTCGTCTGGGGCCACGACGTCTACGTCGAGCCGCGCACGGTCGACGTCCACATCCGGCGCCTGCGCAAGGCGCTCAACGAGGACGAGCAGACGGACCTGATCCGGACGGTGCGCTCGGCGGGATACGCGCTCGACCACAAGGGGGGATGAGGGCCGTCACAGGGCCACCACCGCTCCCCCGGCCTCCGTCAGCAGCGTGACCACGCCCGCCCGTTCGACCGTGAGGTCGGGCCTGAGGGCCGCGCCCTCCAGCCCCTCGGCCCGCAGCCCCATCTCGCACGCGATCATCCGCACGTCGAGGTCGCGGCAGGCGGCGAGCAGCGTCTCGAAGTCCGCCACCCCGCGGGCGGCGAGCACGGCGTCCCGTTCCGCCGGCCGCGTCCCGTCGTCGGCGGCGTCGAGCGTCCGCCAGCCGTCGGGCAGCAGCGCGCGGAGCGCGCGGCCGGTGAAGAACAGGATCGTCGGCCGCCCGATGGCCGCCGCCCCCGCCGCCAGCACCAGCGCGTAATGGACCCGGTCGTAGCCGCCCGACTGCACGATCAGGGCGAGGCCCCGGACGCCGCCCGCCGCCGGTCCGCCCGCCGCCGTCCCCGCTGATCCCGTCGTCACGCGGGCGTCCCGCAGATGGGGCAGCGGGGATCCTTTGGCAGGCGCACGCGCGCCACCTCGGCCGACAGGGCGTCGTAGAGAAGCAGGGTGCCCGACAGGCTCTCGCCCGCGCCGAGGATCTCCTTCAGCACCTCGACCGCCTGCATCGACCCGACCGTCCCCGCGAGCGCGCCGAACACGCCGGCCTGCGCGCAGGACGGGATCACGTCGTCGGGCGGTGGGGCGGGCACGAGGCAGCGGTAGCAGGGGTGCCCGGCGCCGAGGTGCGCCTTGTAGGTCGACAGCTGGCCGTCGAACCGCAGGATCGCCGCGGACACCAGCGTGCGCCGGGCGCGGTAGCAGGCGTCGTTCAGCAGGAACCGCGCCGCGAAATTGTCGGTCCCGTCGGCGACGACGTCATAGTCGGCGACGAGCGCGTCGACGTTCGAGGCGTCGACCCGCATCCGGTGCCGCACCACCCGGACGTCCGGGTTGATGGCGGCGACCCGGTCGGCGGCGCTGTCGACCTTGGCCCGCCCGATCGAGGCGCCGTCGTGGATCACCTGCCGCTGGAGGTTGGAGAGATCGACCGCGTCGTCGTCGACCACGCCGATCGTCCCGATCCCCGCCGCGGCCAGATAGAGGAGGAGCGGCGACCCCAGCCCCCCGGCGCCCACGACGAGCACGCGGGCGGCGAGCAGGCGCTCCTGCCCGATCCCCCCGACCTCGGGCAGGATGATGTGGCGCGCATAGCGCCGAATCTGGTCCTCGCGGAACTCCATGGCGCATCCAAGCACGGCGGTCGCCGGCGGGGAAGGGCGGGGAAGGCGAGGCCGGGCGGCGCCCGCGTCGGGACGCCGCCCGCCCGGTCAGTCGTCGCTGCGGTCGACCAGCGCGATCACGCGCAGCGGGCTGCCCGACCCGTTCTGGATCTTCAGCGGGGCCGCGATGATCATGGCGCCTGTCGGCGGCAGCCGGTCGAGGTTGCACAAGGACGCGAGGCCGAACTTGTTCGATCCGTGCATCAGCGCGTGGGCCGGGAAGGGCGGCTCGAACGCGAAGGCCTGGCCGGCGTCGGTGCCGACGGCCTCCACGCCCCAGCCGTTCACGTCCCGCTCCTCGGCCAGAAGGCGGACCGCGTCGGCGTTCGGGCCCGGCACGTGCGGCCCGTCCTCCTTCATGTTCAGGAACTTCGCGGGATCGGTGCGCTTGGACCAGTCGGTGCGCATCAGCACCCACGCGCCCTTGGGGATCGTGCCGTGCTCCTTCTCCCACGCCAGGATGTGCTTGGGCGTGAGGAGGAACTTCTCGTCCTTCGCGGCGTCCTTCGAGCAGTCGATGACGCAGGCGGGTGCCATGAAGCGCTGCGGGCGGACGGTGTCGGTCGCCCCGTCCTTCAGGTCCTTGCCGCTGATCCAGTGGATCGGCGCATCGAAGTGCGTGCCCGTGTGCTCACCCATCGCGAGGTTGTTCCAGTACCAGGCCGGACCGCGGTCGTCGTAGCGCGAGATCTCGGACATCGAGAAGGGGGCCGAGGGCGCGAAGTTGGGCGGCAGCTGGATGACCGGCGTGCCGGGGTGCAGCGTCTGCGTCAGGTCGACGATCTCGATCTCGTTCTTGGAAAGGGCCTTCGCCAGCTTCTTCAGGACACCGGACATGCTCGTCTCCGTCGTTCGTCGCTTCGTTTCGGTCACAGGACCCGACCGGGGCCGAGGATGCCGGCCGGGTCGAGGGCACGCTTGATCAGTCCCATCAGCATCCGCTCCGGCTCGGTCCGCGTGAGCGCGAGATAGGGGCGCTTGGTCCGCCCGATCCCGTGCTCGGCCGACACCGAACCGCCGAAGGATGCCACGGCCCGGTAGACCGTGTCCTCGATCGCGGTCTTCGTCGCGCCGTCGAGGCCGGGGACCATGGTGATGAGATGCAGGTTGCTGTCGGCCACGTGGCCGAAGAAGACCGAGGTGGCCGCGGGCCAGCCCGCCGCCATGCGGGCGCGCAGGTCGTCGACCGCGGTCGACATCCGCCCCAGCGGGATCGACACGTCGAACCCGACCGACGGCGGCATGTGGCGCCTGTACTCGGCCGGCGTCTCGCGCAGGGCCCAGAGCCGCCGCCGCTCGTCCTGCGACTTGGCGACGACGGCGTCCCGGATCGACCCGTCCTCCAGCAGCCCCTCGAGCAGGGCTTCGACCCTCGCCGATCCGTCCGCACCGGGGCCGCCCGCGACCTCCACCAGAAGCGAGAGCGCCTGGTCGCCCGCCAGCGGGTTCGCCACGCCGCAAGGGCCGGACGCGACGGCGAGGAAGTCCGCCCACATCGCCTCGAACGCCATCAGCCCGCCGGGCAGCGCGGCCTCGGTCCGGCGCAGGACGGCGATCGCGTCCTCGAACGTGCCGACGGCGCAGAGTGCCGTGACGAGGTTCGCCGGCTTCGGGTGCAAGGCCAGCACGACCCGCGTGATGACGCCAAGCGTCCCCTCGCTCCCGATGAACAGCTGCGTCCAGTCGTAGCCCGCGTTGTTCTTCACCATCCCCTGGAGCGAGCGGACGATGGTGCCGTCCGCCAGCACCACCTCCAGCCCCAGCACCTGCCGGCGCGCCATGCCGTAGCGCAGCACGTTCAGGCCGCCGGCGTTGGTCGCGATGGTGCCGCCGATGGCGGCCGACCCGCGCGAGGGAAGGTCGATCCCGCACTGGAACCCGGCGTCGTCCGCCGCCTGCTGCACGACTTGCAGGGGCGTCCCGGCCAGCGCCGTGAGGGTGCCGGCGAGGCCGTCGACCGCCTCCACGCCCACCATGCGTTCGAGCGACAGCGCGACCTCGCCCGCGTGGGGATGGGCCGCGCCGGCGAGGCCGGTCAGCCCGCCCTGGAGGACGACCGCCTGCCCGTGCGCGTGGCAGAGGCGCAGCGTCGCCGACACCTCCTCCGTCGTCGCCGGCCGCACCACGGCGATCGGCCGGGTGGGGGGCAGGAGCGTCGCGTCGGACGCGTTGCGCTCGGGCACGTCGGCCCCGGCGAGGACCGCCGGCCCGAGTGCGGCGCGCAGCGCGTCGAGGACGGCCGAACTCATCGGCCAAGCGTGCCGTAGACGGGATCGGATCCCGCGGGCGCCGGCGTCGCCTCGATCGCCGGCTGCTGCGGCCGGCCGAAGGCGGCGGTGGCGCGGTTGAAGCCCGTGGCGAGCACGTCCATGTCGTTCGCCGTCACCACCATCCGGTAGCCCTGCGCCTTGCGGCGGACGGCGGCGTCGGCGTTGATGGTGAAGATCCCGCACGGCGTCCAGGCGGCGCGGCAGGCGGCCAGGATCTCCGAGCAGGCCGCATCGTGGCGGGGTGAGGCGTCGGGGAACGTGCCGAGCGAGATGGCGAGGTCGCCGGTCCCGATGAAGACCATGTCGACGCCCTCGGTCCGGGCGATCGTCGAGGCGTTGCGAAGGCCCTTCTCGGTCTCGATCATCACGATCACGACCGTGTCGCGGTTGGCCATCTCCACGTAGTTCACGAAGTCCGACAGCGGGCGCACCCCGCCGCCCGAGCGTTCGCCCCGCGGCGGAAAGCGGGCGTAGGAGACGGCCTTCGCCGCCTGCTTCGCGCTCTCCACCAGCGGCACGATCACGCCCTCCGCCCCGGCGTCGAGCGCCTGGCCGATGGCGGCGGCGCTGTTCTCCGCCACCCGGGCCAGCACCGGGATGTCCTTTGGCACGAGGCCGATGGCCGTCTCCAGCGTCGAGCGGTCGAACAGCCCGTGCTGGAGGTCGAGCACGATCGCGTCCGGCCGGGCGCGGGCCGCGGCCTCGACCACGGCGGGGGCGCCCATGGCGAGCCAGAACACGCCGAGCGGCTTGCCGCTGTCGATCATGTAGCGGAGCGAGGGTCCTCGCACGTCAAACATCGGCGGCCTTCCGGGTGGTCTCGGCGGGGGCGGAACCGGCACGCTGCCGGGCGAAGAAGGACTGTTCGGCGGTGACGATGAAGGCCGTGATCCGGTCGGCGGCCGCCACGGCGTCGCGCCTTGCGAAGGCGTCGAAGATTCCCTCGAGGCCCTCGACCACGGTCCGCCGCACGGCCGGATCGCGCAGCGTCTCCAGTCGCACGGTCTGCACCTGGTCGACGAAGCGGGCGATGGTCGCGGCGAGGCGTCGGTTCCGCACGGCCGACAGCCATGCGCCGCGGAACGCGATGTTGGCGACGATCAGCCCTTCGGCGTCGTCGGCGTCGAGCGCCGTCCGCGCGGCGTCCAGCGCGCGGCGCAGTTCCCGCTCCTGCCCGGGGGAGAGGTCGCGGGCGGCGAGCGCCGCCGCGCGCGGCTCCAGCAGGCGGCGCACCTCGAAGATGTCGCGGACGTCGTCGCGCGACAGGCGGGGCACCATGAAGCCGCGGGTCGTGCCGACCAGATAGCCTTCGTGGACGAGCTGGAGCAGCGCCTCGCGCGCCGGCATCCGCGAGGTTCCGTAGGCGCGGGCGACGTCGAGGTCGATCAGCCGCTCGTCCGGCGCCACCGTGCAGCGCTGCAGGCGCGAGCGCAGGTCGGCGTAGATCCGGTGCCGGAGGCTGTCCGGCCGCCCGCGGAGGCCGGCGTCGATCCGATCGGGCGCGTCACTCGTCATGGCGTCCCTGGAACAGTATACTGTTTATCTATGCGATGATGGGCCGACCCTGTCAACGGAACCCGCAATGATCGTGCGGGGCGGGGGGCGGTGAATTGTGGATGCAGTTAGAATTCTGAGGTGCAGTGCAGCATCCTCGCATCCGGGAGCCACCTGTCCGCGGCGCGAAGATGGCTTGCCGATGACCCGTCCACATGCGAGTTTAGGATACCGTTTGATGAGGGGCCGGATGCCGGGCGAGATCCTGGACACGGTGGACATGCTCCGTCGGCTGGTGTCGTTCGACACGACGAGCCGGAATTCCAACCTGCCGCTCGTCGACTGGGTCGCGGATTATCTGTCCGGCCACGGCGTCCGGACCGAGATCCTTCCCGATCCCACGGGCACCAAGGCCAACATGCTGGCCACCATCGGGCCGGACGTGCCCGGCGGCGTGGTGCTGTCCGGCCACACCGACGTCGTCGCGGTGGACGGGCAGGCGTGGACGTCGGACCCCTGGACCCTGGTCGAGCGCGACGGACGCGTGTTCGGCCGCGGCGCATGCGACATGAAGGGGTTCGTGGCCGCGGCGCTTGCCGCCGTGCCGCGCTTCGCCGCCGCACCGCTCGCGCGCCCCATCCACCTGGCCCTCTCCTACGACGAGGAGGTCGGCTGCCTCGGCGTGGGCGACCTCGTGAGGCACATGCACGCCTCCGGCCTCCGGCCGGGGCTCTGCATCGTGGGCGAACCTACGGACATGCAGGTGGTGAACGCCCACAAGGGCGGCATCGTCGGAACCTGCACGGTCCGCGGCGTCACCGGCCATTCGTCCCAGGTCCACCGGACGGTCAACGCCGTCATGTACGCCTCCGAACTGATCGCCGAGATCGCCCGCTTCGGCGAGGCGCTCCGGGCGGGGCCGCTGGACCCGGCGTTCGACCCGCCCTACTCGACGGTGCAGGTGAACATCGTGAAGGGCGGCATCCAGCACAACGTGGTGCCCGAGGCCTGCACCTTCTGGTGGGAGCACCGGGCGCTCCCGGGCGTCCGCCTCGACGACGTTCTCGACGCCATGCAGCGCTTCGCCGAGGACCGCCTCCTGCCCCGGATGCGGGCGGTCAGCCCCGACGTCGGGGTCTCGATCGACGTGACGGCGCGCATTCCCGGCCTTCGCGCGGAGCCCGGCTCCCCGGCCGAGACGACGGTGATGCGGCTCGCCGGCACCAACGGCACCGGCGTCGTCGCCTTCGGCACCGAGGGCGGCTCGTTCCAGGAGATCGACATCCCGACGCTGGTGATCGGTCCGGGCAACATCGCCCAGGCCCACCAGCCGGACGAATGGGTGGAGCGTGCGCAGCTCGACGCCTGCGACCGCTTCCTCGACCGCGTCGCCCGTCACTGCACGGTGGCGGCGGACTGAGCAGGCACAGGTTCCAGACGGACAGGGGGACGGACCATGAGGATGTTGAAGTGGGGTGCGGCGGCGATCGCCATCGTGGCGGCGCTGGCGACGGCGCCTGTCGACGCGAAGACCTTCCGTTGGGCGGCCGGCAACGACCCCGGCGCCCTCGACCCCTACAGCCGCAACGTGACCACCACGATCATGTTCCTCGCGAACATGTACGAGCAGCTGGTCCGCCACGACCGGGAACTGAACCTTCAGCCCGCGCTGGCGACCAAGTGGGAGCAGCCGGCGCCCGACGTCTGGCGCTTCACGCTGCGCCAGGGCGTCAAGTTCCACGAGGGCGAGCCGTTCACGGCCGACGACGTCGTCTTCTCCTACGAGCGGGCGCGCGGCCCGGGCTCGCTGCTGGCGAACAACTTCGCCTCGGTGAAGGAACTTCGCAAGATCGACGCGTTCACGGTCGAGTTCGTCACCAACGGGCCGGACGCCACGTTCCCGGCGCTGATGACGAACATCATGATCATGTCGAAGGCGTGGGCTGAGAAGCACAACATCACGCGCACGACCGACATCTCCAAGCAGGAGGAGTCGTACGCCAGCTCCAACGTCAACGGCACCGGCCCCTTCAAGCTGCGCGCGCGCAGCTCGGACGGCCGGGTCGAGATGGTCGCGAACCCCGACTGGTGGGACAAGCCCGAGCACAACCTGACCGAGGTGCTCTTCACCCCGCTCGCCAACCCGTCCACCCGCACCGCGGCGCTGATCGCGGGCGACGTCGACATGGTCTACGGCCTGCCGATCAATTCGGTCGAGCGCGTGCAGCAGACGCCGGGCCTCAGGGTCCACCAGAAGGCCGATCTGCGGACCATGTTCTTCGGCATGGACGTGATCTCCAACGAGCTGCGCGACAGCGACGTGAAGGGCAGGAATCCCTTCAAGGACAAGCGCGTTCGCCAGGCCGTCCAGATGGCCATCAACACCGATGCCATCCACCGCAACGTGATGCGCGGCGCCTCGGTGCCGAACTACCTCATGGTCGGCCCGGGCGTGAACGGGTTCGATCCGTCGCTGAACGTGCCCTACAAGTTCGACGCGGACGGGGCGAAGCGGCTCCTGGCCGAGGCCGGCTATCCGAACGGCTTCGAGATGTCGATGGACTGCTCGAACGACCGTTACGTGAACGACGAGCAGGTCTGCACGGCCGTCGCCTCGATGCTGGCGCGCGCCGGCATCCGCGCCCGCCTGCGGCTGATGCCGTTCCAGCAGTTCGTCCGCTTCGTCAACCCGCCGTACGACACGAACTTCTTCTTCGTCGGCTGGTTGCCGCCCACCTACGACGCCCACAACTCGCTGCTCTCGCTCACGGCCACGCGCCAGCCGGGCGGTATCAGCGGGAACGTGAACGTCGGCGGCTTCTCGAACGCGCGGAACGACGAGTTGATCCGCATGATGGGCACCGAGACCGACGTCGCCAAGCGCAACGCGATGATCAAGGAGAGCCTGACCATCGTGCGGGACGAGATGGCCTACATCCCGATCCACCAGCAGGTGCTGCTGTACGGCGCGAAGCAGAACGTCAGCCTCGTGCAGCTGCCGAGCGACTGGTTCATGCTCCGCTACGTGCGCGTCGACTGAGGTCGCCCCGCCCTACGCCGCCCCCGCCTCGGCGGGGGCGGCACGGGGGGTCCGGGCCACGGCGCCCAGAAGGTCGGCCAGCGTGATGCAGGCCGACAGCAAGGACGCCAGCCGCCGTGGCGCCCGCAGCGCGTCGCGCAGGATCGCGGCGATCTCGCCCGCGATCCGGGTGGTGCGCGGATCGTCCGTCGCCCCCGAACGCTGTGCCACCTCCTCCATCGTCCCGATCAGACGAAGCAGGGCCTCGCCGGTGCCGTCGGCCTCCGGCTCCGCCCTCGCCCGGCGCAGGATCTCCCCCGCGACGCGGGCGGTCCGGTCGAGCCGGAGTACGGCGACCGCCTCCCAGGCGCGGTCGATCTGCTCGGCCACGTCGCCGACGGGCTGGCCCGTCGCCTTCATCCTGAGCGTGTTCGGCACCTCCACCACCGGGTCGTCCGGTCCCATCCCCCGGTCCCGCCGCCGGTCCGGCCCGACGTAGCCGGGAGCGGCGATCCATGGCCGCGGCTGCTCGACGAACTTCGCGACCACGTCGCGGATCGAGGTCATCGAGAAGGGCTTGGCCAGCACGCCGTCCGCACCCGCGGACCCCGCCCGCGCGATCAGCGCGGGCTTCGGCTCCCATGTCGTGATCATGGCGCAGACGAAGGGATTGGTGCGGAAGCGCCGGTTGCGGATCCGCTGGATCAACTCGAACCCCGCCGTCTCCTCCGTCGTCGCGTGCACGAGGATCAGGTCGAACGCGGTGAGTTCCAGCGTCGCGAGGTCCGGGGTCGCGGGATCGCCCTTGACGATCCGGCGGAACCCAATCGCCGCGAGGGAGGAGCGCACGAGGCGCAGCGAGGGCTCCGGCTCGAGGAGCAGCGTCTGCACGTCGGAGAAGTCGGGCGTCTGCGGCATGCGGGCGGCGATGTGGGTTGCGGACCGTCGCAACGGGCGCGGATCGCCCGGCCCGATGCACGTCCAAATGTGCATCCTGCCAGCGTGGGTTGTCCACCGGACAGTGTTCTCAGGTTGTTAAAATCCTGCGCTCTTCCCGTCTTGGGGGAGCTGGCGCCGGTCAGCGCATGATCGCCTGGGTCGACGCGTCGGCGTGATAGCGGGCGAAGACGACGCCGCTGCGCCTGTAGATGCGGTTCGCTTCGTTCAGCGCGTCGGTCGTCGTGGCGGCACCGCCGCTCGCGGCGATGGCTTCGGCGATCTCGCGAAGGCGGCGGGTGGAACTGCGCGGCAGCGGCAGGCTCTTGGCGTTGTAGGCGTCGATGATCTGGCAGATGCTCGCGATCTCCTCGCCGAACTGGCGCGCCGGGCCCGGCGACGGCGGCGCGTTCGCCGCCGTCGCCGCCGGAGCCTGCCATCCGGGCGGCGGCAGCGCGGTGATCACCATCGCCTTTCCGTCGCTGTTCAGGTGCACGAGGTAGGGCGTGTCGATCGGCGCCAGCATCTGCTCAGGCGTGACCCGTGGCGCCGCCGCATAGGCCGCGACCACGTCGTCGAACCGTTCCGGCCTGTAGTCGAGATCGAGGCGCATCAGGCTGGCGATCTGCGCGCCCTGGGGCGGGGTCAGCACGTGGCGGCGCGCCAGATAGGTTTCGTCCAGGAAGTATCGCCCGTCCGAGAGGCGGAAGAGGGTGCAGACGCCCGCGGTCCAACGCTCGGTGCAGGTCAGTTCGCCGGTCCCGGACATGGGGGTGCGCCTCTGATCCATTCGGTCTAGAACAAAGATGTGAGGCGTTCCGACCGCAAGCGCAACGACGCAGGATGTTCAGGGCGCCGGTGGGTCGAGCGGATGGCCGCGCCGGCGGATGGCGTCGACGATCGCGGCGACCGCGGCCTCCAGGTCCTCGATCAGGGGGGCGGCGTCCGCGGCGTCGGCGTGCTGCACCCGGTCTGCCAGATCGGCGACGTCGCCGAGGCCGAGGACGGCGGCCGCGCCCTTGAGGCTGTGCGCCGCGCGGGACATGGGCTCCGTGCGCCCGGCCGCCGCGTTCTCGCGTGCGG
>CANGXM010000060.1 GCA_947457845.1 Rhodospirillales bacterium | reverse complement strand
CCGGATTACCCCCATCGGCCCGATCGGGGGGTTGAGCGTCGGCGCCGCCGGCCCGGGCGGTCCCGCCCGGGACCGGCCGGAGGCCCGCGCCCTGCCGGGTCCGGTGCGCGCGGTCCTGCCGGCGCTCCGCCTCCACGGCACGACGGTGGCGGTGCCGCACCTCGGATGGTGGTCGCCGGCGGCCGAGGCGGCGGGCCTTCGCGGGATCGTGGTGACGTTCGCGCCGCGGGTGGCGCTCTCCGCCGCACCCTTCCGCACGGCCGAAGACGTTGTTTGATCCGGCCGCGACATTATCTCATCATCATGGAACGCCCGGGAGGCCATCATTCCTGGCCGGGGGGGGCGGGGAGCGGTGTCCGGCGCCGCGAATGAAAGGCACAGGCTGTGAGCAATTTCGGCAAGAACCTGGCGCTCTGGATCATCATCGGGCTGCTGCTGGTGGCCCTGTTCAACCTGTTCCAGAGTTCGTCGACCCGCGGTCCGCAGTCGTCGATCGCCTTCTCCGAATTCCTGAACGAGGTGGACGCCGGCCGCGTCGCGGACGTGACGATCAAGGGCAACCAGATTTCCGGCCACTACACCGACCAGCGGACCTTCGCGGTCTACCTGCCGCCGGACGCGAACGTGGTCGACCGGCTGGCCGCGCGGAACGTGCGGATCACGGCGATGCCGGACGACAGCAACGTTCCCTCGCTGTTCTCGGTGCTGCTGTCGTGGTTCCCGATGCTGCTCCTCATCGGCGTCTGGATCTTCTTCATGCGCCAGATGCAGTCGGGCGGCGGCAAGGCCATGGGCTTCGGCAAGAGCCGGGCGCGCCTCCTGACCGAGAAGGTCGGGCGGGTGACGTTCGACGACGTCGCCGGCATCGACGAGGCCAAGCAGGAACTGCAGGAGGTCGTGGAGTTCCTGAAGGACCCGCAGAAGTTCCAGCGCCTGGGCGGCAAGATCCCGAAGGGCGTGCTGCTGGTCGGCCCCCCCGGCACCGGCAAGACGCTGACCGCCCGCGCGGTGGCCGGCGAGGCGAACGTGCCGTTCTTCACCATCTCGGGCTCCGACTTCGTCGAGATGTTCGTGGGCGTCGGCGCAAGCCGCGTGCGTGACATGTTCGAGCAGGGCAAGAAGCACGCCCCCTGCATCATCTTCATCGACGAGATCGACGCGGTGGGTCGCCACCGTGGTGCTGGCCTCGGCGGCGGCAACGACGAGCGCGAGCAGACGCTGAACCAGCTCCTCGTCGAGATGGACGGGTTCGAGGCGAACGAGGGCGTCATCCTCATCGCCGCGACGAACCGGCCGGACGTGCTCGACCCGGCGCTGCTGCGTCCCGGCCGCTTCGACCGCCAGGTCGTGGTGCCGAACCCCGACGTCATGGGCCGTGAGAAGATCCTAAAGGTCCACATGCGCAAGGTCCCGCTGTCGCCGGACGTGGAGGCGAAGACCATCGCCCGCGGCACCCCCGGTTTCTCGGGTGCCGACCTCGCAAACCTCGTGAACGAGGCGGCGCTGCTGGCCGCACGCCTCGGCAAGCGGGTCGTGGGCATGGCCGAGTTCGAGTCCGCCAAGGACAAGGTCATGATGGGCGCGGAGCGTCGCTCCATGGTCATGACCGACGAGGAGAAGAAGCTGACCGCCTATCACGAGGCGGGCCACGCGATCGTCGCGATCCACAACCAGGACAGCGACCCCGTCCACAAGGCGACGATCATCCCGCGCGGCCGCGCGCTGGGCATGGTGATGCGTCTGCCCGAGGGCGACCGCATCTCGCTCTCCAAGGCCAAGCTGATCGCCGACCTCGAGGTGGCCATGGGCGGCCGCATCGCGGAGGAGATCATCTTCGGCAAGGAGCGGATCACGACCGGCGCCTCGTCGGACATCAAGATGGCGACCGACATCTCGCGCCGGATGGTGACCGAGTGGGGCATGAGCGAGCGCCTCGGCCCGCTCCTGTACGGGGAGAACAGCCAGGAGGTGTTCCTCGGCCACTCCGTCGCCCAGCACAAGAACATGTCGGACAACACGGCGCAGCTTGTTGACGAGGAGATCCGCGGCGTCGTCGAGGGCGCCTACGCCGCGGCGAAGCGGATCCTGACCGAGAACCTCGACCAGCTGCACACGCTGGCCCGCGGCCTGCTCGAGTACGAGACGCTGTCGGGCGAGGAGATCGACGCGCTGCTGCGCGGCGACCCGATCGTGCGGAACGACGACCGGCCGGTGCAGAGCCCGCCCGCCGCCCGTCCGCCGGCCGGTCGCCG
Source organism: Rhodospirillales bacterium (assembly GCA_947457845.1). Lineage (GTDB taxonomy): Bacteria > Pseudomonadota > Alphaproteobacteria > Azospirillales > Azospirillaceae > CANGXM01. Next base: position 16,257 of record CANGXM010000060.1, on the reverse strand, counting down.
CGGCACGGTGCCGACCTCGGGCGGCAAGGACGCCGGCGGCATGACGCCGGAGCCGCAGCCGGGCTGACCGGCGACGCACGGACATCGTGGTGACGAGAGCGAGGGGGCCCGGCGGGCCCCCCTCGTTCCGCTTGCGGGGTCCGCCGGATCGGGCCAAAACGGAGCCTGTCCATACCGAGGCGCCCCATCCCATGCCCCGCTCTCTCTTCGGCACCGACGGCATCCGCGGCACCGCCAACGTCCCGCCCATGACGGCGGAGACGGCCCTGAAGGTCGCCATGGCTGCGGCCATGGAGTTCCGGCGCGGCGACCACCGCCACCTCGTGGTGATCGGCAAGGACACGCGGCTTTCGGGCTACATGCTGGAGCCGGCGCTGACGGCTGGATTCATCTCCATGGGCCTCGACGTGACGCTGGTCGGCCCGGTTCCCACGCCGGCCGTCGCCTTTCTCACACGAAGCCTGCGCGCCGACATGGGCGTCATGATCTCCGCCTCCCACAACCCGTATGAGGACAACGGGATCAAGCTGTTCGGTCCCGACGGCTACAAGCTGTCGGACGAGGTGGAGGCGGCGATCGAGGCTCGGGTGAACGGTTCGCCCGCGGAGAACCTCGTCCCCGCAGCACAGCTCGGCCGGGCGCGGCGCCTCGACGACGCCGCCGGCCGCTACATCGAGGCCGTGAAGGCTACCTTCCCCCGGGGGCTCAGGCTGGAGGGGCTTCGCATCGTGGTCGATTGCGCGAACGGGGCCGCCTACAAGGTGGCGCCGACCGTGCTGTGGGAGCTGGGCGCCGAGGTCATTCCCGTCGCCGTCGCGCCCGACGGGTTCAATATCAACCGGGAGTGCGGCGCCACCCATCCCCGCCGGATGCAGGAGGAGGTGGTCGCCAAGCGCGCCGACATCGGCCTCGCCCTCGACGGCGATGCGGACCGGCTGATCGTCTGCGACGAGCGGGGGCGCAACATCGACGGCGACCAGATCATGGCGTTGATCGCGCGCCGGCTGCAGGAGGCCGGCGCCCTGAAGGGCGGGGCGGTCGTGGCGACCGTGATGTCGAACCTCGGCCTCGAACGGTACCTGACGCGCCACGGCATCGGCCTCGTGCGGACGCCGGTGGGCGACCGCTACGTGGTCGAGCGGATGCGGGCCGAGGGCTACAACGTGGGCGGGGAGCAGTCCGGCCACATCGTTCTGGGCGACCACGGGACGACCGGCGACGGCCTTGTCGCCGCACTCCAGGTGCTGGCCGCGATGCAGGAGACGGGCGAGCCGGCGAGCGCCGTGACCGCGCGCTTCGAGGCGGTGCCGCAGATCCTGCACAACGTGCGCTACGCGGGACGGCCGCCGCTGGACCTGCCCGTGGTGAAGGACGCGATCGGTGCGGCGGAGGCGCGGCTCGCCGGGACGGGGCGCCTCCTCATCCGCAAGTCGGGGACCGAGCCGCTGATCCGCGTGATGGCGGAGGGCGACGACGCCGACCTCGTCGCCGCGGTGGTCGCCGACCTGTGCGGCGTGATCGCTTCCGCCGCCAGCGCTCCCGCGACGGCGCCCGGGCCATGAAGGGCCGCGTCCTCATCGTCGCCGGCTCCGACAGCGGCGGCGGCGCCGGCATCCAGGCCGACCTGAAGGCGGTCACTTGCCTCGGCGGTTTCGCCATGACGGCGATCACCGCGCTGACGGCGCAGAACACGCTCGGCGTCCACGCCATCCACGCGGTCCCGATCGACTTCGTGCGCAGCCAGATCCGCGTCGTGGTCGAGGACCTGGGCGCCGACGCGGTCAAGACAGGGATGCTGGCGACGGCCCCCATCATCGACGCGGTCGCCGACGAACTCGCCGCCGTGGCGCCGCGGACGCCGCGGGTGGTCGATCCGGTGATGGTGGCGAAGGGCGGCGACCGGCTTCTGGCCGAGGACGCGACCCTCGCGCTCGTCCGCCGCCTCGTCGCGGGGGCGGCGCTGGTCACCCCCAACCTGCCGGAAGCGGCGGTGCTGGCCGGCCGGCCGGTGCGCACGGTGGCCGACATGCGCGCGGCCGCCGAGGCCATCCGCGCCGCCGGTGCGCGGGCGGTGCTGCTGAAGGGCGGGCACCTGGAGGGCGACCGGATCACCGACCTCCTGCTCACCGAGGCGGGGGAGGAGACCTTCGTCGACCAGCGGATCGACAGCCGCCACACCCACGGCACCGGCTGCACGCTGGCGTCGGCCATCGCCGCGGGCATCGCCCAGGGCCTGTCGCTCCGAGACGCGGTCGCGCGGGGGCGGGCCTATGTGCGGGCGGCGATCGCGTCGGCGCCGGGTTACGGCCATGGCCACGGCCCGCTCGACCACGCGCACACGGTTCGGGCGTTCCCATCGGCGTGACGCGGGGCGGGCGAGGAGGGCAGACCATCGCCACCCGTCACACCACCTCCACACCCACGTCCGGCGTCTCCGCGACGAGGCCGGCAAGGATGGCGGCGCCCCGTTCCATCTCCTCCCGCGTGCGGGTCGCGCACAGGCTGACCCGGACGGCGTGGGGCGTCGGTCCGCGGCCGACCATGAAGGCGTCGGCCGGCGTGATCCGGACCCGGCGGGCCGCGGCGGCGGCGGTGAAGGCATCGCGGCGCCAGGGGTCGGGCAGCGACAGCCAGAGATGGGAGACCGACGGCGGGGAGGGGGCGGCGAGGTGGCCCAGCAGCGGCCGAACCAGCCGCTGCCGGTCGCGCGCCTCGTCGCGCTGGAAGGCGGCGAACCGGTCGGCCCGCCCGTCCTCGATCCAGCGCCGCGCCACCTCGGCCAGGACGGGCGACGGGCCGCCGCCGAGCGCGCGGGAGACCGACGTCATCCGCGCCGTCATCCCGGCCGGGGCCGCCATGAAGCCGATGCGCAGGCCCGGCGCCACGCTCTTGGACAGCGCGGTCAGGAAGATCGTGTTGTCGGGACCGAACCGGTGGACCGGCGGCGGCGGCTCGTCGACGAGGCAGCCGAACACGTCGTCCTCGATCACCGTCACGTCGTGGCGCCGGGCGATCACGGCGATCGCCTCCCGCCGTGCGGGCGGCAGGATGGCGCAGGTCGGGTTGTGGATCGTCGGCATGAGGTAGATGGCCCGGGGCGCGCCCTGGCGGCAGGCGTTCTCGAACGCCTCGGGGATCAGCCCCTCCTCGTCCATCGCGACGCCGTGCAGGCGCAGGCCGAGCACGCCCGCCGCAGCCTTGAACCCCGGATAGGTCAGCGCCTCGGTGAGGACGAGGTCGCCCGGCTTCGCCACGGTGGCGAGCGCGATGGCCATGGCGCTCTGCTCGCCGGTCGTCACCTGCACCGTCGCCGGATCCGCGTGGGCGCCGAAGCGCGCCATCCACGCCGCCCCCGCCGCCCGGTGTGCCGCCAGCCCCTGCCACGGGACGTAGCCGAGCAGACCGATCGCCCCCGGCGACCCCATGACCGACGCCACCTCCCGCGCCAGCGCGTCGGTCAGGTCGGGCACCAGGGGCGCGCTGATCGACATGTCGATGACGCCAAGCGCCGCTGCCTCCAGCGGGCCGACGCCGACGATGGGCCGCGGCGGCTCCTTCACGAAGGTTCCCCGCCCGACCTCGCCCGAGACGAGGCCCCGACGCTCCGCATCCAGATAGGCGCGGGTCACCGTGCCGATGGTGACCCCCAGGCGCCAGGCGAGGTCGCGGTGCGTGGGCATGCGCGCACCGGGCGCAAGGCGCCCGGCGGCGATGTCCTCGGCGATCGCGTCCGCGATCGCCCGGTAGCGGGGGCCAGCGCGATTGTCGAGGTCGGGGGACCAACTTGTCATGATGACAACATCATAATTGCGCCGAATTGTGTCAACGCCTAGCGTGACGAAAAGAGACATTCGGTCGATTGTATCGATCAATAAGGAGCGTGCGATGTCGACAATCCGAAGCGGCGCCAGGGTGCGGAGCGGGATCCTTCGGCGGGCGGCGGCGAGGGCCGCGGCGATCTTCTGGGCGCCGCTGTCGGCGGCGTCGAACCTGCCGGTCTGGCATGAGCGCGCGCGGCAGCGGGCGGCGCTTTCGACGCTGGACGACCGGTTGCTTCGCGACATCGGCGTTGATCGTGCCAGCGCGCAGCACGAGGCCGAAAGGCCGTTCTGGGAACGCTGACCCGTCCGAGCCCTGTCCGAATAATGGGGCACATTGTCATGATGACAATCTCCATCCGATCGAGGTCCGCCATGCAGTTGCCCCTCCATCAGGTCGACGCCTTCGCCGACGCCGTCTTCGCCGGGAACCCGGCGGCGGTGGTGCCGCTCGAGCGCTGGCTCCCGGACACGCTGATGCAGGCGATCGCGGCGGAGAACAACCTCGCCGAGACGGCCTTCACCGTGCCGGCCGGCGACGCGTGGGAGCTGCGCTGGTTCACCCCGGCGGTGGAGGTGGACCTCTGCGGCCACGCGACGCTCGCCGCGGCGTGGGTGCTGGCGAACAGGGTGGCTCCCGGCCGGCCGACCTACCGGTTCCTGACCCGGCGCGCGGGCGAACTCACGGTCGACGTGGAGGGGGACCTGCTGACGCTCGACTTCCCCGCGCGGCCCGCCGTTCCCGCGACGCCGCACCCCGGCCTTGCCACGGCGCTCGGTGCCGTCCCGCGCGCGGTACTGCGCGCGGGCGCCAACCTCCTCGCCGTCTTCGAGACGGCCGAAGAGGTGATTGCGCTCGCCCCGCGCTTCGCCGACCTGCCGGGGCCGGAGGGCCTGTCGGTCATCGCCACGGCCCCCGGGCGCGACGGCGTCGACTTCGTGTCGCGCTACTTCGCGCCCGCCCTCGGCATCGACGAGGATCCCGTCACGGGCTCCGCCCACTGCACCCTCGTGCCCTACTGGGCCGCACGGCTCGGCCGGGACCGGCTCGAGGCGCGGCAGGTCTCGCGCCGCGGCGGCGCCCTGTCCTGCCGCCTCGCCGGCGACCGGGTGCGGATGACCGGCCGCGTGGCGCCCTATCTGGAAGGGCGAATCACCGTGCCCGACGGGTGAATTCGCGTCAGGGTCGAAGATGTCGACTGATTATCGATTAGGGGGTGCAATTTCCTGGCATTCATCTTAAGGTTGCTCAGCGCCGTCGGATCGTGCGGCGAACGATGCATGTGCCAGGATCTGTCTTATGCTCTCCGACGGAACCAATTCGACGGTCGATTTCGCCCTTCACACGATCACGGGCGGGCGTTGGGTCCAGGTCCAGAGCCACGCGGACGGAACCGCCCTCGCCGCGCTGGCCCAGCGCCTGATCACCGAGGCGGAGGCGGAGGGGGTCCGTGTCGTCCGCCGGGTGACCCATCCGGACTTCGACTGCGTGACGTGGCGCTACCTGTTCCGCTGGGTCCGCGGCGGGACGACGGAGCCCGACCCCTCGTTCCCGGTGCTGGAGCAGGGCCGCCCGGTGGCTCCCTGCGCCTCGCACGACGATTTCGTGACCGATGAGGCGCGCGCCCAGATCTTCCCGCACGTCGCCAAGTATCTGGAGGAGAACCGCCTCACCCTGCTGGAGCTGTTGCACGTCGAGGCGTCGGCCGACCTCGCGCTCAACGCCGGCAGCCTCGTTCAGACCACGGTGCAGCGGATCGCCGTGCTCCAGTGCGTGGGTACGCAGAAATCGGTCGCCACGCGGGTCAAGGAACTCGACATCCTGCTGACGGGGCGGATGCGCAAGCTGCGCGAGGCGTCGCAGTCCGGGGCGCCGTTTCCCTTCCGCCCGGGCAAGTTCGGCGAGCAGATCGCCGCCATCGAGGAGAGGCACGGGTCGGATTCGCTCTTCCACACCTATCGGGCCTTCGCCCACTACCTCGCCGGTTCGCGCAGCTGGGGGGACAAGGTGGAACGGCTGTTCGAGCTGTACGAGCCGGACCTCGATCCACGCCACGCCCAGGCGTTCGATCGCCTCGGGGCCGAGATGCTGGCCCACGCGTCGACGGTGCGGGAAGTGCTCGTGGTGGCCGGGCGCCGGCGCGTCGACCGGGTCATCGCCCATGCCGACCTTCTCGCGGGCCGCTTCGCCAAGCCGCTCGACCTTCTGCCCATCGGGCTGCGGGCGATGGGAAAGCTGCTGATCGAGGGCAGCATCCCCCGGTGCCGCGCGGCCCTGTTCGACCGGTTCGTCCGCGACATCGGCGCCCGGGTCAACCTGGGCAACGAGAACTCGCTCTACGACGAGTTCGAGGCGCTGAACCATCTGATCGACCATCTGAAGACCCGCCATCCGGCCCTGCACAAGGAGCCGGTGGTGGTCGACACGATCCTGGACCGCGTCGACCGCATGTCCCACTACGACCGGATCTCCGAGTACCTCGCCGGCGTGAAGGGCGTGGCGGAGCGGCTGGACCGGCTGCTGGGCCTCGGCGCGATCGCGCCGCTTCCGCTCTGCCGGCAACGGATCGCCGCGCACATGCGCGCGCTAATGAAGGCCGAGGATCTGGTGCGGGAGTACGTGCAGCCGCAGAAGGACAAGGCGAGCGCCATCCCCGTGCTGGCCAGGCTCGGCGAACGCATCGTGCAGGTCGGGTTCGAGCCGCCGGCCGAGGCCTATCTGCTCGGCGTCCTCGACACGGTCATCCTGGACGTGCTGAAGACCGACGTGTTCAAGGCGCGAATCGCGCCGCTGGAGCGGATGCAGAAGCTGATCCGCCTGTGCACCCTCCCGCCGCTCCCGCCCGGCCGGGCCCGCAAGGTCGTCGCCGACGCGATCGCGGCGGGCATGGCGTCGCCGGAGTTCGAGAAGTCCTACGTCGACCGCTTCCCGGTTTCGCAGGACCGGGATCAGGCGCTGGTCAAGCTGAAGGACATCCTCCGGAACGCCGGGCTGCTCGCCGCCTGAAGGGGAGATGCGACCTTCGCGCGCAGCTTGAACGCGCTTGACCCTTCCGCGTGTCCGTGGCCAATGTCGCAACGGGCCACGTCCCCCCACCGGGACGCGACTATTCTGGAAGGAATAGCGACATGCTGCCGACCGTGCGGCCGAAAACCCCCCTGTTCTCCTCGGGTCCCTGTGCGAAGCGTCCGGGCTGGTCGCTCGCCGCGCTGAACGGTGCCGTCGTGGGCCGCTCGCACCGGTCCAAGCCGGGCAAGGCGCGCCTCGCCGAGGTGATCGACCGCTCGAAGGCGGTGCTCGGCATGCCGGCGGACTGGCGCGTCGCCGTCGTTCCGGGCTCCGACACCGGCGCGGTCGAGATGGCCATGTGGTCGTTGCTCGGCGCCCGTGGCGTCGACCTTCTGGCGTGGGAGAGCTTCGGCAAGGACTGGGTCACCGACGTCGTCAAGCAGCTGAAGCTGACCGACGTGCGGGAGTTCAAGGCCGACTACGGCCTGCTCCCGGACCTGACGCCGGTGTCGCCCGACCGGGACGTGGTGTTCACCTGGAACGGCACGACCTCGGGCGTGCGGGTGCCGGACGGCGACTGGATCGCCGACGACCGCCAGGGCCTCCTCATCTGCGACGCGACCTCGGCCGCCTTCGCCATGGAGCTTCCCTGGGAGAAGCTCGACGTCGTCACCTGGTCCTGGCAGAAGGTGCTGGGCGGCGAGGCGGCGCACGGGATGCTCGCCCTGAGCCCCCGCGCCGTCGCCCGGCTGGAGAGCCACAAGCCCCCGTGGCCGATGCCCAAGATCTTCCGCCTGACGAAGGACGGGAAGATCGCCGAGGGCATCTTCAGGGGCGAGACGATCAATACCCCCTCCATGCTCTGCGTCGAGGACGCGGTGGACGGGCTGAAGTGGGCCGAGGACATCGGCGGCCTGCCCGCGCTGATCGAGCGGTCGGAGGCGAATCTCGCGGTCGTCGAAGCCTGGATCGGCGAGAGCGACTGGGCCGATTTCCTGGCCCTCGACCCCACGGCGCGCTCCTGCACCTCGATCTGCCTGAAGATCGTCGATCCCTGGTTCACGGCGCTGCCGGCCGACCGGCAGGCGGCGGTGGCCAAGCAGGTGGCCGACCTCCTGGAGAAGGAGGGCGTGGCCTTCGACGCCGGCGCCTACCGCGACGCGCCCCCGGGCCTGCGCCTGTGGGGCGGTGCCACGGTGGAGGCCTCCGACATGGAGGCGCTGATGCCCTGGCTCGACTGGGCCTGGGCGTCCGCCAGGTCCGCCGCCGCCAAGGCCGCCTGATCCTCACGCATCCCCGGCTGCCCGACCCGTCGCCGAAGACCGGCGACGGGTGGCGGGGCGCCTTCACCCGAATCCCCAGGACATCCCCATGCCCAAGGTCCTCATTTCGGACGCCCTGTCCCCGCGCGCCGTCGAGATCTTCAAGGAGCGCGGCGTCGAGGTCGACCTCAAGGTCGGCCTCAAGCCCGACGAGCTGAAGGCGATCATCGGCCAGTACGACGGCCTCGCCATCCGCTCGGCCACCAAGGTGACGAAGGATCTGCTGGCGCACGCGACCAACCTGAAGGTCGTCGGCCGCGCCGGCATCGGCGTCGACAACGTCGACATCCCGGCCGCGACGGCCCGCGGCATCGTCGTGATGAACACGCCCTTCGGGAACTCCGTCACCACGGCCGAGCACGCCATCGCCATGATGTTCGCGCTGGCCCGCGAGATCCCGGCCGCCAACGCCTCCACCCACGCCGGCAAGTGGGAGAAGAACCGCTTCATGGGCGTGGAGCTGACGGGCAAGGTGCTGGGCGTCGTCGGGTGCGGCAACATCGGCGGCATCGTCGCCGACCGGGCGCTGGGCCTGAAGATGCGGGTGATGGCCTACGACCCGTTCCTGTCGGAGGAGCGGGCGCGCGACATCGGCGTGAAGAAGGTCGATCTGGACGAACTCCTCGCCCATGCCGACTTCGTCACCCTGCACACGCCGCTGACCGACCAGACGCGCAACATCATCGACGCGGCCGCCATCGCGAAGACGAAGAAGGGCGTGCGGATCATCAACTGCGCCCGCGGCGGGCTGATCGTGGAGGCCGATCTGAAGGCGGCGATCCAGTCGGGCCAGGTGGCTGGCGCGGCGCTCGACGTGTTCGTCGAGGAGCCGGCGAAGGACAACCCGCTCTTCGGCCTCGACCAGGTGGTCTGCACGCCGCACCTCGGCGCGTCGACGACCGAGGCGCAGGAGAACGTCGCCCTCCAGGTGGCCGAGCAGATGTCGGACTATCTGGTCGACGGCGCCATCGTCAACGCGCTGAACATGCCGTCGGTCTCGGCCGAGGACGCGCCGCGCCTGCGCCCCTACATGCGGCTGGCCGAGATCCTGGGCGGCTTCGCCGGCCAGATCACCGAGACGGGCCTGCGCTCGGTCCAGATCGAGTATTCGGGGCACGTGGCGGAGCTGAACACCCGGCCGCTGACGCAACTCGTGCTCAAGGGCCTGCTCCAGCCGCTCCTCGACAGCGTCAACATGGTCAACGCCCCGGTGATCGCGCGCGAGCGCGACATCGAGATCAAGGAGACCAAGCGGACCGGCGACAACGACTACCAGACGCTGGTGACGGTCACGGTGAAGACCGAGCAGCGCATCCGCTCGGTCGCCGGCACGCTGTTCGGCGGCGAGAAGCCGCGCCTCGTCGGCATCGACGGCGTGCCGGTGGAGGCCGAGGTCGCGGCCCACATGCTCTACGTCCGCAACGAGGACAAGCCGGGCTTCATCGGCCGCCTCGGGACGGCGCTGGGCGACGCGGGCGTGAACATCGCGACCTTCCACCTGGGCCGGACGGCGCCGGGCGAGAACGCGGTCGCGCTGGTGGCGGTCGACCAGGGCATCGACGAAGGCCTGAAGGCGAAGATCGAGGGACTGCCGGGCGTCGTCCAGGTGAAGACGCTGCGGTTCTGAGCCCCGCCTTGATCCCTCGTCTCGTCGCCGCGGGCCTGATCGCCGCCGTAGGCCTCTGGGCCGTCCTGGCGACGGGATCGCGCGCCGTCGTGGTCCGCCTCGTCGAAGCACCCGGGCCGGTGGCCGCGGTGCGTCCGGCCGCGGTCGGGGCGGTGGTGGAACTCCGGGACGGCCGTCGGGTCGGGCTGACGCTCGTCGCCGGCCGTCCCGTCTTCGGCCCGGCCCCCGACCCGGCCCCCGGCCCGGCCCCCGCCGGGGCGGGGGAGGGCTGGGACGACGTCCTCCGCCTCGCCGCCCATAACGACGCGCGGCTCGACCCCGTCTTCGTGCGCGACGTCGACGGCGACCGGGTGGAGGACTGGATCGCGCTGGAGACCGCGGGCGAGGAGACCCGCCTTCTCGTCCTGCACCGCACCGCGTCGGGCCCGGTGACCGTCGCCTTCCTCGACGGGGTCGCGGGCCGGTTCGAGGACGGCGGCCTTCCGGTCGGCCTCGTCGACACCGAAGGCACGGGGCGCCCGGACATCCTTGTCGCCTCCGCCGACCGCCGACAGATGCTGCGGGTCCGGCTCTGGCCGGGACGGTTGGATGTCGAGGAGCGGATCGCGCTCGTCGGGCAGGTCGCCACCCCGGTCGTGACCCTGGCCGACGGCGCCGTCGCCGCGGGCCTCGCCGACGGGAAGATCGCGACCCTCGCATGGCCCGGGCGTTGAACGGTCGATCCCGTCTTCACAACGCCGGGGTCCTTGTGGTTGCCTCTCGCGCAATATCGAAAGAACAGGGAGTGTCGAACATGAAGCGTCTGATCCTGGCGGCGATCGCGGTCGTGGCCCTCTCCACCGCGGTGGATGCCTACGCCCAGAGCCGCACCGTGCGCATCGCGACCGAGGGGGCCTATCGCCCCTGGAACTTCACCGACGCCTCGGGCGCGCTTGTCGGTTTCGAGATGGACCTGGGCCGCGAGCTCTGCCGGCGCATGAACGCCACCTGCACCTTCGTCGCGCAGGACTGGGACGGCATCATCCCGGCCCTCCAGCAGGGCCGCTACGACGCCATCATGGCCGGCATGTCGATCACACCGCGCCGGCTCGAGGTGATCGACTTCGCCGGTCCCTACGCCACCGACGCCACCACCTTCGCGTCGCTGCGCAACAGTCCCTTCGCCCAGATAAAGGCCGGCGATCCGCTGGACATGGCCGAGATTTCGGCCGACGAGAAGAAGACGATCGACGACCTCGCGGCCCAGCTGCGCGGCCGGAACGTCGGCGTGCAGATCTCGACCATCCAGCAGCAGATGCTGGAGGCGCTGATGCCGGGCGTGCGGGTCCGCACCTACGAGACGACCGACGCCATCGCGCTCGACCTCGTCGCCGGCCGGATCGACGCTCTGCTCGTCGACCGCTCCGCGCTCAAGGCCATCGTCGAGGCCGAGGGCGGGCAGGGCCGCAACATCCAGGCGTTCGGGCCCGCCTTCACCCGCGGCGTGCTCGGCACCGGCGTGGGCGTCGGGCTGCGCAAGCAGGACCAGGACCTCAAGCGCGCGTTCGAGACCGCGATCGGCGAGGCGACCCGCGACGGCACGATCGCGCGCATCTCGACCCAGTGGTTCGGCTACGACATCTCGATCCGCAACTGACGGCGGCGGGGGGCGCCCGCGCGGCGCCCCCGGCTCCCGATGCTGGACCTCTTCTCCTTGGGCCCGCGCGGCTGGGGCGACGAACTCCTGTCCGGGACGGTGGTCACGATCGCCGTCTCGGTCCTCGGCTTCGTCCTCGGCTGCGCGCTCGGCCTCGCGACGGCGGTGGCCAGCCTGTCGCGGCGCCTCGCCCCGCGATGGCTGGCCGACGTCTACACCACGATCGTCCGCGGCGTGCCGAGCCTGCTGGTCATCTATCTGTTCTTCTTCGGATCGTCGGGCGCGATCATGTTCTTCGCCCGCATGTTCGGCTACACGGGCTTCCTCTCGCTCGACGCGTTCTCGGTCGGCGTGCTCGCGCTGGCGGTCTTGACGGGCGCCTACTCGGCCGAGGTCTTCCGCGGCGCGCTGCAGGCCGTGCCGCGCGGGCAGATGGAGGCCGGGCGCGCCGTGGGCCTGTCGGACGGCCAGGTCTTCCGCTACGTCCGCCTGCCGCAGGCGCTGCGCCTGGCACTTCCGGGCCTCGGCAACGTCTGGCAGCTGGTGCTGAAGGACAGCGCGCTCGTCTCGGTCACGGCGCTGGCCGAACTGATGCGGATGACGTCGGTCGCCGCCCGTTCGACCGGCCAGCCCTTCACCTTCTACGTCGCCGCCGGCATCCTCTACCTCCTGCTCACCACCGTCTCCACGCTCCTGTTCGTCCGGGCCGAACGGCGGGTCGGGCGGCATCTCGCGGGGGTGCGGTCGTGAACCTCGACCTCGTCTGGTCGAGCCTGCCGCGGCTCCTCGACGGCCTCGTGCTCACGCTGGAGCTGGCGGTCCTGTCGCTCGCGATCGGGCTGGCGGCGGGGATCGGCCTTGCGCTCCTGCGGCGCACGGGCGGCGCGGGCCGGTGGGCGGTGGACGCCTATGTCTTCGTGTTCCGCGGCACGCCGCTGCTCGTGCAGATCTTCGCGCTCTACTTCGGCCTCGGCCAGTTCGAGGCGGTGCGGGAGAGCGTGCTGTGGCCGCTCCTGCGCGAGCCCTTCTGGTGCGCGGTCATCGCACTCGCGCTCAACACCGCCGCCTACACCAGCGAGATCGTGCGCGGCGGGTTGGAGGCGGTGCCCCGCGGCGCCGTCGAGGCCGCCGAGGCGCTGGGCCTGCGTCGCGCGGCGGTCTGGCTGACGGTCGTCCTGCCCCTGGCGCTCCGTCAGGCGCTCCCGGCCTACGGCAACGAGATCGTGCTGATGGTGAAGGGCACGGCGCTCGCCTCCACGGTCACGCTGCTGGAGATCACTGGCATCGCCCGCCAGATCGCGTCCCGCACCTACGCGCCGCTGGAGATCTTCACCGCGGCGGGCATCCTCTATCTCGCGATCAACCTCCTGGCCGTCGTCGGGGTCCGGGCGCTGGAGCGGCGGCTGGCGCCCGAGGCGCGGGCGGCGGCACGGCGATGATGAAGGCCTCCGAGATGGACTGGAGCCGCCCGAGCAGCTGGCCCACGATCCCTATCAGCGACTGCGAGGGTCCCGCCTTCAGCCGCTCCTCGAAGGAGGAGAAGGTGGCGAAGACGACACCGGAGTTCGAGGTGCTGGTGAAGGTCGAGCCGTTGAGCCCGGTGATGCCGATCGCGTGCTCCACGCCCGGGGTCTGGCGTATGATCTCGGTCGCCTTCCGCACCACCGCGTCGGTGCGGGTGAGCGGCGCGCCGTCGGGCAGTTGCACCACGACGATGGCGTAGCCGCGGTCGAGCTGCGGGATGAAGCCCGTCGGGATCGAGGTGCCGATCCAGAACGTCGCCCCGGCGAGGGCGGCGTAGATCCCGAGCATCACCACCTTGCGGCGCGCGACGACGGCGGTCGTCCGGGCGTCGCCGTCCGACATCCGGTCGAAGCCGGAATTGAAGCGGTTGGCGGCCCAGCGGCCGATGCGCGACAGCGGGTTGCGCCGCGCCACGTGGCCGGCGTGCGGCTTGAGCAGGATGGCGCCGAGCGCGGGCGACAGGGTGAGCGAGTTGAACGCCGACAGGATCGTCGCGACCGCGATGGTCAGCGCGAACTGCTGGTAGAAGGCGCCCTGGATGCCGGGGATGAAGGCGGTCGGGACGAAGACCGCCGACAGCACGATGGCGATGGCGATGACGGCGGTGCCGACCTCGTCCATCGTCTTGTGCGCGGCATCCTTCGGGCTCATGCCCAGCGCGATGTTCCGCTCGATGTTCTCGACCACCACGATCGCGTCGTCGACGACGATGCCGATGGCGAGCACGAGGCCGAACAGGCTCAGCACGTTCAGCGTCGAGCCCAGCATCAGCATCACGGCGAAGGTGCCGATCAGCGAGATGGGAATCGCGAGGATGGGAATGATCGACGCGCGCCAGGACTGGAGGAAGACCAGCACCACGAGCGCCACGAGGAGCACGGCTTCGATGAGCGTCTTGTAGACCTCGTCGATCGACTGTTCGATGAACTCGACCGGGTTGTAGATGATCCGGTACTCGAGACCCTTCGGGAAGTCGCGCGACGGCGCGTCCATCTTCGCCTTGATGCCCGCGGACGCGGTGAGCGCGTTGGAGCCCGGGCGCTGGAAGATGCCGATGCCGACGGCGGTCTTGCCGTCGAGGTAGGCGTTCGAGTTGTCGTCCCGGGCGCCCAGTTCCACCCGCGCCACGTCCTGAAGGCGGACGATGCGGCCCTCGGCCGTCGCCTTCACGATCACGTCGCGGAACTGGCGCGCGTCCTCGAACCGGCCTTGGGTCGTGACGGTCAGCTGGATCGGCGCGTCGGCCGGGGCCGGCTGCTGGCCGAGCGCGCCTCCGGTCACCTGCACGTTCTGCTCGCGCAGCGCGCGCACCACGTCGCCCCCCGTGAGGCCGAGCGAACTCAGCTTGTCGGGATCGAGCCAGACGCGGATCGCGTATTCGCGCGCTCCGAAGACGAGCACGTCGCCGACGCCGTCGAGGCGGATCAGCTGATCGCGCACGCGGGTGAGCGCGTAGTTGGAGACGTACAGCTCGTCGAACGTCCCGTCGGGCGACAGGATGTTCACGACCATCATCAGGTCGGGCGAGCTCTTGCGCGTGTTCACGCGTCTCATCGCCGGTGAGCCCCTGGCGCACGAGACGGTAGCCGAACTCCCGCGGGCCTGTGCGGACCGCCTGCTGGCGCGGCGCACCGTCCGGCCCCAGGACCCGGACGAAGCGGCGGTCGAGGCCCGACGCGGCCGCGAGGCGGCTCAGCGCGATGTAGGTCCGCTCGTCGATGTCGAAGTAGGAGTGGATCGGGTCGAGCGAGACGATGGTGGTCAGCATCGTCTCGTTTGCGTTGACGAGGTTGCCCTCGGTGATCAGTCGCCGGCCGATCTTGCCGCCGATGGGCGCGCGGATCTGGGTGAACTCGAGGTTCAGCCGGGCGGTCGTCAGCTGCGCCTGCGCGGACTGGAGGTTCGCCTGCGCTCCGAGGAACTGCTGCCGGCTCTGGTCGAGCGTGCGGTCGGCGGCGACGCCGGTCCGCGACAGGCGCTCTTACCGTTCGAAGTCGCCGCGGGCGAAGTCGAGGTTGGTGCGCGCGGAGGCGACCGCGGCCTCTGCCTGCGCCACCGACGCCTCGTAAGGCCGGCGGTCGATCGTGAAGAGCAGGTCGCCCGCCTTCACGATCCCGCCGTCGGTGAAATGGATGGCGGAGAGGTAGCCGCCCACGCGGGCGCGCACCGAAACGGACTCGACCGCCTCGAACCGGCCGGAGAACTCCGTCTGTTCGACCAGCCCCCGCACGATCGGCTTGGACACCTGCACCGGAACGCCCTGCGGCTGCTGTGCTGCGGCCGGCGCGCCGGCGAACGGGGCTGCCAGGATCAGGGCGACGGCGACGAGCGACGCCCGCGCGCGGCGGGAGGGCGGAACCACGGACATGCGAACCCGCAGACGCCGATCGGGCGGCTTTCTTTGGAACACCACAACATCCGACACCGGAAGTGTGCGTCGAAAACTGGCGATGTCTCCCCCGCGGTCGCGCAGGCCCCGTCGTATCGGGCCCCGTCGTGTCAGGCGCCCGGCGGCCGACGCCGGAGGGCGAGGTAATGGTGCCAGACGATCCGCGCGGCGGTGGACCGGTTGGGCCGCCACGGCTCGGATATGGCGTCCGTCTCGCGGCGGGTGGGGCGCGCGGGGAGGGCGAACAGTTCCTGCACCCCGACCTGGATCGCGAGATCGTCGGCCGGCCAGACGTCGGTCCGGCCAAGTGCGAACATCAGGTAGATTTCCGCCGACCAGCGGCCAATGCCGCGGAGTTGCACGAGCGTGCGGATCGCGTCGTCGTCCGGCGCATGGGCGAGCGCGTCGAGATCGAGCGTGCCGTCGACGATCCGTTCGGCCAGCGCCCGTCCATAGGCTGCCTTCTGGCGGCTGAACCCGCAGGCGCGCACGGCGTCGTCGCCCAGCGCCAGGAAGGCGGCGGGCTCGAGCGGATCGCAGGCCGCCTCCAGCTTGCGCCACATGGCGATCGCGGCGGCGACCGAGACCTGCTGCTCGAGGATGATCTTCAGCAGCGTGCCGAAGCCGGGGTCGCGGCGGGCGAGCGGGGGCAGGGGCCCGCCGAGCGCGATCACGTCGGCGAAGCGGGGTTCGACGCGGATCAGCTCGGAGACGGGATCGGACATGGCCGGCCGGGCTTAGCACGACCGGCTGGTCGGGGGAACCGGGAGCGTTCAGTCCGGCGGCTCCAGCGTGATGCGGGTGGCGAGGTCGCGGCGGACGTCGTCCAGCCGCTTCGCCGTCCGCTGCCGCACCGCCACGAGGGGAGGACCGGGCGACGGTCCCTGCCGCCCTCGGTCGCGTTCCCCCGGCGGGGATCAGAACTCCTCTT
>CANGXM010000059.1 GCA_947457845.1 Rhodospirillales bacterium | reverse complement strand
CGCGAGGCCGTGGTCGGGATCGAGGTCCATCGCCGGGCCGGACAGCAGCGGCCCGACGAGCGCGCCGCCGGTGTAGAGCGAGATTGCCGCCGCCGTCGCCGCCCCCACGGACCCCGATCCGCGCAGCGTGACGCCGATGTGGACGATGGCGAGGGTGTAGAGCGCGCCGCCCGCGGCCCCCCAGACGAAGGCGACGGGCCAGAGCCGGGACGGCTGGGCGGGCGCCGCGGACAGGACGGCGGCGCTGGCGGCCAGCAGCGCGAGCCCGCCGAGGACGGCCGTCCGCGCGCTGAGCCGATCTGCGATCCAGCCGGCAGGGATCTGCCCGAGGAGGCTCCCCACCCCGATCACGCCGGGCACCATCACCGCGGTGGCGGGCGCCAGGCCGAGGGCGAGCGCCTGGACCGCGCCCAGCGCGTTCGATCCCGTCTCGAACACCCCGCCGACGAGGGCGCTGGCGGCGAGCAGAGGACCCACGGCCATCATCAGGCGCGGCAGCGACGGGGTGGCGGGGTGCGGGGCCCCGGCTCCGGGAAAGGCGGACGCCGCCAGCGTCGCGACCGGAAGCCAGGCGAGGACCACGACGCCGACCCCCGCCCACAGCGCCGGGACGACCCCGAGCCCCAGCACCGCCGGGAGGAAGGGGCCCGTCGCGAAGCACAGGCCGATGAAGGTCTGGAAGGCGGCCGTGACCCGGCCCACCCGGTCGACGGGCGCGTTCTCCGCGAGCAGCGCGTCCGAAAGGCCCCAGAGGACGGCGGCCCCGAGGCCGGAGACGAGATAGCCGGCGGTCCACCCGGCCGGCGTCGGCACCGCCGCCGAGACCGCGGCGCCGACGGTCGCGAGGCCGAGGCCGAGGCGATGGGCGCCGAGCGGGCCGAGGCGCGAGCGGATCCACGGCCCCAGCGGGGCACCGAGGAAGATCGCGAGGAAGGGGCCGGCGGCGAAGGCGCCGACCGCGGTGGCGCTCCACCCGCGCTGGGCCAGTTCGACCACGAGCAGCGGCCCCGTCATCGCGAAGGCGAGGACGGTGAGCACGTTGGACGCGGCGAGGCGTCGGACGGTGGCCATCGGGTCCGGGTTCAACAGGGGCCACCTTCCGGCGTCGGGACGGCGGATTTGTCGACGCTTCCGGCGCACCGGTCAACCGACGGCTGCGCATCCGATCCGGCGGCGCGTCTCCGCCCGGGGGCCGACATCATACCCCTGGAGGAGGAAAGCCGGCCCCGACCGGCCGTTCGGGACATTTTCGTTCCCAGGATGGGGGCTCCGCACAACGTATTGTCTTGTCGGCGTCGGTTCCGTACCCTCCCCTGCGGGGGTTGTATGATGACCCCGGACCGCGCGCCGATGGCCACCGGTCCTACGAACCAGCCGGGCTACCGGCGTCCGTGCCCCCGACGGGGGCGTCGAGGGAGGAAGAGCGCATGAAGAGACTGTTGGCCGGCGCGGTGGCCGTCGTGGCCCTGATGACCGCCGGCGCCGCGACGGCGCAGGAGCGGCTGAACGTCCTGTGGGTCAAGGGCTTCTACAAGGCCGAGGACGACGCCCTGTTCGAGGCGATCCGCAAGTACGAGCAGCGGACGGGCGTGAAGGTCGAGCTGACCCAGTTCCCGGTGCAGGACATGATCCCGCGCACCGTGGCCGCGCTCGACGCCGGCACGCCCCCCGACGTCGCCTACGCCGACGTCTACGACTTCCAGGTCGCCGCCCGCTGGGCGTTCGAGGGCCGTCTGGAGGACATCTCGGACATCATCGAGCCGATCAAGGGGCGGTTCGCCCCCAACACGGTCGAGACGACGGCCCTGTGGAACGACCGGGCGAAGAAGCGCGCCTACTACGCCTTCCCGGTCAAGCAGCAGACGATGCACATCCAGTACTGGGCCGACATGCTGGAGCAGTCGGGCTTCAAGGAAAGCGACATTCCCACGCGGTGGGCCGACTACTGGGCCTTCTGGTGCGACAAGGTGCAGCCCGGCTTCCGCCGCGCGACGGGGACCCGCAACTTCGCGATCGGCCAGCCGATGGGCGTCGACAGCTCCGACGCCTTCTATTCGTTCCTGACCTTCATGGACGCCCACAACGTCAAGCTGGTCGACGACGACGGCAGGCTCCTGGTCGACGATCCGAAGGTGAAGCAGGGGCTGATCGGCGCCCTGACCGACTACACCCAGCCCTACACCAAGGGCTGCGTGCCGCCGTCGGCCACTGGCTGGAAGGATCCGGACAACAACGTCGCCTTCCACAACCGCACGACCGTCGTCACCCACAACGCCACGATCTCGATCGCGGCCAAGTGGCTGGACGACAGCAACAACGCCACGCTGACCCCGGCCGAGCGCGACCAGGCGAAGAAGAACTACGAGCAGCTGATCCGCACCGCCGGTTTCCCGAACAAGCCGGACGGGTCGAAGATGCAGTACCGCGCGGCCGTCAAGGTCGGCGTCGTCTTCGAGGGCGCGGCCAACAAGCGCCGGGGCAAGGAGTTCGTGGCCTTCCTGCTGGAGGAGGAGAACCTGCGTCCCTACGTCGAGGGCGCGCTCGGCCGCTGGTTCCCGGTGACGAAGGCCGGCCAGGAGAGCCCCTTCTGGCAGCAGGACACGCACCGCCGGGCGGTGCTGAACCAGTTCCGTGACGGGACCGTGCCGTTCGAGTTCACCAAGAACTGGAAGTTCACGATCCTGAACAACGAGAACGTCTGGGCCCGCGCGATGAACCGCGTGGTGAACGAGCGCATCCCGGTCGACCGGGCGGTGGACGAGATGATCGCGCGCATCAAGGAGGTGGCCGGCTCCTGATCCGGCGCGCCCGCTGACGGCGGCGCCGGGGCGATCGCTCCGGCGCCGCTTTCTTTATCGTTTCCCGGAGCACGAGAGGCACCGGATGTCGACCACCGCCGTCTCGCCCGACCTCGGCGCCCGCGCCGTCCCCGCCCGCCCGCGGGGGCTGACGCCCTGGCAGGCGTGGGGGATCGCACTCGTCGTCCCCTACATCCTGGTCTTCGTGCTCTTCGTGATCTATCCGGTGCTCTACGCCTTCTGGCTCGCGCACGAGCCAGAGAGCTACGAGCGGCTGTTCGACGATCCGATCTTCTTCCGCACGGTCGTCAACACGCTGGTTTTCCTGTTCGTCGCCATCAATCTGAAGATGGCGGTGGCGCTGCTGCTCTCGGGCTTCTTCCTGCACGAGCGGTGGTGGATCAAGATCCTGTCGGTGATCTTCATCCTGCCCTGGGCGGTGCCGTCGATCCCCACGATCCTCTCGGTACGGTTCATGCTGAACCCCGAATGGGGGGTCATCAACCAGACCATCTTCCGCCTGACGTTCGAGGACGGGCCGAACTGGCTGAACGATCCGCAGCTCGCCCTCTTCCTCTCCATGCTGATGCACATCTGGAAGTCGCTGCCGTTCTGGACGCTGATCTTGCTGTCGGGCCGGCTCGCCATCGCCAAGGACCTCTATGAGGCGGCGGCGGTGGACGGGGCGTCGAGCCTGCAGAAGTTCCGATGGATCACCTGGCCGTCGATGGCGCAGCTCTACCTGACCTGCGCGCTGCTCTCGACGATCTGGACCTTGGGCGACTTCAACAGCGTCTACCTGCTCACGGGCGGCGGCCCGGCCGACCTCACCCACGTTCTCGCCACGCTCGGCATCCGCTATCTGCGGCTGGCGGAGGTCGACATGTCGATGGCGACCATCGTGACGGCGCTGCCGCTGATCCTGCCGCTCGTCTATTTCATGATGAAGAGGCTGTCGCGATGACCGCCGCCGCCCTGCCCCCCGCCCTGCCCCGCATCAAGGCCCCCGGCCGCGGCGTGCTGCACGCCGTCTCGACCGAGGCGAAGCTGCTGCTGGTCGGCATCCCGGTGCTGATCTGGACGCTGCTGCCGATCTATCACCTGTGCCTCTTCGCCTTCTCCGACCGCAAGTCGGCCTTCGCCGGAAACCTGTGGCCGGCGGACGTGACGATCCGGAACTTCGAGATCGTGCTGGGCCAGAAGCACTATTTCCTGACCCACTTCTGGCTGCAGATGTGGAACTCGGTGTTCGTGGCGGCGATGACGGGGATCATCACGCTCGTCGTCGCCACCTTCGCCGCCTTCGCCATCAGCCGGCTGAAGGTGAAGGGCGGGCGGACGGTGCTGAACATGGCGCTGTTCACCTACTTCATCCCGGCCGCCTTCCTCGCCATCCCGATGTACCGGACGATGGGGCTCTACGGCCTCCTGGGCAGCCAGTGGGCGCTGATCCTGGCGATGGTCGCCATCGCCTCGCCCTATGCGATCTGGGTGCTGAAGCAGGCGTCGGACAAGCTCCCGCTGGAGCTGGACGAGGCGGCCATCGTCGACGGCGCCTCGCCGATGCAGCTGTTCCGGCTGGTCTACATCCCGCTGATGGGGCCGTCGCTGGTGGCGGTCGGAACCTATGCGGTGCTGCTGGCGTGGAACGAATATCTCTACGCGTTCCTGCTGCTCTCCAACGACCGCTCGCTGACGTTGCCGGTGGCACTCGGCAACTTCCTGTCGGCCGACGACAGCCCGTGGGAACTCCTGATGACCACGGGCCTGATCTACGCCCTGCCGCCCGCGGCGATCTACTACGTCTTCCGCCGCTACATGGTCTCGGGGCTGACGGCAGGGGCGGTGAAGAGCTGACGCGTCACTTCGGCAGCACCGCCTCGATCGCGGCGCGCACCCGCGGCGCATCGGGGGCGGTGGCGGTGGAGAACCAGTCGACCAGTCGCCCGTCCGGCGCGATCAGGTACTTGTGGAAGTTCCAGCGCGGGCGGCCGACGAAGCCCACCTGATCGCCCGCCCACCGATAGAACGGGTGCGCGGCGGTCCCCGACACGGTGGTCTTGGCCGCCAGCGGGAAGTCGACGGCGAAGTTGGTCTCGCAGAATTCCTTGATGTCGGCCTCCTTGCCCGGCTCCTGCCCGCCGAAGTCGTTCGACGGCACGCCCAGCACGACCAGCCCTTTCTCCCGATACCGCTCCCACACCGCCTGAAGGCCGGCGTACTGGTTGGTGAAGCCGCACAACGACGCCGTGTTCACGACCAGCACCGCCTTGCCCTTGAAGCTCTCCAGCGGAAGGGGCGCCCCGTCGATCCCGTCGAAGACGAACGCATGCGCGCCCGAGCCCGTGGCGCGCGCGGCCCCAACCGTGGCGACGAGGGCGACGGCGAGCGTGGCGAGGAGGGTCGTGCGGCGCATGGCGGTCTCCGGTCGTCGGCCATAACGAAAAGAGGGTGGCCCGGATGCGGAGCAAGACAAGGGGCCGCCCCTTCCGGGCGCAGCCCCTCACTCCCCCGCCTCAGTGCACCGTACCCGGCCGCGCGCCCCAGCCCTTGCCGCCCGACGGTGGCGGCATGGCCGACGCCTCGCCGTTGAGCACGAGACCGTCCGGCCCCGCCGTCACCGGCACCGTGTCGCCGTCCTTCACCCGGCCCGACAGGATCGCCTCGGCCAGCGGGTTCTGGAGCGACCGCTGGATCACCCGTTTCAACGGGCGCGCGCCGTACACCGGGTCGTAGCCGGCCTCGGCCAGCCAGGCGCGCGCGGCGTCGTCCATCTCCAGCTCGATCTTGCGGTCGGCCAGAAGCGCCCGGAGGCGCTTCAGCTGGATCTCCACGATCGCCCCCATCTGCGCCCGGCCGAGGCGGCGGAACAGCAGGATCTCGTCGAGCCGGTTCAGGAACTCCGGCCGGAAGTGGCCGCGTACCACCTCCATCACCCCGTGGCGCACCGCGTCCACCTCCTCGCCGTCCGGCTGGTGGGCCAGGAGCTCGGAGCCGAGGTTGGACGTCATGACGATCAGCACGTTGCGGAAGTCGACCGTCCGCCCCTGCCCATCGGTCAGGCGCCCGTCGTCGAGCACCTGGAGCAGCACGTTGAAGACGTCGGGGTGCGCCTTCTCCACCTCGTCGAACAGCACGACCTGATAGGGCCGGCGCCGCACCGCCTCGGTCAGCGCCCCGCCCTCGTCGTAGCCGACGTAGCCCGGCGGCGCCCCGATCATGCGCGCGACCGAGTGCTTCTCCATGTATTCGGACATGTCGAGGCGGACCATCGCCGTCTCGTCGTCGAACAGGAACTCGGCCAGGGCCTTCGTCAGTTCGGTCTTGCCGACGCCGGTGGGCCCGAGGAAGAGGAACGAGCCGATCGGCCGGTTGGGGTCCTGGAGGCCCGCCCGCGCGCGCCGCACGGCGTGCGAGACGGCGACCACCGCCTCCTCCTGCCCGATCACGCGGCCGGACAGCTTCTCCTCCATGCCGAGCAGCTTCTCGCGCTCGCCCTCCAGCATCCGGTCGACAGGGATTCCGGTCCAGCGGCCGACCACGGCGGCGATGTCGGCCGAGCGCACCTCCTCGTTCAGCATCCGGCTCTCCGCCGCCCCCTCCGCGGTCGCAAGCTCGCGCTCCAGCTCGGGGATGATGCCGTAGGTCAGCTCGCCCGCCCGGGTCCAGTTGCCGGCGCGCTGCGCCTGCTCCAGCTCGACCCGCGCGTGGTCCAGCTGCTCCTTCAGCTTCTGGCCGGCGTTCAGCTTGTCCTTCTCGGCCTGCCAGCGGGCGGTGAGGTCGGCGGCCTGCCGCTCGAGGTCGTCCAGCTCGCGCTCGAGCCGCTGAAGCCGCTCGCGGGTGCCCGCGTCGGTCTCCTTCTTCAGCGCCTCCCGCTCGATCTTCAGCTGGATGACGCGCCGGTCGAGCGCCTCGATCTCCTCCGGCTTGCTGTCGACCTCCATGCGCAGGCGCGAGGCCGCCTCGTCGATGAGGTCGATCGCCTTGTCGGGCAGGAAGCGGTCGGTGATGTAGCGGTTGGACAGCGTCGCCGCCGAGACCAGCGCCCCGTCGGTGATGCGAACGCCGTGGTGCAGCTCGTACTTCTCCTTCAGCCCGCGCAGGATCGAGATCGTGTCCTCGACCGTCGGCTCGGAGACGAAGACCGGCTGGAAGCGGCGGGCCAGGGCCGCGTCCTTCTCGATGTACTTGCGGTACTCGTCCAGCGTGGTGGCGCCGACGCAGTGGAGTTCACCGCGCGCCAGCGCGGGCTTCAGCATGTTGGAGGCGTCCATCGCCCCGTCGGCCTTGCCGGCCCCCACCAGCGTGTGCAGCTCGTCGATGAAGACGATGATCTCGCCCGCCGCCGACTGGATCTCCTGTAGCACAGCCTTCAGGCGCTCCTCGAACTCGCCGCGGAACTTCGCGCCCGCCACGAGGGACCCGAGGTCGAGCGAGAGCAGCCTCTTCGACTTCAGCCCCTCCGGCACGTCGCCGTTCACGATGCGCTGGGCCAGGCCCTCGACGATGGCGGTCTTGCCCACGCCGGGCTCGCCGATCAGGACCGGGTTGTTCTTGGTTCGGCGCGCCAGCACCTGGATCGTGCGGCGGATCTCCTCGTCCCGCCCGATGACGGGATCGAGCTTGCCCGAGAGCGCCACGGCGGTGAGGTCGCGCGCATATTTCTTCAGCGCGTCGTAGCCCTGCTCGGCGTTGGCGCTGTCGGCCTTGCGGCCGCGGCGCACGTCGTTGATGGCGGCGTTCAGCTTCACCGGCGTCACGCCGGCCGTGCGCAGCGCGGTCGCGACACCGGTGCCCTCGGCGAGCGCCAGGGCCAGCAGCATCCGCTCGGCGGTGACATAGCTGTCGCCCGCCTCCTGTGCGATCTTTTCGGCTTGAGCGAAGACGCGCGCGAGGGCGGGATCGAGCATGAACTGGTTGGCACCCGCGCCCTCGACGACGGGGATCTTCTTCAGCTCCTGTTCGATCAGCGCGTGGGCGCGCTCGGGATCGCCGCCGGCGGCCTTGATCAGGGTCGCCGCCAGCCCCTCCTTGTCGTCGAGCAGGACCTTGGCCAGGTGCTCGGGGGTGAGGCGCTGGTGCCCGCTGCGCAGCGCGAGGCCCTGCGCGCTCTGCACGAAACCGCGCGACCGTTCGGTGAATTTCTCGAAGTCCATGTCGGCACTCCCAGGTTTGCCCGGATCGTCCGCGAGGCAGCCCGACCCGTCATCGACAATCGTCATGTGGCCTGATGGCCACACCCGTGCAAGGGGCTCCGCGTGCATCCGCTCCGCCTGAGGATCAACGCCGCCGTGCACGCCGCGATCATGGTGGTACGCCGGAATCGCCCGTGGACCAGCCTCGGCGTGCGGACGGCCGTGTTCGGGCCGGACGGCACGGTCCTGCTGGTGCGGCACAGCTACACGCCCGGCTGGCACTTCCCCGGCGGCGGCGTGGGACGGTGGGAGACGGCGGCCGATGCGGCGGTGCGCGAACTGCGCGAGGAGGCGGGCCTCGCGGCGGACGGCCCGCCGCGGCTCTTCGGCTTCTACGCGAACTTCGGCACGGGGATGAGCGACCATGTGGCGCTCTACGTGATCGACCGCTGGACGGGCACGCCGCGGCCCGACCGGGGGGAGATCGTGGAGGCGGCCTTCCTGCCGCTCGACGCCCTTCCCCCCGACGTCAACGCCGGCACGCGGCGCCGCATCGCCGAGATCCGCGAGGGCACGCCGCCCGACCCGGACTGGTGAGGCCCCGGCCGCGTCGTTGACCCGCCCGGGCGCTTCGCCGATGCTGCGGCGCATGACGACCGCCACGCTCGCGCGCATCACCCGCTATCCGGTCAAGGGCCTCAGCGGCCAGACCCTGGACCGGATCGACCTCGTCCCCGACGCGGGGATCCCCGAGGACCGGCGCTTCGCGCTGGCCCACGGCGCCTCGGCCTTCGATCCCGATGCGCCGGCCTGGAAGCCCAAGTCGAATTTCCTCGTGCTGGCGAAGAACGCACGGCTGGCGCAGCTCGACACCGACTACGACGCGGCGACGACGACGCTCACCGTGCGGCGCGGTGGCCGTCAGGTGGCCCGTGGCGACCTCTCCTCGCCCACCGGGCGCCTGCTGATCCAACAGTTCTTCGCCGCCTACATGGGCGAGGAGGCCTATGGGAAGGTGCGGGTGGTGGAGGTGCCGGGATTCATGTTCTCCGACGTGCCGCAGAAGGTGCTCTCGCTCGTGGGGGCCGCCAGCCTCGCCGACCTGGAGCGCGTGACCGGCGCCCCCGTCGACCCGCGCCGCCTGCGCGGCAACCTGCTGGTCGAGGGCGCCCCGGCGTGGGCCGAGTTCGAGTGGGTGGGGCGGGAGATCACGGTGGGCGGCGTGCGCCTCGCGGTCGAGGGGCGGATCGACCGCTGCGCCGCGACCGAGGTGAACCCGAAGACGGGCGAGCGCGACATGATGCTGCCGCGCCTCCTCCGGAAGGGCTACGGCCACATCGAATGCGGCGTCTACGCCCGGGTGCTGACGGCGGGTCGGATCGCCGTGGGGGACGGGGTGGCGGTGGGGTGATGGCGGTACACTCCGCCCGCGCCCTTAGGCGGCCTCAAAAAAACGGTGACAGTATACGGCAAAACGGTGACAGTATACGGTTTTCGTCAAAAAAAACGGTGACAGTGTACGTTTTTCCTACCTGACCTGCCCGGGCATCCAGGTTTGCAGATCACGACACTGTCACCGATTTCGATTTTCGCAGATCATGACACTGTCACCGTTTTTCCGGCATCGGCCGGCCGCGCCTCATGGCGAGCCGCCTCATCGCGCGCGTGTTGAAGGATGAACCACGGGGCGGCGCCAGGCGTGCCCCCTACGCCCCCGCCTCCCGCGCCAGCAGCGCCGCCTTGCGCTCGACCCCCCAGCGATAGCCGCCGGCCCCGCCGTCGGTGCGCACCACCCGGTGGCAGGGGATCGCCACCGCGACCTCGTTCGTGGCGCAGGCCCGGGCCACCGCCCGCACCGCCGACGGCCGGCCGATCGCCGCCGCCACCTCGGCATAGCTGGCGGTCCGGCCGGGCGGGATGGTGCGGAGCACCGCCCACACACGGTGCTGGAACGCCGTACCCCGCACGTCCAGCGGGAGCGCGTCGGCGCCCGGAGCCCCCGGCGCCTCCACCAGCCCGATGACCCGGGCGACCAGCGCGTCGAAGTCGGGATCGCCGCCCAGCAGGCGCGCCTTAGGAAAGTGGTCCTGCACTTCGCGGACCAGCTCGTCCGCGTCGTCCCCGAAGTGGATGGCGCAGACGCCCCGCCCGGTCGCGGCGACCAGCACCGTGCCGAGCGCGCAGTCCGCCACGGCGAAGCGGATCTCGGCATCCCGCCCGCCGTCGCGGAAGTCGGCCGGGCGCATGCCCAGCATGCCCCCCGCCCGCTCGTAGAACCGGCTCGACGAGCCGTAGCCCGCCTCCACGATGGCGTCGGTCACGCTGTCGGCCCGGGCGAGGCGCGCCTTGATCCGGTTGGCCCGGTGGGCGTCGGCATAGGCCTTGGGCGTCAGGCCGGTCACCGCCTTGAAGACCCGGTGGAAATGGAAGGGCGACATCCCGGCCTCGGCCGCCAGCGCGGCGAGGGCGGGTGCCGTCCCGGCCGTCTCGATCCGCCGGCAGGCGCGGACGACGGCGGCGACCCGAAGCGCGTCCCGCGGCGGCTGGTCCGGGCGGCAGCGCTTGCAGGGGCGGAAGCCGGCGGCCTCGGCGGCGGCCGGGCTGTCGTGGAAGGCCACGTTCTCCCGTCGTGCGAGCCGCGCCCCGCAGGAGGGCCGGCAATAGACCCCGGTGGTGGCGACCGCGTACCAGAAGACGCCGTCGGCGCGCCGGTCGCGGGCGACGACGGCGGCCCAGCGGCCGGGGTCGTCGGCGAAGGGGGGCGTCCCCTCGGCCGGGCGGGTCTCGGCGATGTCCATGGCTGCGACGATCATGGGTGCCCTCCGGATGCGCGGTCAACGACGGTCCGACCGCCGTCCGGGGAAGGATCTACGCCCCGTGCGCCTGCCGCGCACTCCGGCCCTTGCTCGGGAATTCGGCGGCGCCGGGAAACCGGTTCGGGACCCGTCTCAGCCGTGCTTGCGGACGTTGTCGACGATCAGCGAATAGAGCTGCGTGACCAGCTCGGTCGGCTTCAGCCGGCCGAACGGCAGGTTGTCGATCACGAACTGCACCAGGCCAGGCGACGGCTTCAGCGGCACCACCTCGTAGCCGGCCTTCCGCAGCTCGGTCAGCACGTTGTCCGCCTGCTTGATGTAGTTCTCGTTGAAGAACGATCTGTCGGCGTCCTTGATCGCCTGCGCGATCGTGTCCCTCAGCTTGCTCATCCGTCCGCTCTCCCGGCGTGCCGACCGCCGCACCCATTCGTGACGCGATCACTCTTGCAAAGCCCGCGCCGGGTGGCCAGTTCGGACGTCCAGCACGTTCCCCGCGGGCCGAGGACATCCTACCATGGGCTACAAGGTCGCCGTCGTCGGCGCCACCGGCAACGTCGGGCGCGAGATCCTGGCAATCCTGGCCGAGCGGGACTTCCCGGCGGACGAGGTGCGGGCCCTGGCCTCCGAGAACTCCGTCGGGCGGGAGGTCTCGTTCGGCGACGACGACGTGCTCAAGGTGGAGCCGCTCTCGGGCTTCGACTTCCGCGGGATCGACCTCGTCCTCTCCTCCACCGGTGCCAAGGTCTCGGCCGAGTTCGCGCCGCGCGCCGCAGCGGCGGGCGCCGTCGTCATCGACAACTCCAGCCAGTTCCGCATGGACCCCGACGTGCCGCTGGTCGTGCCGGAGGTGAACCCGAACGCGCTGGCCGGCTTCGGCCGGCGCAACATCGTGGCGAATCCGAACTGCGCGACGATCCAGCTCGCCGTGGCGCTGGCGCCCCTGCACCGGATCGCCCGGATCCGCCGGGTGGTGGTCGCGACCTACCAGGCCGTCTCCGGCGCCGGCAAGGAGGCGATGGACGAGCTGTTCACCCAGACCCGGGCCATCTACGTGAACGATCCGCTCCAGAAGGAGAACTTCACCAAGCAGATCGCCTTCAACGTCATCCCCCACATCGACGTCTTCATGGACGACGGATCGACGCGGGAGGAATGGAAGATGGCGGTCGAGACGAAGAAGATCCTCGATCCCAAGATCAAGGTGACGGCCACCTGCGTCCGCGTCCCGACGTTCATCGGCCACGCCGAGGCGGTCAATCTGGAGTTCGAACGACCGCTCTCGGCCGAGGATGCGCGCGCGGCGCTGCGGCGCGCGCCCGGCGTCAGCGTGGTCGACCACCGGGCGGACGAGGGCTACGTCACGCCGGTCGAGTGCGCGGGCGACGACCTCGTCTTCGTCAGCCGGATCCGTGATGACATCACGGTCGAGAACGGTCTCTCGCTCTGGATCGTGGCGGATAACCTGCGCAAGGGTGCCGCCCTGAACGCGGTCCAGATCGCCGAGGCGCTCACGAAGGATCACTTGCGCCGGTGATGCACCGCCATGGGTCGAGACGCGGGGCCGCGGCTCGCTTATCCTTGCCGGCATGCGCGTCAGCCTGTCCGCCCTGTCCCGCGGCCTTCCGTTCCGTCTGCTGCTGCTGACCATCGTCTTCGTCATGCTGGCGGAGGTGCTGATCTTCGTGCCCTCGGTCGCCCGGTTCCGGCAGGGCTGGCTCGAGGCGAGGCTGGCGAGCGGGCATCTCGCGGCCTACGCCATCGAGGCCGCGCCCGAGGGGATGGTGACCGACGACCTCAAGCGTCGGCTGCTCTCCCAGGTCGGCGCGCTGGCGATCGACGTCTCGACCGCCGGCAACCGCATCTACATGATTGGAAACTTCCGGACGGCGATGCCCGAGGGGGTGATCGACCTCGACGGATCCGGGCCGGCGGCACTCGTCGCCGACGCGTTCGACCTGCTGTTCGACCCCCGCAGCCGCGTCGTCGAGATCCGCGGCACCAGTCCGAAGGACCGCATGATCGCGGTCCGCATGGTGATCGAGGAATCGCCGCTGCGCGACGACATGCTCGATTTCGCATGGCGGATCGTCGCGCTCTCGATCGTCATCTCGCTGATCACGGCCGGCCTCGTCTTCCTGTCGCTCCTCGCGCTGATGGTGCGGCCCGTGCGGCGGATGGTGGACGCGATCATGGCCTTCCGCCGCGATCCGGAGAACCCGGCCGCCATCGTCGCGGCCACGACCCGGGGGGACGAGCTCGGGCTCGCCCAGCGGGAACTGGCGGAGATGCAGATCGCGCTGAGGACGGCGCTGCGCCAGCGGGAACGCCTCGCGACGCTGGGGACGGCGGTGGCGAAGATCCACCACGACCTCGGCGGCATCCTCTCGACGGCGGCGATCGTGTCCGAACGCATCGTGGCGAGCGAGGATCCGGAGATCCGCCGGGTGGCGCCGCGCCTCATGGGATCGATCGACCGCGCCCTCGACCTGACCGCCCAGATCCTGTCCTACGCCCGGGACGGGGTGATGCCGCTCGCCCGCGAGCGGGTGGCGCTCCGACCGGTCGCCGACGAGGTGGCGGAGGAGGTCGGCGGATCGGGATACGGCGACGGCCGCGCCGCACCGGTCGTCACGGTCGCGATCCCGCAGGGGCTGACGGTCGACGGCGACCGGGAGCTGCTGCGACGGTGCCTCGCCAATCTCGTTCGGAACGCCGTCCAGTCCGGCGCCCGACGGGTGACGCTGGACGCCGGCGCCCTGGGCGGCGAGGTGCGGCTGACCGTCGCGGACGATGGCACCGGCCTGCCGCCCCGGGCGCGGGAGAACCTGTTCCAGCCCTTCGCAGGAACCGCACGGCCGGGCGGGGTCGGGCTCGGACTGGCCATCGTCCGCGAGGTGATGCGTGCCCACGGCGGCGAGATCATGCTCGAGCGGACCGGCCCGGACGGAACGACCTTCCTGCTCCGTTTCCCGGTCGCCGCCGCGTCCTGATTGCGCGGCCGGGCCGCCTCGCATAAGAACCAGCCGTGTCACGATCTTTCGGGGAAAGACGATCATGGAAGGAACCGGACGCTGGATCTTCGGGGGTGTCTTCGTCCTCGTCGCCATCCTCGGCCTCGCGCTTGCCTCGGCAGCCAAGGACAACGTGATGTATGTGGTCGGGCTGACGGTCTTCGGCTTCGCCGTGCTGTTCGTGTTCGGGCTGATGAAGCGGACGTTCGACGAGAAGGGCTCGGCGGGCGGCAGCGGCCACTGAGCCGACGGACGCCAAGCCGACGGACGCCGAGGAGAGGGACGCCGAGCCGCCATGGCGACCTGGGATCCCGGCCTCTACGCGCGGTTCGGCGGGGAACGTGAGCGTCCGGCCCGCGATCTCCTCGCCGCGGTCACGGCGGAGGCGCCCCGGACGGTCGTCGATCTGGGATGCGGCGCCGGCGGGCTCGCCCGGGCCTGCGCCGCGCGTTGGCCGGCGGCGTCGGTCGTGGGTGTCGATACGTCCGCCGAAATGCTCGCCCGCGCGGCCGGGACGCCGTCGCCCGTCGCATGGTCGCGGGCCGACGTGGCGGGCTGGGCGCCCGACGGCCCCGTCGACCTGATCGTCTCGAACGCGGCGCTGCACTGGCTTGGCGACCATCCGCGGCTGTTCCCGCGGCTCGTCTCGCACCTGTCGGCGGGGGGCGTGCTCGCGGTGCAGATGCCGCGCAACCACGACGCCCCCAGCCACCGGATCATCCGCGAGGTGGCGGCCGACGGTCCCTGGGCGGCGGCGCTCGGCACGGCGGCCCCGCCGGCACCGGTGGCGCCGGGCGCCGACTACTTCGCCCTCCTCGCCCCCCTCGCCGCGCGGATCGACGTGTGGGAGACCGAGTACCTCCACGTCCTGACGGGGCCCGACCCGGTGCTCCAGTGGATCATGGGGACGACCGTCCGGCCGTTGCTCGATGCGCTCGCGGGCGAGCCGGCCCTGCGGGAGCGCCTGCTCGACGCCCTGCGCGAGCGTCTGGCGCGGGCCTATCCCATGCGCCGGGACGGACGGACGCTCTACCCGTTCCGGCGATTGTTCCTGATCGCAACGCGCTGACGCGGGTCAGCAGACGGGTTCGAGTTCCCGCACGGCGGGAGTGGTCGTGGCGGCCTTGACCCGGCCTGCCTCGCCCGGCGAGGGCGGCGGCGGGATGGGAATGGGCCTGCGGCCCCGTGGATCGTCGTCGAGGCGGCGGAGGACGGCCATCAGCGTCCCGGCGACGGTCGGCGACAGGGATCCCACGCGACGGCCGTTCGACAGCTCGACCGCGAGCCGCCGCAGCACCGTCCTCGTCATGTCATAGCGTTCCGGGTCCATCGCCATGCCGCCCGTCGCTCATAGGGATCGTCCGACGGACTTTCGAGGTACACCTTGATCTGATTCAAATCGATCGGCAAGGCCATGGCGATCAGACGGCCGCCTCGATCCACGCGAGCAGCGGCGCCCAGTCCCCACGCACCGCCCGTGGGCGCGCGCCTGCGAGGTCGAGGACCGTGAGGCCCTGGCCGGCGGCGTCGGAATAGAGCTGGCTGTCGCGCAGCCGCGTCACCACGGCGTGCCCCACGCCGGCGAGGAACCGGTCGAGCCCGGCCGCCGCCCGCGTCCGTGCCTTGACCCGGTTTCCGACGATCGCGACCGGGATGCGCCCCTTCTTGATCGCCTTCAGCTCCTCCAGCCGGTCCAGGAAGCGGCGGGTCGCCCCCTCGTCGAACGCGCCGGGCAGGACGGGAACCACGACCGCGTCCGCCAGCCGGACGAGGTCCTCCACCTGCCGTGCCTTCAGCGCGGCGGGCGCGTCGAGCACGAGGCGGTCGGTGCCGGGGGGCGGATCGTCCAGATCGCGCGTCCAGTCGAGGCCGAGGACCGGAACCGCGCCCGCCGGGCGGCGCCCGGCCCAGTGGAGGCTGGACCGTTGCCGGTCGAGGTCGGCGAGCACGGTCCGGTGACCGGCCGCGGCGGCGGCCACGGCAAGGTGCGTGGCCACGGTCGTCTTGCCGCATCCGCCCTTGACGTTGGCGACGAGGATCACGCGTGGCGTTCGGCTCATCGATCCCGGGTCCAGAACGGTTCGGCTTCCGCGAAGCCGTCCCAGTCTGACACGAGATCCGCTTCGCTTTCGACCAGACCGCGCGCATGCCAGCCGATCACGGCCCCGGCCGCGAGGCGCCAGACGGCGTCCGGGCCGGCGGCGGGTCCGTCCAGTTCGGCGACCAGGCGCTCCGCGGTCGCCACGTCGTTCAGGTGGCCGAGCCGGTCCAGCAGGCCGGCGAGGCGCCGGTGGAAGCGGCCCTGGGCCTTGACCGGATAGAGCGGTCGGAAGAACTCGACCGCGTACCGGAGGCGCTTCAGCGTGATGCGGGCCCGATGCCGGGCCTCGGTGGGGAGCCGGGCGAACCCCGAACCGCGCTTGAGGGCGCGACGGTGGCGGCGGTCCAGCAGGTCGGCCGCGACGACACCGACCGGATCGAAGAGACGGGCCGACTTTTCGCTGACCGCCTGCGCCCGCCAGCCGCGCCCCTCGATCCACGCCCCCAGGGCGAGGGCGAGCCGGGCGAAGCGCGGGGAGACGACGGCGGCGCGCGCACGGTCGTGCCCCGCGTCCCGGCGCGACCGCGACCGTGCGTCCAGCCCGGCGAACGCGTCCGCGAGCGGCCCCGCGCGACCGATGGCGAGCGACACCGGCCCGTGAAGCGCATGGAGGAAGACGTCCCAGTCGCGAGCGGCGGCGAGTTCCCCTGCGAGCCAACGGAGGTCGTCCGCGAACGCGTCCGACCGCTCTCCGGGAAGGACGGGACCGAACAGCGAGAGCGCGGAGCGGAGCCGGCGGACCCCGACGCGCATCTGGTGCACGCCGTCGTGCGGATCGCCGCCGAGCACCGACCGCTCGTTCTCGAGCACGTGGAGAAGGCCCTCGCGCAGGATGGCGGCCATGGCCGCCTCGACGGTACCGTCGGGATCGATGGGCGGATCGACGGCGCGCCGGGCCCGGACGGGGGGGTCGACGCCCGCGGCGAGCGCATAGCCCCGCTCCGCCTTCGACCGACGCTCCAGCCGGACCGGAACCTCGGCGGCGACGGCGAGGGCCACGTCGTAGACGGCGCGGGGATCGCCGGCCTTCAGCTCGAACTCGATCTCGGCCAGCGGCTCGCAGCGCCCGTCGGACGTCCGGATGTCGCCCCGGTCGACGGCCACCTCGACCCGACCGCCGTCGCCTGCGGAAACGGTCCGGGTGATCCGCCGGACGCGGGTGACGAAGGCGGGCGCCAGTTCGGCGGGTGCCAGCGCACCGATCCGCTCCCGCGCGGTCGGGTCGGTGATGGCGGAGAGGTCGGGGGCGGGTCCGCCGATCGGCGCCTCCCACTCCCCGCGATGGGTCACGAGGCCGTCGGTCACGCCCGCGTCCTTCACCGTCTGGACGTGGCGACGCCCGATGCGGCGTACCCGCAACGTCACCGCCCGCCGCATGAGGCGGAGGTCCGGCGTGTCCCAATAGACGCTTTCGAGATTGCGGGTGACGCCCCGACCGGCCAGGACAGGACCGGCAAGCAACCGGTCGAGATCCGCGGGGTCGACCGCGAGCTTCAGCTCGACCTCAGCCATGCGTCGGCCCAACCTTTCGTGCGGCGACGATCCGACTAACCATCGACGGCGCCCTTCGACCTTTCAAGCCGAAACGTCTAGATCATCCTTGAGTAGAGCACCGGCATCGATTCCGGCGGTTTGCGGACCGTCATGACCTTGCTGAGATAGGCGGTCGTCGTCTCCTCGGCCGCGAGGCCGTGCGTGGCGGCGAGACCGGCCAGGTCCGGCTTCGCGTCGTCGGCGAAATCGGGCTCGTGGAAGGCGACGGGGAACAGGTCGAACAGGCCGTCGAGGCCGGGCCGGTCGCCGCGCTGCAGGCTTTCGACCAGAACGAACAGCCCGCCCGGCCGCAGGACCCGGGCGATCTCGCCCATCACCCGGTCGCGGATCCGGCGGGGCAGTTCGTGGAAGAGAGAGACGCAGGCGACGGTGCAGCCTCTTTCCGCCGGAAGGGGTGGCGGCTAGGCTCCGCCCATGGATCTTCCCGTCGATCTTCTCGCCGACCGGCTGCGTGCCGGCGACCGCCGAGCCCTCGCCCGCGCCATCACCCTCGTCGAGTCGACCCGGGCCGACCATCGCGCGGCCGCCGATCGCCTTCTCGCCGACGTGCTGCCCCACGCCGGGCGCGCGGTGCGCATCGGCATCACCGGCGTGCCGGGCGTCGGAAAGTCGACCTTCATCGAGACGTTCGGCCTGCAGCTGATCGGCCGCGGCCATCGGGTCGCGGTCCTCGCGGTCGATCCGACCTCGCAGCGGACAGGGGGATCCATCCTCGGCGACAAGACCCGGATGGAGGACCTCGGGCGGAGCCCGGAGGCCTTCATCCGCCCCTCCCCGGCCGGATCGACCCTGGGCGGGGTCGCGCGACGGACGCGGGAGGCGATGATGTTGGTGGAGGCCGCGGGGCACGATGTCGTGATCGTCGAGACGGTCGGGGTGGGCCAGTCCGAGACGGCGGTGGCCGGGATGGTCGACACCTTCCTCCTCCTCCTCCTGCCGGGGGGCGGCGACGAACTCCAGGGCATCAAGAAGGGCATCGTCGAACTGGCCGACGTCGTCGTGGTGAACAAGGCGGACGGCGACCTCGCCGGCCCCGCGCGGCACGCCGTCGCCGAGTATCGCCACGCCCTCGCCCTGCTGCAGCCGGCGCTCGCCGGCTGGACGGTGCCCGTCCTCGCCGCGTCCGCCCTCGCCGGGACCGGCATCGGCGAGGTCTGGGAGGCCGTCGGCGGGCACCGGG
>CANGXM010000058.1 GCA_947457845.1 Rhodospirillales bacterium | reverse complement strand
GGGGACCGACCTGAAGACCGATCTCGTCCTGGACGCCCTGAACATGGCCGTCCAGCAGCGCCGGCCCGGCAACGTGATCCATCATTCGGACCAGGGATCGCAATACACGTCCGTGGCCTTCGGCCTGCGATGCAAGGAAGCGGGCGTCCGTCCGTCGATGGGATCCGTCGGCGACGCCTACGACAACGCCATGTGCGAGAGCTTCTTCGCGACGCTCGAATGCGAACTGCTTCAACGCCGCAAGTTCCAGACGAAGGCGGAGGCCCGCATGGGCGTCTTCGTCTTCATCGAGGGATGGTACAACCCGTCACGCCGTCACTCTGCCCTCGGATACAAGTCCCCCATCGAGTACGAAAGGGCCAACGCAAAGCCGACCGACGCCGAAAGCGCCTGAACTGTCCACCAAACCGGGGCAACTCCAGTTCGACGCCGGTTGACAATCTGGACGCCAGAGCCCCCAGCGCGATGATCACGTGCGACACGAGCCACCGGTCCCCGCCGGGGACGTCGCCGTCGGCGAGGATCTGCAGCCATGATCCGCCGGCCAGCATCAGCGCGACGACCGGCACCAGGAACGTCAGGGTCTGAAGTCCAGGATCATGATCCGTTACCGGCCCGTGTCGAACCCACAGGGTGTGCATCGGTACCTGCTTCGGACGCCGAGCGGCAACGTAAACCATTGTTCTTAAAGGAAAGAGGCGGCAGGAAGTTCGGGGCCGACGCACACGGATGCCGTCCAAGACCTGGGCGGCACGGCATCCGGCTCAAGGAGGGAGCGGCACGGCGGGAGCGTTGTGGGTGGCAGCCTGGCCGCCCCTGGACAAGGCAATGCTTCTTGAGAGGACACGGGCCGCCGGGAAACGCATGTGGAAGGCGTCATAGTACTCCGATGCAGGTGGGGCGGCGTCCGTCAGGTCGAAGACCCTTGTGCCGGTCCCTGCCACCGCGTCCTTTATCCCCTTCCGCAGCGTCATGAACGACTGGTCGGCGCCGCTCACCTGGGCGAGGTAGGCGGGGTTCACGGGCGGAATAGCGATGGTCAGCGACCGGCCGGCGCCGTGAAGGTCCCGGGCCAGCGCCGACAACACAGGAAAACAGGCGGGATCGGGATCGATGTGTCCGTAGAAGAGCCCCTTACGCTCGAATCGGTCGACGGGAAGCGTGCGCGGCTGCGTCCCGTACTCGTCACGGAGCAATCCCTCTGTCGAGAGCCGGTCACCGGCGATCGTCAAGGCGTTCCCGATCAGGTCTCCTGGCGCGAAGTACTTGGCGTAGAGCGGGACCGGCCAAGCGCCGTCCAAGTAGGCGTCGGCGTGGTCCGTGTTGAAGAAGGTCGCCGGTGTGGTGCGGCAGTCCCGGAAGTCCGCCAGCCCCAGGAACACGATCACGTGGCGGACTGTCGGATACCGGTCGACGTACCAGTCCGCAAGATATCGCGTCTGGTGCAGCTGCACGCCCCAGGTCGCGCCGTTCAGCACATGGCCGGGCACGCCGAACGCGCTGCCGTCGAAGTGCTGGAGCGTGATGGAGGAGCCGACCGCCAGAACCCCGGGCGACAGCCCCGGGCGCTCGCGCAGCCAGTGCAGCTTCTCGTCGAAGTCAATCCGGTTGGAGAGCGGGGGCGGCGGGAGGCGTTCGGGCGCCAGCCGGCCGATGCCCTCGACCAGCCCGCCCAGGACCGCGAGCGTTCCCGCGACGCCGGCCGCCAGACCCGCCAAGAAGCGGACGAAGGGCGAGGTCATGGAGCCTCCGTCAGAAGTTGAAGTAGAGGAACGCCTTCGGCGCCGCCGAAAAGGCATGGAGCAGCGCGAAGGCCGCCAGCGTGCCGACGGCCACGCCCTGCGCGGCGGTCGGCCGCCACACGAGGCGTCCGTCGTCCACGACGCCGATCCGGTCGATGGCGTATCCCGCACCGACCATCCAGCTCTGAGTGTTCGGCATCGTCCAGACGATCGCGGCGAGCACGGCGAGCCACAGGGACAGCCGTCCGCCCAGATGCTCCGTATGCGCGACGGGAAGCCAGTCCGGCAGGTCGACAAGACGGGCGAGGATCCCCGCCTGTTCGGGCAAGGCGATGCCATTCAGCCCGACCATGCCGCCGATGATGCCGAGTGCGTGGTCGACACCCTCCGCGCGGAAGAAGACCAGGGCGACCACCACGCAGGCGAACGTCACGGCGACCCCCAGCGGCTTCGACCATGCCCCGCCGCCCCAGCCCTGCTGTGGCGTCAACCGGAGAGCGGGCCGCAGCGCGCGCCAGAGATGGTTCGTCACCAGAAACGTGCCGTGGAGCAGCCCGAAGGCGACGAACTGCCATCCCGCCCCGTGCCAGACGCCCGCGAGGCCCATGGTCAGCATGGTCGGCAGGGCGAGCAACACAAGGAAAGCGCCCGGCGTGGGTGTACCGCGCGTGAGCCGTGGCAGTCCCCGCTCCATCCGCCGCCGGTTCAGCGCCATGGCGACGGGGTTGTAGACGTAGGTCGTGAGGAAGCGGGTCAGCGTGACGTGCCACCGCGCCCAGAACTCGATGATGCTGGGCGCGCGGTAGGGCGAAGCGAAGTTGGTCGGCAGGCGCACGCCGAACATCCGGGCGAGGCCGACTGCCATGTCGGAATAGCCGGAAAAATCGAAGTAGATCTGGAACGCGAAGGCGACGGAGACGGCCCAGGCTTCCAGCAGCGTCAGGGCGGTTCCTTCGGCCGCATCCGCGAAGCCCGCGTTCACGTATCCCGCCACCCCGTCGGCCAGCACGACCTTCTTGAACAGGCCGACGGATAGGATCGACAGCCCGACTGCGAGGTTCTCGACGCGGAAGCCGAAGCGTGCCGGGTCCGCGAACTGCGGGACCATCTCCTTGTGGTGCACGATTGGTCCCGCGATCAGTTGCGGGAAAAAGGCAATGAAGAGAGCGTAGGTGACGGGACTGCGCTCGTGCGACTCGCCGTCGGCGGCGTCCACGAGGTGGGCAATCATCTGGAAGGTGAAGAAGGAGATCCCGAGCGGCAGGATCACCGCCTTCACCGTCCAGTCGAGCCCCGTCGCGGACGAGAGGACCTCCGACGCGAAATGCAGGTACTTGAACCATCCGAGCACCGCGAGGTCGAAGGCGACGGCTCCGAGAAGGATCGCGCGGCTGCCGGATCGGGCGATCACGCCCGCAAGCCACCAGTTGATGGCCAGCATGCCGACGAACAGCCCCAAGTCCTCGATCCGCCAGCGGCCGTAGAAGACGAGCGAAGCGACGGTCAGCCAAGGGACCAGCCACCGTCGCTGCCCGGTCGCCTCCAGGAGCGCGAAGCCGGCCAGAACGACGGGCAGGAACAGAAGCAGGAACTCGGGTGCGTGGAAGAGCATCCGGTCCCGCGCCCCGTCAGGCCGTCTTGCGGGCGATCAGGTCGGCGAAGTCGCCGACGTTCTTCATCCCGTCGATCTCCCCCGGCCGGAAGCGCACACCGAAGGCCATCTCCGCGGCGACGATCAGGTTCACGTGGTTGAAGCTGTCCCATTCCGGGACGTCGGCCGCCGCCATCGCGCGGGTGGGGACCAGGGTGGGATCGTCGAACACCTCGCGGAAGATGCGGGTGAGCGTCGCGTGGATCTCGGCTTCGGTCATGCGTCCACCTCCAGGCGGAAGAGGGCGAGGGCGTCGTCGGCCCGGCGCCGGTCGAGGGGAAGGACCCAGCGGGTCGCCCCCGGGGGATCGTCCGGCCGGGCGGATGCCGGCGCGAAGCCCAGCCGCGGATAGAGGTCCGCGACGAGGCCGTTGCGGGGCGTGGGCACGTGCAGGCCGGCGAGCGCGCGGGCGCCGCGACGCGCCGCCTCCTCGGCGAGGAGGGCCGCCAACGCGTCCTCCAGCCGACGGCCGAGGACGCGGCAGCTCATCACCCAGTCCTCGACGGCGAGCGTGTCGCCGCCGGCCGGCCGCGCGATCAGGACCGAGACGAGGCCGTTGTCCCCGAACCGGTCGGCCAGCCGGGCGCAGAGCGTGACCCTGGACTGGTCCGCCGCCAGAGCCGAGACCGCGGCCTCGGTCGTTCGCCTTGTCGTCAGGTTGAACTGGTTGGTCTTGTTCAGGAGCTGGGCCACCCGCGGGACGGTCGCCGCCTCGACCGGGCGAACGGACAGCCTCATGTCCAGATCGCGCAGGAACGCGGTCAGGTCGGTCGCGGTCGCTTCCGCTGCCTTGCGTTCCACGTTCGCCGCGTAGAGGTCCGATCGGCTCGCGTCCTCCTCGGTGAAGGCGACGCTCTCGAACAGCCCGGCGTCGGCGAGGCGGGCCGCGAACAGCGCCGGATCGTCCGGCACCTCGGGCACCGCCACCTCCGGCAGCGTCCGCCGGACGAGGTCGCGCTCGGACGGGTTGTCGTCGAAGAAGACCAGCGCGTTGAGGCCGAGACCGAGGTCGGCGGCGATCCGGCGCAGGGCGGCAGGCTTGTCGTTCCAGTCGGCCTCGAAGGCGGCGATGTCGGCCCGCCGCAGCACCATGTCCGGATGGGCGTCGAAGACGGCCTCCGCGGTGGCCCGGTCGTTCTTGGAGCTGACGGCCAGGAGCACGCCCCGGTCCCTCAGGGCGCGGCAATGGCGCTGGAAGGCGGCGTGGGCCTCACCCTCCGCGCTGCCCTGGCCGATGCGGATCCCCGCCATCCCGTCGTCGCCGATCACCCCGCCCCACAGCGTGTTGTCGAGGTCGAGCACCAGCACCTTGCGGGACAGGCCGCGCAGGGCCGCGAGAACGCGGGCCACCTGATCGCCCCACCACGGCGCGGCGGCGGGGTGCACCTCCTGCTTGGCGTGATGCCAGAGGCGGGGATCGTGGACCCGGTCGAGCCCGACCCGACCGACCGCCCCGGCGAGGTCCGCGACCGGGACCCGCTCGCCCGCCGCAGCATCGCGCAGGGCCTCGTTGTACCGGCGCAGGAGAGCGGCGGGCGTCCCGGGGACGGTCGCGTCGCCGTGGCCGAAGAGGGGTGGGGCGCGTTCGATCACGGTCGCGGCGATCGGCAGGGCGCCGAGGCTGTCGCGGATTCCCCGCCAGAGGGCCGCGTCCTCCGCGACCGCGGCTGCGACGGCGGCCTGGGCCGCCGTCGGTCCGGCGGACGGCGGAAGGGGGGGGACCGCCGCGTCCGTGTCACGCAGGACCAGCACCGAATCGGGGGCGAAGCTGGCGAGCGCGGGATCCGTCAGAGACTGGCGAAGCTGTCCGTAGGGCGCCGCGCGGACGTCGAGGACGAGGCCCCGCCGGAGGGCCGCCACCCGCAGGGCCGGAAACAGGTGGTCGACCGTATGCGTCGCCAGCACGGCCAGCCGGAGGCGTGGCAGGGCCGGCTCCGCCGCCTCCGCCCGCCATGCGGCGAAGGCGCGGTCGAGCTTCGCGCAGGCGAGGAAGTCGAGGTCGCCGCCGGCGAGCCGGCGAAAGGCTGCAAGCCGCGCGTCGGAACCGGCCTCGCGGCTCGCGGCGAGCATCTCGGCGACGGGTTCGGCCGGCGGCAGCCAGGCCAGGTCGGGGGGCCGCATCATCGGGTCTCCGCACGCTCGGGCAGGGGGATCTGATGCAGGCGGCCGGGCGGCGGGGGATCGTCCAGCGCGGCGAGGATCGCGGCGGCGACGGCGCCCGGTTCGAGGAAGCGGCCGTCCGGCGTCGCGGCCCGGGCGCGCTCGAGGATCAGCGGGTCGAAGGCGGCCAGCATTCCCGTCTCCACGTGACCGGGGGCGATGACGCTCGCCCGCAGCCCGGCGCGGCCGAGTTCGGCGACGGCCGCGGCCATCAGCGCCGCGAGCGCGCCCTTTGCCGTCACGTAGGAGGCCATGTGCGCGGCCGTGGTCGCCGAGACCGGCGGCCCGAGGGCCGAGGACAGCACCGCCAACACGTGCCCGCCGCCCGCCGGGCGGAACCACCGCCGCCACACCGCGGCGAGTAGCGCATGGTTGCCGACGGCGGCGACGGCCAACTGGTCGCGCAGGTCGGCGGCCGTGGTGCGCGTGAAGGAGCGGACAGGTGGCGGGGGCGACGCGCAGAGTACGAGCGCCGTCACCTCCTCCACTGGACAGGCGTCGACCGCCGCGCCGACGCCTTGCGGATCGGCGAGGTCGATGCGCAGGCGAGACACCCGATCATCAGGATCCGTCCGCGGTCCCGGCGCCTCCTCCGGATCGCGCCGCCCGGCGATCACGCGCCATCCAGCGTCCAGCGCCCGCGCGACCAGGGCGCCGCCGACTCCGCCGCCGGCGCCGGTGACCAGGAGCGTCCGGCCGCTCATGGGGTCGGCCTCCGCGACGCCGTCGCGCTCCCGCTGGCGATCATCCGCCCCTTCGCCGTCACCGAGAAGGCGAGGCGGACGATGCCGAGGGCGTCGGTCCGATGCTCGACCGTTGCCGCCAGCTCGGCCGGCCGGTCGATGACCAGCGGTGCGCGGAAGTCGATCCGGACGTCGTGCCAGAGAGCGCCATGGCCCGGTACCACGGTCCCGATCAGGCGCGACACCTGTCCCAGGATGAGCGCACCGTAGACGACGGGACCGTCGAAGCCGTGCGCTGCGGCGACAGCCGGATCCAGGTGGATCGGATTGTCGTCGCCGCTGATGGCCGAGAACGCCCGCTGCTGTCCGATGTCGACGGCGAAGCCGAAGCCGTGCCGCTCGATGTCCATTCCACCCTCCCTCCGAAGCCGAGATCCGCGCGCCGCGTCCCTTGGGGCCGTGCGGCGGCTGACCGTCGGCTCAGGGAGGACAGGTCGGGATCCGGC
Source organism: Rhodospirillales bacterium (assembly GCA_947457845.1). Classification (GTDB taxonomy): domain Bacteria; phylum Pseudomonadota; class Alphaproteobacteria; order Azospirillales; family Azospirillaceae; genus CANGXM01. The sequence goes on along the minus strand of CANGXM010000058.1, from coordinate 11,888 downwards.
GCTGCCCCCGGACGGCAAGGAGCGCGGACACTCCACTGAGCCGCGGAGCCGGGACGAACGACCGCGTCCAATGCCATCGGCGGCTTCCGCCGGACAGGACGGCGTCGGTAAGTGTCGTCCAAGTGGACATGATCGTGGCGGCGGACGCGTTCCAGGGTACGGGCTGTCTCAACAACCCGGCTCCTGAAGTTCCGATCCCGGAGAAGGCGACGCTCGTTCGAAGCAGCCATTCGGCAGCGTCACCGGCTCACCATCGGACCCATCGATTGATGCATCGCTCCGCCGCCCAACGGTTCCGGCCGAGGTCGGTTGGATTCCGCCGGGATGCCCTCGTGGATCCGTGGCGGCACCTCAGTCGCTTCCGACGGTCAGCCGCTCCGGCCGGGCGGACACGCCCAGCGCGTCCAGGCACGCCGAAAGGCTCGCCCGCCACGGCGGCGCGGTGATTCCGAACGTTCCGGCCGCTCGGCCACAGTCGAGGCGGGAGTTCGCGGGGCGCGGCGTCGGTGAGGGGTATGCGACAGTGGGTATCGGGACGAGGCGGGGCACCCGCATCCTCGCCTGCGCCATGGTGTCGAAGATGGCACGGGCGAATCCGTGCCAAGACACCGCGCCGGATCCTGCGTAGTGCCACGTTCCCGAGAGGTCCGCGTCGGCAGTGATGTGATCGGCGACGCGCAGCAACATGTCGGCGAGGTCGGCCGCGGCCGTCGGATTGCCGACCTGGTCATCGACGACGCGCACCTCGTCTCGCTCGCCCGCGAGGCGGATCATGGTGCGCACGAAGTTCCGGCCATGGGGACTGTACAGCCACGCGCTGCGCACGATCGCGTGGCGCGGGCAGAGGTCGCGCACGGCGGCCTCTCCTTCCGCCTTGGAGCGGGCATAGGCCCCGAGCGGCCCGACGGGGTCGTCCTCCCTGTAGCCCCGGCCGACCAGCCGTCCGTCGAACACATAGTCGGTGGAGACGTGGACCAGCGGCAGGCCGTGCCGGGCGCACGCCGCGGCGAGGTTCGCCGCCCCGTCTGCGTTCACGGCGAAGGCGCGACCCGGGTCGCTCTCGGCCCCGTCCACGTCGGTGTCCGCCGCCGCATTGACGACGACGGTGCAGGGGGTGGCGTCCAGCATCCGGTCGATCGCGGCCGTGTCGCGCAAGTCGCCGTCCGGCCGCCCGACCGCGACGACGGTCCAGCCGCTCCGCGCCGCACGGGCGGCAATCTCCCGCGCCACCTGTCCGCTGCGTCCGAAGACGAGGGCCCGCCGGTCGACGGGCGCGGCGGCCGGGCTGGCGCGGTGTACGGACGGCACGGACAGCCCAAGCCTGGTCCGTCCGTCGTGCCGGTCGCGCAGCGGCCGCCACTACGCCTTGTTCGCTAGGTACCAGTCGATCGTCGCCTCGAGCCCGGCCTCGAACGCGAAGGACGGCGTCCAGCCGAGCGTGCGACGGGCCTTCGTCGCGTCGATGGCATAGCGGTAGTCGTGTCCCGGTCGGTCGGCGACGTGGTCGATCAGACCGGCGTGCGGCGCGCGGCCGGGACGCAACAGATCGAGTCGGTTGCAGATGGCGCGCACCACATCGATATTCCGCCGCTCCGCGCCGCCGCCGAACGCGTAGGCTTCGCCGGGGACACCACGCAGCAACGCGGCCCACAGGCCGCGCGCGTGGTCCTCGACGTGCAGCCAGTCGCGAATGTTCCTACCGGTTCCGTAGACAGGGAGCCGCCGACCCTCCAGCGCGTTCAGCAGCGTGAGGGGGATCAGCTTCTCGGGAAACTGGTGGGGGCCGTAGTTGTTCGAGCAGTTCGTGACGATCACGGGGAGACCGAACGTCCGGTGCCAGGTCCGGGCGAGGTGGTCCGCGCCGGCCTTCGTCGCCGCATAGGGCGAGTTGGGGGCGTAGAGCGATCCTTCGTGGAAAGCGCCGTCGGGTCCGAGTTCGCCGAACACCTCGTCGGTGGAGACGTGGACCATGCGGAATCCTGCCTGATCGGCCAACGACAGGCGTTGCCAGTGGATCCGGGCCGCCTCCAGAAGGTTGAACGTGCCGATCAGGTTGGTCCGCATGAAGGCATCCGGCCCGTCGATCGACCGGTCGACGTGCGTCTCTGCGGCGAAGTGGACGATCGCATCGGGTCGATGGTGGGAAAGGACCCGATTCACCGCCTCACGGTCCGCGACGTCCGCGACCTCCAACTCGACCCGACCGGTGCCGAGAAGGGGGTCGAGGGTCGCCAGGCTCGCCGCGTAGGTGAGCCGGTCCAGGACGACGATCCTCGCGTCCGATGCCGCCAACACGTGCCGACAGAAGGCCGAGCCGATGAAGCCGGCCCCGCCGGTCACCAGGACGAGGTTGGGGAAACCGTCTTGGTCGTGGGACATGGTGTTCCTTCCAGGGACTGGGCGGCCGCGATGGGGGAAGGGAGTCCGCCGGATCGCCGTCAGGGGCGCGAGGCGGCGGTCCGCGCTTTGGGGCGGCGAATGGGATCGCGGAGCGCGACGTCATCGACGACGTTGGCCAGCATTCGGCCGTAGCGGTCGATGTTGAATCGGGTTTCCGCGAGGTGGCGGGCCCGACGTCCCATCTCCGCGGCAAGGGCAGGATCGCTGCGTAGGGTTTCGATCGCACGCGTCCAGCCGTCGGCGTCGCCAGGCGCGACGTGGATCCCAATCCTCTCGCGCTCGACGTCGATCGCCTGGCCGATGGTGCGGGTCATGATGACCGGCCGGCCGAACGCCATCGCGTCGTGCAGGCTCGTCAGGCCGCAGGTGTTGGCGAAGCCAGTCGCCCGTTCGGGATCGACCGGGATGGCGACCGCGAAGCAACTCCGATAGAGCGGGGCGAGGTCGGACCATTGCACCGCCCGTTCCACGACCTCGACGTGCGGCGGTCGAGGCGCGCCGCGTGTGTCCTCGACGCTGCTCCAGCCGATGCCCTTGAGCGGCATGCCCGTCCGCCGGTGGCCCTCGATCATGGTCGGGAAGTCGCGATAGGTCTTGCCGACGCTGAGCATGAAGGCGTCACGGGGGAGCGTCGGGGGTGCCGGTTTCCACGGTGCGGTGCGCATGTCCATGCCCCAGTCGAGAAGCGGCATCCGCTCCATGGGCACGCCGAAGCTGCGGTTCAGGTCCCTTCGGATCAGGTCGGAGAACATCAGCGGCCGGTCGTAGCCTTCCAGCATCGCCTTCACGAACGCGCGCGAGCGCGCGGACGGCCGGTAAGAGCGGTGGACCACACCGATCACCGGAATGCGCAACAGGCCCAACCGGCGCAGGAACGCGAGGCCGAGCGCACTGTTCTGATGGCCGCTGTAAACGAGGTCCGTGCGCGAGCGCCGCGCGAGGACGGCCCTCTGCTGCACCGGGTCGCCGAAGAGGCCGATGTGCCCGCCGTACCAGCGCCGTGTGTCGTCGTCGGGGTAGGGCAGGATCTCGACGTCGTGGCCGATCGCCCGCAGGTGCGGCACGCCCCAGAGGTGGTGCGAGGGATAGCTGTCCGGCGCTTCGCGCCACAGCCGTTCGTGGCGCAGAGCGTCGTAGTTGTTCATGAAGATGATGCGCATGGCGGCCAGCCGGTCCCTCATTCACGGATTACGGAAATACCGGCACGGTTCGCGCTGCGACGAGACGGGCGTCCGGACACCCACTTTCGGGGGGAGCAGAATCCGGCGGGCGAGGTCGCCGCGTTGCGGCGGTACGCCGTTCCAGTTCCGCTTTCATGAGTACGGCCGGAACCAGGAAAGGTCAGGGGACTGAACCGCGCCTCGCGGCGCGCGGGTCAGGCTTTCGAGGCCCGACGGGTGACGATCCGCCGCGATCTGCCGGTCCCGATGACGGGATCTATCACGCGGGCAGCGCCGTGCTGGCGGTGGAGCTTCTGCCCGGCAACTGCCTGCGCCTGATCAACGCCGCGCTCGCGAACGGCTTCGCGAACGTGAGGATCGTGCTGGCGGCGGCCAGCTCGGCGGACGGCCTGCTGGAGTACGCCGGCGACGAGGCCTGGGGAACGGTGAGCAAGGGAAGCGGCCAGCAGGCCGTGGCGCTGCGCGTCGACACGATCGTCTCGGACTGCGTGCGCGAGAACCCGTCGTTCCTGCGCCCGCCCTTCGCGATGAAGATCGACGTCGAGGGACACGAGTACGAGGCGCTCCTCAGTTCGGAGGCCTTCCTCGACGCGTTCCGTCCCGTCGTCGTCTTCGAGTGCATCGAATTCGAAGGCGCGGCCGAGAGGAACCGGTTGACCAAGCGGTTCCTGGCGGACAGGGGATACCGGCTGTTCCTGGTCAAGGGCGACCTCCTGGTTGCCAAGGAGCCGTCGGACCTGCAGGAGGAACTCGTCGGCGACTTCCTCGCCGTGCCCGACGAGGGCATCGAGCCGGTTATGAAGCGGCTGGACCGGTACGACCGACGGCAACCGACGGCGAAGGAACGGGTCGGCTGGCTCGAGACGCTCGTCCGGGAGACGGACGAGCACAGGCGCCATGCGGCGCGCGTCGCCGAGGCGCTCTCGCGGCAGGATCCGGTGTTCGCCGAGCTGAGCGGGCGCCCGCGCGCGGAACTCGCCGACCGGAATCCGCGATCCTGACCGGACGCCCGGGACGCCGGAGCGCCCCCGTTGACGCACAAGCGATGTGCGGGCGGCCTTGTCAAGGCCCCACGGGTGTGACACACAGATGGTCGTCAAGGGGCGTGGACCCTAAGGTTTCCGCGGGATTGCGGGTGTGGTCGGTCGCGAATGGCGTCTCCTGGCGCCCCAACCAGCCCACCCTGAAAACCGAGGAAGTCCAACGGGTTCGCTCCCCGCAACCGGGCTCCGTCAACCCCCGTGGCACACACAGCTGTGACACACGTCAAGGGGGATCGACCGGAACCCCATCGCGGAGCCGATCGCGTGGGCCTGCACATCATCCGGCGAGGCGCCGGCTATCGTTGGCGGCGTCGTTTGCCCAGGGGACTGGTCGGTCTGCTCGGGCAGGACCACATAACCGCATCGCTTCGGACGACGGATCGTCCGACCGCCCAGCGCCTGGAGCGGATTGACCGGCAATTGAATCGCGGGATTCCCGCCGGGCGCCATTCGTGATTCAAGATGAGGGCTGGTGATGGAGGCCAGCCCTCATGGCCAAAGCGTTGTCGGTCGACCTTGGTCGTGTCCCCGGGCCTGGACGCGCGGTGATCTGACCCCCGACAGGCGCGGGGGCAACCATCGCTCCCATCGGATCGACGCGCACCACGACCTCATCCTGGGCTGGATCGAGGCCGAACCGGACCTGACCTTTGGAAGACCCCCACCTTCGTCGGCGCGCTCCGGCTCTCCGGTGTCACCGCGCCGATCACGCTGGGTGGTGCCATGGGCGGTGCGGCGTTCCTGGCCTGGAGCCTGCCCCCGCGGAGGCGGGGACCCCGACGTTGCGCCCCGGAGCCTGCCCCCGACTTGATCGGGGGTGTTGGTCATGGACAATCTGCCCGCCCACAAGGTGCCCGCCGTGCGGGCGGCAATCGAGCGGACCGGCGCTCGGGCGTTCTTCACCGCCGCAGGCGACGAACCAGAATGATCGCAAGCCGCTCTAGGCCCGTGGCTCGTCCAGCCACCCGGCCAGCAATCGGGCCGTTTCCGCCGTGTTCGCGTCATCGTAGGTGCCCGGCACGGCCAGCCGGTCGCAGCCGGGCACCAGCGTGGCGACCCGCTCGAGCGCGGCGAACTGGCTGTTCGTCGGACCGCAGACGGCCAGCGTCGGCACCCGCACCAGCGGCAGACGGGCGGCCTTGTCGTGGCGGAAGGCCGCGAGGTACAGCGCCTCGAACCCGTCGAAACCCTTCAGAACCTCCACGACCTTGTCGTGCAGCGCCGGGGTCGACGGGACGTCGACCGCCCGCCGATGGGCGGCGTCCTGGGCGAACCAGGGCCAGAACAGGTAGGTGTCCCGCACGTAGTGCCAGACCGCCGACAGGTGCAGCCCGTGCGGGTGGCGGGCGATGCGGGGCAGGTAGCGCGCCTCCATCGCCGCGCGCTCCGCGGGATCGTAAAGCGACAGGCTGTCGAGCACGAGGCGGCGCACGCGGTCGGGCCGGGCGATCGCCGCCTCCAGACCCGCGCTCGCGCCGGCGTGAAAGCCGTAGACGTCGAACCGCTCCACCCCCAGCCCGTCGAGGGCCGCGAGCACGGCGCCGGCATAGTCGGTCATCGTCGGTTCCGCCATCGGCGCAGGACTGGAATCCCCGTTCCCCGCGAGGTCGATCGCGATCGTCCGCCGGGTCTGCGCGAGGTGCCGCATCAGCGGCTCCATCATCCGCGCCGAGCCCGAGGCCTGATGCAACAGGACCAGCGGCGTCCCGCCGGCGCCGGCGGTCCGGTAGTGGGCCTGCCCCTCGCCGACGTCGACGAAACCGCGGCGGATGCGGATGGCGGTCCCGGTCATGGTTCCCTCACCACGGCCGCGGGGCGTGGGTGGCGTCGCCGGCGACCGCCGCCGCCATCTCTGGCGGCAGGACGGGATCGTCGCCGGGCCACCAGCGGAACGGGCGCTCCGGATCGACGTAGTCGGTCGACAGCGGCCCGCCCTTGGTGCGGAAGAAATAGAGGTTGCCGGTCAGGCTGCCGTAGGGGCCGTGGGCGACGAGTGGCGGGCGCCAGAAATAGGCGCCCGGGCGCATCACGCCCCGGTTCCCGTGCACCTCGCCCGACAGCAGGTACATCTCCTCGACCACCGGATGAACCTCCGACCGCTCCGCCCAGCGCAGGGGCAGCGTCCCGAGGATCCAGGTCTGGTCGCCCGTCGCCGGATCCTGAAACAGCATCTTGCGTCCCGCGCCCGGCGGGAACTGCGGGTGGAAGTTCCCGGTGTAGGGGATCGCAAGGGCGTCCACCCCAGGCAACAGACGCGCGGGGTCGTATCCGCCCGCGGGGCCGGGCCGCGGGGTGCCGGAGAAGAAGACGAGCGCGACCGCCCCCGCCGGCGCCGCCATTGGCCCACGCACGCAGCCGCCGGGCAGGTGGGCGTAGCCCATGGTGCCGTGCGACCGGTCGCCGACCGTCAGCGCGCCGTCGAGGACGAGGACCTCTTCGTCCACCGCCAGGACCGGCGGCCCCGGCTCGTTCCAGCCGACGGGATAGCGGACCAGCAGGCTCGCGGCCCCGTCGTCGGGGTCGCGGCTCAGGATCTTCGCCTCGATCCCGGGCCTGACGCCCCACAGGTCGTGCGCCGTCCAGGGTAGGCGCTGGGACTGGACGAACTCGATCCAGGGACGGGCCATGGGGTCCTCGCAGGTCAGTCGCCCGGCGTTTCCGCCCGCAGCGGGCCGCGGGCATCGCCGTCCTCGGTCAGCGGGCGGAGGAGCCGGCGCAACGCGGCGTCGAGTTCGGCCCGCGCGGACGCCAGGAAGGCCGGGTCGTCGGCGAGCGCGGCCAGCGTGGTGGGCTCGATCGCGCCCGCGCGCACCAGCACCGTCTCGAGCGCCATCCGCCGCTGCCGCTCCACGTGGAGCTGGGAGGCCAGTTCGAAGACGACCGCCGTGAGCCGGTCGAGGTTCGGATCGCCGAAGGCGCCGAGGTCGCTCACGCCGGCCGCTCCGCCTCGAACACCGCCCACGGGAAGTGCCATTCCGCCCGCTCGGGCCAGCGCGCAGCGTCGAGCAGGCCGGCCCCGCGCTCGTCGAAGGCGACCCAGCGACCCCCGGCGAGCCCGGCGCGCGCCGCCATCGCCGGCAGGTCGGCGTCCATCATCCCGGGCATGAAGGGTTCGTTGTTGCGCGCCCCGTGCTCGCGCATGGCGAGGTCGCGGAACGGGTCGCCGGTCGGCTGGAAGTCGAGGAAGCGAAGGACGCCGCCCGGCGCCAGGAGGCGCGCGCACTCAGCGACCAGTGCCTCCAGCGCGTCCACCGGCATCTCGTGCACCAGCATCGTGGAGGTGACGAGGTCGGCCGAGCCGGTCTCGAGCCCCGTCGCCCGCGCGTCGGCCTGCCGGAACCGCACCGCGAGCCCGAGCCCGTCGCACTTCCGCTTTGCCAGTCGCAGGCAGGGGGATGCGAGGTCGATCCCGATCACCTCCGCCCCCGGGAACGCCTGCTTCATCGGCCACACCGACTTGCCGAAGCCACAGCCGAGGTCGACGATCCGGCGGTAGTGCCGCTTCGGCAGGGCGGTGTCGACGAAGCTCCGGTGGAACCGGTAGTCGTCGTTGTCGCCCATCATCACGAGCTTGGCGCCCAGCTCGTAGACCCGCGCCTGGGCGTCGGTGCGCCAGATGCCGCCCGGCTGCACGTGGATGTCCCAGTCCGTGTACCAGTCGGGCAGGGCCAGCGCGGGATCGAGTTCCAGGGTCGCCGGGCCGTCCGCCGCGGGCTCGGGCGGGGCGGGTACGGCGGCGACCGCCTCGGAAACCGCGCGCCACAGCATCTTCTGCGACCCCCGTTCCATCCAGGCGAACCAGGGATACGCGGGCAGGGCGTGGACGATCGCGGCCGTGTCGCCCGTCGGTGCGGCGGCGGCGCGCGCGTCGTACGCCGCCTTGACCGCCGGATAGACGGTGTCCGCCCACCGCCGCCGCAGCGTCAGCACGAAGTCGAGCCGGCCCCGGTGGTCGAGCGGCAGGGACATGGTCAGCCCGTCAGCACGCGGGCCATGACGGCAGAGACCAGGGCCTGCACCTCCGTCGGCGTCGGCGGGGGCCGGCCCTCCACCTTCGCCTCCAGCGCAGCGAGCCGGCCCGTCAGCGCCGCCAGTTCGATCGCGAGGTTGTGCGCCACCGTCGACACCCGGTCGGTGTCGGCCTCGGTCAGGAGCGTCCGGGGCGTGCCGAGATCATCCATGGTATCAGCCCTTCACCGCGGTCGTCATGCCCCATGGAATGAACCACTTGCGCGGGTCGGCCTCCATCGCCGGGGTGAAATGCGGCGTGTACCACTTTTCGGTCCGCGCCTCGGCGAAGCCTGCCGCCCGGCACTCCGCCGCGGGGTCGAGGTCGCGCCAGGGCCGCCAGTAGGGCTCCGCGATCAGGTCGGAGTGCCAGGCGAGGACCCAGTCCCGAAGCGGGTCGCCGATGTAGCGGTTCTCCAGCATCACCAGCCGCCCGCCGGGCCGCAGCACGCGCAGCGCCTCGCGCAGCACGTTGTCGATGGCGGGCTTGGGCAGCTCGTGCATCACCATGGCGATCGTGATCAGGTCGTAGCCGTCGGACGGATCGGGCAGCAGTTCCGCGTCCGCCTGCCGCCAGTGGATGGTCAGGTTCCGCTCGGTCGCCATGCGCCGCGCGAGGGCGAGGCACGGGGCGGCGAGGTCGATGCCGTGCACCTCCGCGTCCGGCCAGCGGGCCTTCAGCGAGAAGGCGTTCTTCCCGAAGCCGCAGCCGATGTCGAGGATCCGCTTGGGCGGGGTCGGCATCTCGATGGCGCGGGCGATGTGGTCGTGCAGCTCGAACCTGTCGTTTCGCCCGACGTGGACCAGCCGGGCGCCCAGCATGTACACGACGGCGCCGCGGACGTCCCGCCACACGCCGCCGTCCTGTCGGTGAAAGTCGAGCGTCTCGTAGTAGCCGGGATAGGTGAAGTCGCCCACCGTCTCCAGCGTGCCGAGGTCGTCGGGGCGTGGTTCGATCGCCTTCGCCCATTCGTCCATCCGGGAGCCGACGATGCGCCCCACCGTCTGCCACATGCGGTCCTGGCAGAAGCGGTCGTACCAGAGCATGTACCGAAGCGTCCTCAGCCCCTCGACGATCGGCCGTGCCGTGGCGTGGTCGAGCGGACCCATGCCGCGCGTCGCCGCCTCGTACTCGTCGCGGACCTTGAGGAACAGGTTGCCGCTCCAGTGCCGCTTCATCGCCAGGATGCCGGCGATCTCCGGGATCTCCTCGGGGCGCCACGCCCCCAGGTCGTCGATCGTGGGACCCTTGACGCGCGCGTCGATCACCGTATCGGACATGCCCTCTTGTCTCCGCTCGAACGCCGTGCCTGTATACACTCCTAATCATCGAGCCTCGCCGATGCCCGGTCAAGCGGGACCCGCCGTCGGTCCCATTCTCTCCGTCACCGTTTCGGTTCCCGACCTGGACGTCGCCGTGGACGCCTACGCGCGCTGGCTTTCGCTGGTCCCGGTCGCGCGGGGCCGTCTCGACCCGGACGTGGCGGCGGCCTGGGGCGCCCCGGCCGCCGCGGGGCGCCGATGGGCGATTCTGGATCCGTCGGCGGGCGGGCCGGGCGGCATCCGACTTCTGGAGACGGACGCCGTGCCGCCGGAGCCGCTCGCCATGGCCGGCTGGGCGGCGGTCGAACTCGCCGTGATCGACGTGCCGGCGCTCGCCAGCCGGCTGGAGGGGGGTCCGTTCCGCATGCTCGGGCCGCCGCATCCGCTGGGCAGCAACCCGGACATCCTGGCGATGCAGGTCGCCGGACCGGGGGGCGAGGCCCTCTACCTCACCGACCTGCGGGCCTATTCCGGGGCGTTCCGGCTGGCGAAGGCGCGCACGGCCGTCGACCGCGCCTTCATCGCCGTGCTGGCTGCGCCCGACCTGGAGGCCGCCCGCGCCGTGTACGAGGCGCGGTTCGGCGCCGTCCGCGTGACCGATCGGCCGGTGGCGGTGCCGGTGCTGAACGCGGCGATGGGCCTGCCCGGATCGACGGAGCACCGGATCAGCACGCTGCAGATCGCGGGGGAGTGCGCGGTGGAGATCGACCAGTTTCCCTCCGGTCGGCCGGCGCGACCCGTCGGCCGGTCCGGCTTGGCCGGCGGCGTGGTCGCAGTGACCTTCGCGATCCCGGGGCCGGGCGCCGGGACCGCCCGGGGGCCGGACGAGCCCCCGTACGACGGCCGGCCCTTCGCCGTCCTGACCGGTGCGGCGGGCGAGAGGATCGAGCTGGTGGCGACGGGGGAAGGCGCGTGACCTCGCTCCTCCGCCCGTTGCGCGACCGCGCGATCGAACTCGCGGTGCTGCTGTTCGCGCTGTCGACGGTCCTGTTCTTCCTGCTGCGCTTCGCGGGCGACCCGGCGACGATCATCGCCGGCGACTCGGCGACGCCGGAACTCCTCGCCCTCATCCGCGAGGCCTATGGGCTCGACCGGCCCTTGGTCGAACAGTGGCTGCGCTACATGGCGACCCTGGCGACGCTCGACTTCGGACGCTCCATCGCCGCCGACCTGCCGGCCTTCACGCTGGTGGTGGAGCGCCTCTGGCCGACGATGACGCTGGCCTTCCTGGCGCTGACCCTCAACCTCGCCGTCGCGGTGCCGCTGGGCGCCTGGCTCGGCATGCGCCCCGACGCGGCGGACCGGAGGGCGGTTTCGGGCGTGGTGTTCGTGGCCCAGGGCATCCCCGGCTACGTCGTGGGGCTCGTGCTGATCCATGTCTTCGCCGTGCAGCTCCGCTGGCTGCCCTCGATCGGCAGCGACCGGCCGGCGTCCTGGGTGCTGCCGTCGGTTACCCTGGCCGCCTTCCTGGTTCCCAAGCTGACCCGGGTGCTGGCGGCCAACGTCGCCGAGGCGCTCCGCGAGGACTACATCCGCACCGCCCGGGCGAACGGCGCGGCACCCCTGGAGATCCTCGTGCGCCACGCGATGCCGAACGCCCTGCTCGGCGCGACGGCGCTGGTGGGCACGCAGTTCGCCTTCCTCCTGTCGGGCGCGCTGACGACCGAGGTGATCTTCGCTTGGCCGGGGCTGGGACGGCTCCTCATCACGTCGGTCCAGGTGCTCGACTTCCCCGTGGTCCAGGCCGCGGTCTTCGTCATCGCGATGATGGTGTTCATGGTGAACGCGACGACCGACGTGCTCTTCCGCGTCATCGACCCGCGGCTGCGGCGGGGCCGGGCATGACCGCCCCCGCGGAGGGTGGCGCCGGGCCGCGCGGCCTGTTCGGGCGGATGCGCCTGCCCGGGGGGGCGCGGCTGGGGCCCGTGCAGCT
>CANGXM010000057.1 GCA_947457845.1 Rhodospirillales bacterium | reverse complement strand
GATCCGCGGATCGACTTCGACGCGCGGCGGGTGTGATGGCGGGATCGGCAGGTTTCGGGACGGCGCCCCCCCTCTCCCCCACCCCCTCCCCCCGGGGGGGGGAGGGGAGTCGGATGGGCGACACGTCCGACAGCGTCCCCTCCCCCCCCCGGGGGGAGGGACAGGGAGAGGGGGACCGCCGCTGGCCCGGCGTCTCCAAGGACGCGAAACGAGCCGCATCCGCGGAGCAGACGTCCCGCGCCCGTGACCTGCGTCGATCGTCCACGCCGCCGGAGATACTCCTCTGGTCCGCCCTTCGCGGGAACCGGATTGGTCTCCGCTTCCGCCGACAGGAACCCATCGCCGGCCTGACCGTCGACTTCGTCTGCCACGCCGCCCGGCTGGTCGTCGAGGTCGACGGCGCGCATCACGATCTGACATGGCGGTCGGACGCTGCACGGGACGCGAAACTCCGCGCGGCCGGGTTCCGTGTTCAGCGCTTCGCGGCGGCGGACGTGACCAAAAATCTCGAGGGCGTGGTCACGGCCATTCGGGAGGCCGTCGGGACGGCGCCCCCCCTCTCCCCCACCCCCTCCCCCCGGGGGGGGGAGGGGAGTCGGATGGGCGACACGTCGAGCCGCGTCCCCTCCCCCCCCTCGGGGGGAGGGACAGGGAGAGGGGGGGGCCAGACCCCATGACCCCCCCCTCTCCCCCGTCACGCTGCGGCGCCTTCACGCCTTCCGCGCGAACCGGCGCGGCTGGTGGTCGTTCTGGATCTTCGGCACGCTCGTCGTCGTGTCGCTGTTCGCCGAGGTGATCGCGAACGACCGGCCGATCCTGGTCTCCTACGATGGCGGGCTCTACGTGCCCGTCCTGGTCACCTATCCCGAGACCACCTTCGGCGGCGAGTTTCCGACCGAGGCCGACTATCGCGATCCCTACGTGCGGGAGCTGATCGCCGAGAAGGGCTGGGCCGTGTGGCCGCCGCTGCGCTACTCCTATCGCACGATCAACTACGACCTGAAGGTGCCCGCCCCCGCCCCGCCCTCCACCGCGAACTGGCTCGGCACCGACGACCAGGGTCGCGACGTGGTCGCCCGCGTCATCTACGGCTTCCGCATCTCGGTCCTGTTCGGGCTGACGCTCACGGCGCTGTCCACGGTGATCGCGCTCGCGGCGGGCGCGGTGCAGGGCTATTTCGGCGGCTGGGTCGACCTCGGGATGCAGCGGTTCGTGGAGATCTGGTCGTCGCTCCCGACCCTGTTCATGCTGATCATCCTGGCCAGCGTGATCACCCCCAGCTTCTTCTGGCTCCTGGGTTTCCTTCTCATCTTCTCCTGGATGGGGATGTCGCAGCTGGTCCGGACCGAGTTCCTGCGCGCCCGCAACCTTGACTACGTCCGTGCGGCCAAGGCGCTGGGTGCTCCCGACGCGGCGGTGATGGTTCGCCACGTGCTGCCCAACGCGCTGGTCGCCACCCTCACCTTCCTTCCCTTCAACATGGCGGGCGGCATCACGGCGCTCACGGCGCTCGACTTCCTCGGCTTCGGCCTGCCGCCGGGCTCGCCGTCGTTGGGCGAGCTGCTGAACCAGGGCAAGGCGAACCTCCAGGCGCCGTGGCTGGGGCTGACGGGGTTCTTCGTCATCGCGATCACCCTCACCCTCGTCGTCTTCATCGGCGAGGCCTTGCGCGACGCCTTCAATCCGCGCAAGGGTCTCGGCTGACACGCGCATCCGGAGGTCCCATGGCCGAGCCGCTCCTCGACGTCACCGATCTCGCGGTCGAGTTCCGCACCTCCGGCGCGACCATCCCGGCCGTGCGCGGGGTGAGCTTTTCGATCGCCAAGGGCGAGACGCTGGCGCTGGTGGGCGAGAGCGGGTCGGGCAAGTCGGTGACCGCGCTGTCGGTGCTCCAGCTGCTGCCCTATCCGGTCGCGCGGCACCCCAAGGGCTCGATCCGGTTCCGCGGCACGGAGCTGGTGGGGGCGGACGAGAAGGCGTTGCGGCAGGTGCGCGGCAACCGGGTCGCGATGATCTTCCAGGAGCCGATGACCTCGCTCAATCCGCTCCACACGATCGAGAAGCAGATCACCGAGACGCTGTCCCTGCACAAGGGCATGGGCCGGGCGCAGGCGCGGGCCCGCACGCTGGAACTCCTCAAGCTGGTGGGCATCCCCAACGCCGAACGACGCCTCGGCGCCTATCCGCACGAGATGTCCGGCGGCCAGCGCCAGCGCGTGATGATCGCGATGGCGCTCGCGAACGAGCCCGACCTCCTGATCGCCGACGAGCCGACGACCGCGCTCGACGTGACGATCCAGGCGCAGATCCTCGAACTGCTGAAGGACCTCCAGGCGCGCTTCGGTATGGCGCTCCTGCTCATCACCCACGACCTCGGCGTGGTGCGCAAGATGGCGGACCGGGTCTGCGTGATGAACAAGGGCGAGATCGTGGAGCAGGCGGACGCCAGGCGCCTGTTCGAGAGCCCGCAGCACCCCTACACCCAGCGCCTGCTGGCGGCCGAGCCGAAGGGGGCCGTGGACGCGCCCTCGCCCGACGCGCCGACGGTGATGAAGGCGGAGGACATCGAGGTCCACTTCCCCATCAAGGCCGGCATCCTGCGGCGCACGGTCGACTATGTGAAGGCGGTGGACGGCATCAGCCTGTCGGTGCGCGCGGGGCACACGGTGGGCGTGGTGGGCGAGAGCGGATCGGGCAAGACCACGCTGGGCCTCGCCATCCTGCGCCTGACCGAGAGCCAGGGCGGCATCTTCTTCGACGGCAAGGGCGTACAGGGGCTGGGCCCGTCGGGCATGCGGCCGCTGCGCCGGCAGATGCAGGTGGTCTTCCAGGACCCCTACGGATCCTTGAGCCCCCGCCTGTCGGTCGGCCAGATCATCGCCGAGGGGCTGAAGATCCACGGCATCGGCTCAAGATCGGACCGCGACCGGGCCGTCGCCCAGGCGCTGGAGGAGGTGGGCCTCGATCCCGCCATGCGCCACCGCTATCCGCACGAGTTCTCCGGCGGCCAGCGCCAGCGCATCGCCATCGCGCGGGCCATGGTGCTGAAGCCGCGGTTCGTGGTGCTGGACGAGCCGACCTCGGCGCTCGACATGTCGGTGCAGGCGCAGATCGTGGACCTCCTGCGCGACCTCCAGTCGAAGCACGGCCTCGCCTACATGTTCATCAGCCACGACCTCAAGGTGGTCCGCGCGCTGTCGAACGAGGTGATCGTGATGAAGGACGGCAAGGTGGTGGAACAGGGCACCACCCGCCAGATCTTCGAAGCACCCCAGCAGGACTACACCAAGGCCCTGATCGCGGCGGCCTTCGACCTCAAGGCGGTGCGGACGGACGCCGTCCGGACGTGAGGGGGCGGGGTTGGCGGCATCGACGGTCGACGTTCTCGTCGCGGGGCTGCGGGAGAACCGGACGCGGTTCGCGGTGGCCGGCATCCGCCTTCTGATACTGTTCGGCTGCGTCGCGCGCGGCGACGACCGGGTCGATGTCGTCTGAGCGGACCACCCGGTTGCTCGCAGACGTGGCCGCAGCCGTCGCCGGGATCGCGCAGGCACCACCCGTGATCGGCCGTATCAGGCGCGTCCCGTCCCCTTCCGAGCCCGCGCCCATGCCCCGCCCCGTCCTCGCACTCCTCGCCTTTCTCACCTCGGCGACGCCCGTCCTCGCCCACGACGGGCACCTCCATGCGGCCGTCGACCGGCGCCCCCTGTCCGCCCCGGCCAAGGGCGGGCTGTTCGCCTGCCGGCTCGATTTGATGGGACCGGCGCTGGCACGCCCCTGGATCGCCGCCGACGGCACGGTCGACCCGGCCGCCAAGCCCGTCGTGCCCGGTGCGGTCGCCTGGGCCGGTTCGGCGACGGCGACGGTCGAGGGCGACCGGCGGGTGATCCGGACGAACGGCCTTCCGACGACGCCGACCGGCATCTTTCCGGTCCCGCGCGGCACCGAGGCGCACCGCTTCGACCCCAACCCGAACCGGATCGCCGGGCGCGCGGTGCTCCTCGCGTTGCCGGCCGCGCCGACGGTCGCGCCCACCCCGGGCTGCCTGCCCTTCGGCACGATCGGGATCACGGTCACCGGTGTCGCGATCTTCAACGCGCTCGATGCCGACCGGCGGGACGCGGTCGCGAACGAGATCTTCGACGCCTGCGGCGGCCATCCGGCGCCGGGCGGGGTCTACCACATCCACGGCCCGTCCCCCTGCCTGCCGCAGGCCGAGCCGGGCCGCCATGCGCCGACGGTGGGCTGGGCGCTCGACGGGTTCGCCATCCACGGCGCGGAGGACGCCGACGGGCAGCCGGTCGCGGAGGCCGACCTCGACGAATGCCACGGGCACACGGGCCCGGCGCCCCAGCCGGACGGGACGGTGAGGTCGGTCTATCATTATCATCTGACCGGAACGTTCCCCTACGCGCTCGGCTGCTTTCGCGGGGTCGTCGATCCGATGCTCCTGCGGCGCAGCCCGGGCGGCTGACGGGGCGGCGTCAGACCGGCTCGACCGTCAGGCGCGCCTGCGTGACGGCGACGATCCGCACCGGCGTGCCCACGGGCAGGTCGGGGCCGGTCACGCTCCACGCCCCGTCGGCCACGCGGGCGCGGCCGTGGCCGTTGACGATCGCCGTCTCCAGCACCGTCGTCGTGCCGATCAGGCGGCCCATCGGGTCGTTCAGATCGTTCGACGACGGCCGCCCGCGCCGCCGCAACGCCAGCGCCCCGGCGATGGAGGCGATGGCCAGCACGGCGAACAGCGCCAGCGCCGCCATCGTGCCGAGAGCCGGCACGGCGAGCGCCACGAGGCCGACGACGGCCGCCGTCGCCCCGATCCAGACCAGGAAGGCGCCGGGCACCACCATCTCCGCCCCGACGAGGAGCGCTGCCAGCACGAACCAGTGCCAGGGGGTGAGGTCGGGCATGAGGATCAGCCGGCGCCGGGCACTCTGCCGCGCCGGGCGGCGGGCGCCGCCGTCGCGTCGGCCGGGAACGCGGCGCGGGCGATCTCGGCGATCCCGCCGATGGCGCCGATCACGTTCGCCGCCTCGACCGGCAGCATCAGCAGCTTCTGGTTCGGCGCCGTCGCCACCGCCTTCAGGGCCTCCACGTACTGCTGCGCCACGAAGTAGTTGAGGGCCTGCACGTTCCCGGCTGCGATCGCCTCCGAGACGAGGCGGGTGGCGTTCGCCTCCGCCTCCGCCAGTCGCTCGCGCGCCTCGGCGTCGCGGAAGGCCGCCTCCCGCGCCCCTTCCGCACGCAGGATCGCCGCCTGCTTCTCGCCCTCCGCCCGCAGGATGGCCGACTGGCGCTGGCCTTCGGCCTCCAGGATCGAGGCACGGCGGTCGCGTTCCGCCTTCATCTGGCGGGCCATGCTGTCCACGAGGTCGCGCGGCGGCTGGATGTCGCGGATCTCGATGCGGGTGATCTTGACGCCCCAGGGGGCCGTCGCCTCGTCGACCACCCGCAACAGCTGGCCGTTGATCTGGTCGCGCTGGGAGAGGAGTTCGTCGAGGTCCATCGATCCCATGACCGTACGGACGTTGGTCATCGTCAGGTTCAAGATCGCCTGGGTCAGGTTCGTCACCTCATAGGAGGCGCGGGCCGCGTCCAGCACCTGATAGAAAACGACGCCATCCACCGTCACCATGGCGTTGTCCTTGGTGATGATCTCCTGCGAGGGCACGTCGAGCACGGTTTCCATCATGCTCTGGCGCATGCCGATGCGCTCGATCACCGGCACGATGATGCCGAGGCCCGGCTGCAGCGTCCGCGTGTAGCGGCCGAAGCGCTCGACCGTGTCGTTGCGTCCCTGCGGCACCGTCTTGACGCCCAGCAGGACCAGCAGCACGGCGAAGACGACAAGCGCTCCGACGAGCGTTTCGGCGGTTCCCAGCGGAAGGACCGACATGTTCCACACCTGTTCCGGCTGCGGGGCACGCGTGATGGTAGCAAACGGAGGATAGGCCTTCAATCAGCCCCCCCGCCCATTGCTCCGGACCCGCCCGCGGGCGGATACTGAGCGGCTTCCGTAACCGACCGGACACGGACCGTGACCGACGCCTTCGCCGACCTCGCCGCCTTCGACCTCGACCCCGCCAACGGGTTCCTGCCCGGGGAGGATCCGCTCCCCCGCCTTCCCGACGCCTTCGCGGTCTGGGACAGGGTGGGGGCGGACCTGCCGGCGCTGCTCGTCACCAGCCGGGCGCGGGCGGCGATCGAGACCATGCCCGTTCTCGACCCCGCGGGCCTTTCGGGCCGGCGGGAGGAGGAGCGCGGGCTGCTGCTCCTCGTCTATCTGGCCTCGGCCTTCGTCTGGGGCGGGGCGGAGCCCGCGCGCCGGGTGCCGGCATCCATCGGCCGGCCGCTGATCCTGCTCTCGGAGCGGATGGGGCGGGTCCCGATCATCCACTACGGCTCGACCCTCCACAATTGGCGCCGGGTCGACCCCGCGGCCCCCGTGGCGTTCGACAATCTCGACACGCCCGTCCGCTTCCTCGGCGGGGCGGACGAGTGCTGGTTCTTCCAGATCGAACTGGGCGTCGAGCTGGAGGGGCGCGACGCGATCCCCGCCATGATCGCCGCCAAGCGCGCCGCCGCCGCCGGGGACGCCGAGGCGCTGGTGCCGCTTCTGGGCCGCATCGCCGCCGCCACGGAGCGGATGACGGCGATGCTGGAGCGGACGGCCGAATGGTGCGCGCCCTGGGCGTTCTATCACCGCGTCCGCCCGTGGGTGGCGAGCTGGCCCGCCCCGGGCCTCGTCTACGAGGGGGCGGACGACACCGGCCCCCGCCCCTATGCGGGCGGCAGCGCCGCGCAGTCGGCCCTCGTCCAGGCGATCGACGTGACGCTGGGCATCGTCCATGACGGGCACGACACGTCGCGCTTCCTCACCGACATGCGGCGCTACATGACGCCGGGGCACCGGCGGTTCCTGTCGGCGCTGGGCGAGGGCGCGTCGGTGCGCGACCTGTGCGCCCGGGCGGGCGGGGCGGCGCGCGACGCCTACGACGCCACCGTCGACACGATCGACGGGCTGCGCAAGGCGCACACCGGCATCGCCGTGCGCTACATCATCAACATGGCCCGCGACGAGAAGGCCGTGGGCACCGGCGGCACGGAACTGGCGAGCTTCCTGAAGGCCACGCGGACCGAGACGAAGGCCGCGCGGCTCGCGGGGGCGTGAGGACGGAGGAGCCGGAGACGGGTGCCGTTGCGCCGCGGCGGCGGCGACCGATATAGTCTCGGCCGTCACACGGAATCCCCATGAGCCTCGAACCCGTCACCACGCCCCAGGCCCCCGTCGTCCCGCACAAGCGGCGCCACCCGGTGCGCACCTGGGCGGCGCGGCTGGCGAACGGGCTCAAGCGCGCGCGCGGCGACATGACCACGCGGCGCCAGCGCCTGCTCGGCCATCTGGAGGCGCTGTTCGTCGACCATTCGGTCTTCCGCCTCGTCTGGTCGAACCGGTTTCCGGTGTCCGACCGCATGTGGCGCTCGAACCAGCCGACGGCAGGCCAGATCGGCGGCCTCGCCGACAAGGGCATCCGCACGATCGTGAACCTGCGCGGCGTGCGGGACTGCGCGGCCTACCTGATGGAGGTCGAGGCCTGCCGCCGGCACGGCATCGCGCTGGTCGACTATCCGATCCGCTCGCGCGAGCCGCCGTCCAAGGAGGCGATCCGCGGCCTGAAGGACCTGTTCGAGCGGATCGAATACCCCGCGCTCCTGCACTGCAAGGTCGGCTCGGACCGGGCGGGGATGATGTCGGCGCTCTTCTTGATGGTGGGCGAGGGCCGGCCGGTGGAGGAGGCGCAGGCGCAGCTCTCCTGGCGCTACGGCCACGTGCGCCAGTCCAAGGCCGGCGTCCTCGACCGCTTCCTCGACGAGTACAGGGTCCACCGCGACCGGACGGGCGAGGACTTCATGACCTGGGTCGAGACGGTCTACGACCCCGTCGACATGAAGCGCCGCTTCCGCTCCCAGCGCTGGGCGGACGTTCTGTACGACGACCTGCTGAAGCGGGAATAGCCTGTCAGTAATGATAGCGGCACTGGGCGATCTCGACCCGTCGTTCCGCGCCCTCCCCCGCGACCCGGTACACGAGGCGGTGTTCGCCGGTTATCCGGCGCGACCACCAGCCGCTCAGGTCGCCCTTGAGCGGTTCCGGCTTTCCGATGCCCTGGAAGGGCGACCGGCGCACGTCGCGGATGAGGTCGTTCAACCGGGCAAGCACGGCCCGGTCGGTCGACTGCCAGTGGAGGTAATCCTCCCACGCCCCGGGGCTCCACGAGAGCTTCATTCCGCTGCGACGGGCCCGGTTAAGCCGTCGTCGGCGAGATCGTGCTCGACGAGGTCACCGGCTTCGGCCTGCGCGACGGCCTCCAGGAGCCGTGCGGCGTTCGCAGGCGAGCGCAGGAGATGCAGCGTTTCGACCAGGCCGTCGTACTCGTGCTTGTCGAGGATGACGCAGTCGGCGCCGTTCTTGCGTGTGACGAGCAGCGGGGTCCGGCCGTCGCACACGGCGTCGAGCCGGGCCTTCAGGTTCTCGCGCAGATCCGAGTAGGTGCAGACGTCCATCGCGCCCTCCGTCTGGACAAGATATTGTCCAACAGGGCGGGGAGACGCAACCCCTACCCCGCGAACTGGATCGCGTGCAGGTCGGCGTAGCGACCGCCCCGGGCCAGCAGCGCCGCGTGGGTCCCCTCCTCGATCACCCGGCCGTCCTCCACCACGCAGATGCGGTCGGCGGCGCGGACGGTGGAGAGGCGGTGGGCGATGACCAGCGTCGTCCGCCCCGTCGCCAGCCGGGCGAGCGCCTCCTGCACCGCCTGTTCGGATTCCGCGTCGAGCGCGCTCGTCGCCTCGTCCAGCAGCAGGATCGGGGCGTCGCGCAGGAAGGCGCGGGCGATGGCGAGGCGTTGGCGCTGCCCGCCCGAAAGGCGCCCGCCGGCCTCCCCCACGGGCGTGTCGTAGCCCTGTGGGAGCGCCATGACGAAATCGTGCGCGGCGGCCGCCCGCGCGGCGGCCTCGATCTCGCCGCGCGTGGCGCCCGGCCGGCCGAAGGCGATGTTGGCGGCGACCGTGTCGTCGAACAGCACCGCGTCCTGGCCCACGACCGCCAGATTGTCCCTGAGGCTCGCGATCGTCGCGTCGCGCAGGTCCCGCCCGTCGACCGTGATCCGCCCGCCGTCCACGTCGTGCAGGCGAACCAGCAGGTTGAGGATGGTCGACTTGCCGCCCCCCGAGCGGCCGACCAGCGCCACCGTCTCGCCCGGGGCGATCGCGAGGTCGAGGCCGCGCAGCACCGGCAGCCCGGGACGATAGGCGAAGGTCACCCCCTCGAAGGCGATGGCGCCCGTCGCCCGGCCGAGCGGCGTGGCCCCCGGCCGGTCGACGATCGTGGCGGGCCGGTCGAGCACGGCATAGAGCCGCTCCGCCGCCGCCAGCCCCTCCTGCAGCGCGGCGTTGAGCGACCCCAGCGCGCGCACCGGCTGCGCCGCGATCAGGAGCGCGCCGACGAAGCCCGTGAAGTCGCCGACCGAGCCCGTGCCGCTGCCGATGCGCCACGCGGCGAAGGCGATGACGGCGGCCACCGCCACGCCGCCGATGACGTCCAGCATCGGCTCCAGCGCGCCGCGGATGCGCACCGCCTTCATCGACTGGCGGCGCAAGCCGTCGAACGCCGCGCGGGCGCGGGCGGCCTGGTGGTCCTCCAGCCGATAGGCCTTCACCATCCGCGCCCCGGCCAGCCCCTCCTGGAGCTGGGCCGTCAGCCCGCCGTAGCCCGCCTGGAGGCCCTTGGCCGTGCGGCGCAGGCGCGTGCCGATGCGCACGATGGGGATGGCCGCGACCGGATAGACGCACAGCACGATGAGGGTGAGGAGCCAGTCAAGCCACAGCATGGAGGCGAGCAGCGAAACGACGGTGAGGCTGTCGCGCACCGACCCGGTGACGGTGCGGTTCAGCGCGTTGCGGAACGCCTCGGCGTCCACCGTGAAGCGGGCGGCGAGCGTGCCCGTCGCTTCCGCCTGGATCTGGGCGAGGTCGGCCGACAGCAGGTGGCGGTGCAGCCCCGCCTGGAGGTCGGCGACGACCCGGTTCACCACCCACGCCGTCGCCACGGTCTGGGCGTAGAGGAGGCCGCCGCGCACCGCCGTCACCGCCACGATGACCGGCGGAACCAGCATGATCCATCCGGCGTCGCCCGCCGCCAGCGCGTCGAACGTCCAGTCGATCACCAGCGGATAGGCGCCCGTCGCCAGCGCCACCGCCCCCATCAGGACGAGCGCCACCGCGACCCGCCAGCGATAGGGGCGGACCCAGTCGGCCCAGACGCGGAGCGCGAGGCGGCGGGTGGTTGCGTCGAGCGGCGAGGACAAGGACGGGCGTGCGGGGCGGTGGCGGACGGGTCGCGCGCACAATAGGGCGGCCCGCCCCGGGCGCAATCCTCTTGGAACGGGCCGACGGTCGGCGTCGCGCGGGGGCGCGTCCCCCTCACGCTTCCGCCCACCGGCATCGCCGACCGGATCGCACGCACGGATGGCAAATCGCACACCGGCGCACCCGCCGGTCTTCGACGGCGCCGCGCTCCACCGCCGCGGGCCATCGACACCGCCCGCGGCAACGCCATATTCACCCCCGTCCGGCCGGAGGAGCACCCGTGGACCTGTTGCGCGAACCGATCGTCATCCACCTGATCATGGCCGCCCTGTCGGTCTGGCCGCTGATGCGGATCGCCGACCGGGCCGGTCGGGCGCGATGGCCGGCGTGGCTGATGTTCCTGCCGCTGGTGGGGCCGCCGCTGGCGGTCACGCTGCTGGTGCGCGGCGCCTGGCCGAACCTGCCGGACCCGCCGCCGGCGGTCCATCCGCGCACCGGGCGGTGAGGCGACGATGCAGGCGCTTCCGCAACTCCATTCCTACCTCGCCGCCCTGCCGGACTGGATCGCGTGGCTGGTCGTCGCCGTCGTGGTGACCTGGACGATGGTCGCCTACGGCCTCCTTCTCTCGCGCGCCGGGCGCGGGCCGCTCTGGGGGCTCCTGGTGCTCCTGCCCTTCGTCGGCGTCCTCGTCCTCTGGTGGGCGGCGCTGGCCCGCTGGCCGCGGGAGCGGGGCCGAGGGGCCGGCTGAGAGACGGAACGGGGCGGGACGGAACGGGGCAGGTCGGGGCGGCTGGGCAACGTCCGGTCGCAGCCTTTCGGATAGATGCATGGAACCGTCGAACGGCTAGTATCCCAACCGCGTTCGAACCCCGGACGGGAGGCCAGGTCCTGTGAGCCGCATCGGGTCACGACGGCGCGACGACGGCGCCCAGGACCAGGCACGGACCGCGCCGATGCTCTACCGCATCGTCCACGGCACCAGCGCCACCTCGCTCAACCTGATCCGGGAGGTGGCGACCGGCCCCCCCGAAGCCCGCCTCTTCACCCGCGACAGCCTCTACGAAACCATCATCTTCAAATATCCGAACTTCGGCGGCGGCCGGTCGCGGGGCGGCGCACGCGGCCTCGTGCGGGTCGAAGACCGCCCGGTCGAGACGGGGATCTACGTCCCCAACGACCCGAAACAGCCGATGGAGGGCGGGGCCGGCATCTATCTGCGCCGGCGCAGCCACCAGCATTTCCTGAAGGAGTTCTTCGGGATCGACTTGGCCCGCAACACCCGGTCGGCCGACCCCGACCTCGTCAAGCTGATGGTGATGGACGACATCCCCTCCCTCGACCCGTTCCTGCTCAAGGTGCGGTTCGACACGCTGGGCATCGCCTTGCCGGCGGGGGCGGTACGGATCACCGAGAGCGAGGAGCGCGAGACCAAGGCCCTCATCCGCCGCCGCTTCCTGCCGATCCTGACCAAGGCGTTCGAGCCGTTCGGCGGCGCCACCGACGCGCAGATCGAGCGCATCGTCGCCTCGCTCTGGGCGCCGGTGGCCAGCGATTCGGTCATGCTGATGGAGGCGTTCGGGTTCGAGAAGGCGCAGGCGCCGGACATGCTCTTCGCCTTCCAGGGGGTTTGTTATTACAAGCACATCTATGACGTCGCGCAGGGCAGCCTGACGTTCGTCGACACGTGGCTGGGCGGACCGGCGGAAAAGCCGACCGACCTCGCCCGCCTGCCCGCCGCCGACCGCGGCCTCTACCAGATGCTCCACGCCGACGTGTCGGAGCGGATGGCCGGATACACGAAGGAGATGGACGACATCTTCTTCACCTTCGAGACGGCGATCACCTTCTTCAACCGGCGCCACAACCCCTATCCGCTGGTGATGTTCCTGCAGAACATCCGCCGCTACTTCTGGCGCATCGGCCACGTCCTCACGTCGCTGATCAACGCGCTCGCCTGCGTGGAGGACGCCTACGGCCAGACCGCCGCGGTCCCCGACCACGTGACCGCGCGCGAGACGCTGAACAGGCTGCGGACGATCCTCAGCGACCAGGCGGAGATGACCGCGATCTGATCGCGGCGGTCCGGCACGCCCCCCCCCCCGTCCTCGTGACGCCCCCCCCGTCCTGGTGACGCCCCCCCCGTCCTGAGCCCGTCGCGGGACGATCCTCGCGGCGGCACCCCCTTCCCACCGCACGGCGCACGTCGTATCGTCGGACCCGTCAAGGTTGTATGACGGGAGTTCGATGCAACCCGTTTGCGCCGACATCGAGGGCTTCGTCGCGCGCTGGCGGGCGGCGGGCGGCAAGGAGCGTGCGAACTATCAGGAGTTCGTGCGCGATCTCTGCGCGCTGATCGGCGTCGATCCGCCGGGGCCGGAGACGGGCGACGACTATTGCTGGGAGCGCACGGTCCGCAAGCTGGACGAGGACGGCGGCGCGGTCGCCAACTTCATCGACTGCTACCGCCGCGACTGCTTCGTGCTGGAGGCCAAGCAGTCGCCGAAGCGCGAGCGGCCGGACCAGGCGGACCTGTTCCCCGGCGCCGCCCCCACCCGCCCCGTCTGGGACCGGATGATGAAGGCGGCCCGCGCCCAGGCCGAGCGCTACGCCAAGTCGCTGCCGCCGGAGGAGGGCTGGCCGCCCTTCCTCGTCGTCGTCGACATCGGCCACGTGATCGAGCTGTACGCCGACTTCTCAGGGCTGGGGAAGGCCTACCTCCCCTTCCCCGACGCGCGGTCCCACCGCATCCGGCTGGAGGACCTCGCCGATCCGGCGATCCGCCGGCGGCTGCACGCGGTGTGGACCGCCCCGCTGTCGCTCGACCCCGCCGCGCACCGGGCGGGCGTCACGCGCGACATCGCCGAACGCCTCGCGATCCTCGCCCGCAGCCTGGAGCGGCGGCACCCGCCCAAGACCGTCGCGGAATTCCTCATCCGCTGCATGTTCACCGCCTTCGCCGACGACGTCGGCCTTCTTCCCGGCGGGGCGTTCCGCGCGCTCCTGGCCGAGGCGCGGCCCTTCCCCGACCGCCTGCCGGACTTCCTCGATCCGCTGTGGCGGGCGATGGAGGGCGGGCAGGCGTTCCTGAAGGAGACGCGCGGCCCCGTGCGCCACTTCAACGGCGGCCTGTTCAGGGACGCCCGCGCCCTGCCCCTGACCGCCGACGAGCTGTCGGACCTGATCCTGGCGGTGAACAAGGACTGGCGCGACGTGGAGCCCGCCATCTTCGGCACCCTGCTGGAGAAGGCGCTCGACCCGCAGGAGCGCGCCCGGCTGGGGGCGGAGTTCACGCCCCGCGCCTATGTCGAGCGCCTCGTGGTGCCGACGGTGGTGGAGCCGCTGCGCGCGGACTGGGCGGCCGCGCAGGCGGCGGCCGAATTCCTGCGCGAGCGCGACCGGCCGGCGGCGGTGGCCGAGGTCCGCCGCTTCCTCGACCGCCTGCTGACGGTCCGGGTGCTCGACCCCGCGTGCGGCACGGGAAACTTCCTCTATGTCACGCTCGAACACCTCAAGCGGCTGGAGGCGGAGGTGTGGCTGGCGCTCGAGGAACTGGGCGAGCGCGCGGCCGGGCGCCTCGACCTCGCGGGCGAGACGGTGGGGCCGCACCAGATGCTGGGGATCGAGAAGAACCCCCGCGCCGTGCCCATCGCCGAGGTGGTGCTGTGGATCGGCCATCTGCAATGGCACCTGCGCCACCGCGGCGTGGAGAGCCTGGGCGAGCCGATCCTGAAGCCCGTCCACACCATCCGCCTCGCCGACGCGGTGCTGGCCTGTGGGCGGGAGGAGCCGGTGCTCGGCCCCGACGGGCGCCCCGCCTCGCGCTGGGACGGCCATTCGATGCGCACCGACCCGGCGACCGGCCGACGGGTGCCGGACGCGACGGCGCGGACGGAGGTGATGCGATACCGCGACCCCCGCCCGGCCGACCCGTGGCCGGAGGCGGACTTCATCGTGGGGAACCCGCCCTTCGTGGCGGGCAAGGATCTGCGCCAGGACCTCGGCGACGGCTATGCCGAAGCCTTCTGGACAGCCTATCCGCACCTGCCGGGCGGGGCCGACTTCGTGATGGCGTGGTGGGACCGGGCGGCCGACCTCGTGCGCGCGGGAACGGTGCGGCGGTTCGGGCTGATCACCACGAACAGCATCACGCAGGTCTTCTGCCGCCGGGTGATCCAACGGCATCTTGAGGCGAAGCCGCCGCTGACCCTCGCCTTCGCCGTCGCCGACCACCCGTGGGCCGACGGGGCGGGCACGGCGGCCGTGCGGATCGCCATGACGGTCGGCACGGCCGAGGAGCGGGACGGCGTGCTGAAGACCGTGACGCGGGAGGGCGAGGCCGACGGGACGGACGGTTCGGTGCCGGTGACGCTGGACGCGACCGAGGGCCGGATCGGCGCGGACCTGACCATCGGGCCGGACGTGGTGGGGGCGAAGGAACTCGCGGCCAACAGGCGATTATGCTCGCCGGGCGTGAAACTCCACGGCGCCGGCTTCATCGTCTCGCCGGTCGAGGCGCGGGCGCTCGGGCTGGGGACGGTGCCGGGGCTGGAGGCGCACATCCGCCCCTATCGCAACGGCCGCGACCTGACCGGGCGGTCGCGCGACACGATGGTCATCGACCTGTTCGGCCTGACGGAGGCCGAGGTGCGGCAGCGCTTCCCGGCCGTCTGGCAGCACGTCTTCGACAGGGTGAAGCCGGAGCGGGACGCGAAGGGCCACAGCCCGGACGGTCGCATCTATGCACGGGACTGGTGGCTGTTCGGGAAGACACGCCCGGAACTGCGCCGCGCGCTGGACGGCCTGCCGCGCTACATCGCGACGGTGGAGACGGCGAAGCACCGGGTCTTCCAGTTCCTCGACGCCGCCATCCTGCCGGACAACATGCTCTTGGCCGTCGCGATGGCGGACGCCTGGGCGCTGGGCGTGCTGTCGAGCCGGGTCCACACGGCTTGGGCGCTGGGTGCTGGCGGAACTCTGGAAGACCGACCGCGCTACAACAAATCCCGCTGCTTCGACCCCTTCCCCTTCCCGGACCTGACGCCGGCGCAGCGGGTGGAGATCGGGGAGATGGCCGAGGAACTGGACGCGCACCGCAAGCGGGTGCTGGCGGACCACCCCGGCACGCTCACCCTCACCGGCCTCTACAACGCGCTGGCGGCGCGGCGGGAGGGCCGGGAGCAGACGGCGGCGGAGAAGGAGGCCGACCGGTTGGGCTCGGTCGGCAAGATCAAGCACCTGCACGACATGATCGACGCCGCCGTCGCCGCTGCCTACGGCTGGCCGGCGACGCTGGAGGACCGCGACGTGCTGGCCCGCCTCGTGGCGCTCAACGCCGAGCGGGCGCGGGAGGAGGCGGAGGGCCACGTCCGCTGGCTGCGCCCCGAATACCAGAACCCCGACGGCCGCCGCGGCGCGGGGCAGATCTCGGCGGTGCTGGAGCGCGAGGAGGCAACCGCGGTGCGGAAATGGCCACCCCGACTGCCCGACCAGATGGCGGTCCTGCCCGCCGCACTGGCCCGCGCCGGCCGCGCGATGACCCCGGCCGAGGTCGCCCGCGGCTTCCGCGGCGCCCGTGCGCCCCGGGTGCGGGAACTGCTGGCCGGGCTGGCGGCGGTGGGGCAGGTGCGGCGGCTGGAAGGCGACCGGTTCGCGGCGTGAGGGGGGGAACGGTTTCTGCTGCCGAGACCCCCTCTCCCCCAACCCCTCTCCCCGGGGGGGAGAGGGGAGAACAAGAGAGATCGCGCCATGACGGCGTCCCCTCTCCCCCCCCCCCGGGGAGAGGGACAGGGAGAGGGGGCGGGAGCAGGCCTGCGGGTGCAATCAAGCCGGAAACGGCCATGAGCGGCGGCGTCAGCCGTCGCGCCCGAGCAGCGCGACCAGCCGCGCACCATCGACCCGCCACCCGGCTCTCACGCCGCCTCATGCGACCCGTCGCACGTCACGCCGTCTTGTGCGACCCGTCGCACATGGGCTGGCCCGCCGTCTTCTTGCAGGCGCAGAACCACTGCGTCCCGCTCTCGGCCGCCGTCCACGACTGCGGCGACAGGCCGGAACCCTTGTGCGAGCCGTCGCAGAAGGGCTGCTTGGCGCTCTTGCCGCACGAGCACCACCAATAGGTCTTGCCGGCCTCCACCTCGACGGGGATGGGCTTGCGGCCGGCGACGACGGGCTCCATGGGATTTACCTCGTTCGGATGAAGGACGCCCGATCCTAGGCCCCCGCCGCCACCGCGGCCAGTGGCGTCGCGATGTGCGCGGCCAGCTTTTCCAGGAACGGCCCCGGCATCTCCCAATGGACCAGCGCCCCGGTCGGGAACGGCTCCAGCCGCCAGTTCGGCCGCGTCGCCGTCCATTCGGAGCGGGAGAAGTCGCGGAAGTCGCCGCGCGTGGCGTGCGGCACCCACACCGGGTGCGTCACCTGTTCGTAGAGCGTGCGCACGTCGGCCGAGAAGAGGCGCCCCGACAGGAAGGCGAAGGGGGCGTGGTGGCCGCCCGGCCGGTTCGCCGTCGTCACGTCGTAGTCGACCATGCCCTCGTCCACCCGGTCCGAGCCGTAGGTGCGCTTGAGGAAATAGCGCACGCTGCCCCGGCGGGTGAGCAGGCGGAAGACCCCGCCCTTGCCCGGAAGCGAGCGCACGAGGTTCGTCATGATGGGGATGGTGCGCGCCGAGCCCGGCGGCCCGCGCAGCCATTCCGACCCCGCGGCGAAGCCCGTGGGCGTGACGAAGGTGAGGGTGCGGAACCGGTCCGGCCGTTCGACCGCCGCGCGGGCCAGGAACTCGCACGAGAGCGAGATGGCCATCGCGTCCACCGGCTCGGGCCCGCAGGCGGCGGCGATGGCGTCGACCGTCTGGTGCACCGCATCGGTGAACAGGCGGATGGAATAGGCGCGGTCGGAGCGGTCGGACGCCCCATAGCCCGGCAGGTCGGGGGCGAAGACGCGGGCGCCGTGGCGCATCCCCTCGAACACCGGCCGCACCTCGTAGGCGGACGCCGCCGCGTTGATCGAGTGCAGCAGCAGGAGCGGACGCCCGGCCCCCGCCTCGTAGAGCGCCATCGGCCCCGCGGCGCCGTCGATGGCGCGGCGCGTGCCGGGAAGCGCGGGGGGCAGATCGGCAGACGGGTGGGGCTGGGCCATGGTCGTCCTTCCGGCGGTCGTGGGGTGCCAACGCGCCGGGACGGTCCCAGGGTCCGGTCAGGACGCGGGTGCGTCCCCGTCGATCACCCGCAGCACGAGATCGGCCACGAGATCGGGCCGCTCCTCGTGGGCGAGATGGCCCAGGCCGGGCAACGTTTCCAGATGCGCCGTCGGCACATGTTCGCGCACCCGCCATGCCTGGTGGGGCGGGATCGCGAGGTCGCGGTCGCCCACCACCAGCACGAGGCGCGAGGGAAGGTGCTTCAGATCGCGCAGCAGCGGCACGAGGTCGAAGGACGCCATCATGCCAAGCGCCGCCGCCACGTGGCCCGGCCGGCGCAGCAGGCGGCGGTACAGCTCCACCCCCGTCGGGTCGGGCACCGAGCCCGTGTTGCGGATCAGCCGCTCGATCGCCAGCGGGTTCGCCGCCGTCATCGCGAAGAGGCGCGGGACCAGCGGGTTCACCACCATCATCCGGGCAAGGCCGGAGAAGAAGTGGTGCTGCCCCTCCCGGAACGGCAGGAAGGCGCCGTTCAGCGCCACCAGCGTGCGCGGCGGGCGCGAGGCGTCGAGCGCCATGCGGGCGAGGATGGCAGCCCCGGCCGAATGGCCGACCGACACCTCGGGGATCATCCCCATCATCTCCAGAAGGCCCTGCAGCGCCTGCGCCAGCATGGGCAGCGACTGGCGGTGCAGCGGCGGCGTGGCGGAGAAGCCGTGGCCCGGCAGGTCCGGCGCCACCACGGTGAAGCGCTCGGCCAGCCGGGGCATCAGGTCGCGGAAGGAATGGGTGGAGGCGCCGGTGCCGTGGATCAGCAGCAGCACCGGCCCCTGCCCCATCACCTGCACGTGCCAGCGCAGGCCGGCCGCCGTGAGGAAGCGGCTCGCCTCCCGGTTCGGCCAGTCGCGCCCGTCGCGGCGCCAGTCCGCGCATTCGGAAGGAAGATGCGGCGCCCAATAGGGAAGCCCCGCCGCCGCGCGCCATCCGCTCATGCCGCCCTCGCCGCGCGGACGGCGCCCGAGAGCGTCGCCGCGTCCGCATGCGGGAGCGGCAGGTACGCCGCCCCCATGGTTTCCGCCACCGTCCGCGCCGCCGGCTCCGGCAGGGCCGAGGTGTCGACCAGAAGCGCCGGGAGGTTCGCCGCCCGGAACGCCTTGGCCGCCGCCAGCG
>CANGXM010000056.1 GCA_947457845.1 Rhodospirillales bacterium | reverse complement strand
GGGGGGGACGGCGAGGGGACGGACGGCGGCGGGCTCCCGCCCGGCGGTCCGGCCGGACCGAGGCGCAGGGGCTGTCCGGCCTGCCCGAACGCGAGCGTCGGCGCGAGCACGGCGGCCACGAGGGCCGCCCGGATCAGGTCAACGCTGCTGGAACCGCTCATTGGGCACCACGCGTTCGACCGGCGTGCGCGGCGCGGGCGGGTCGAACGTCGCCAGGAACACGGCGAATCCGGCGACCAGCACCAGGACCGCGGCGACGAGGAACAGCACGACACGCATCATCGGGTGGACTCGTTCCGGTCATCCGGTTCCTGCAGGGGCCGGACGCCGGCCTTGCAAAGCCGCAACACTGTGGCGCCGGACGGTGTCGAAGTCGTGGCGAAGCTAAACGGCCACGGGCCACCGTCGCAAGCGCGCCCGGGCGTCCGGGCCGGGCCGCATTGCAGAGGGCGGCGGAGTGTGGCATCAGGGCTGCACTTTCAGCCCGGATCGATCCGAACCGAAGGGCATGTCGTTCGAAATGGCGTCCCCTCCGCTGCCCGGCCTGTCGCGAACCGTGGTCCTCGTCGGTCTCATGGGTGCCGGCAAGAGCAGCATCGGCCGCCGCCTCGCCGCCCGGCTCGGGCTTGCGTTCCGCGACGCCGACACCGAGGTCGAGACCGCGGCCGGCTCCACCATCGACGAGATCTTCGCCCGGTTCGGCGAGGCCGCCTTCCGCGACGGCGAGCGCCGCGTGATCCGCCGGCTCCTGGGCGAGGCGCCCCACGTGCTCGCGACCGGCGGCGGCGCCTTCATGGATCCCGAGACCCGCGGGCTGATCCGCGAGCAGGGCATCTCCGTCTGGCTGCGCGCCGATCTCGACGTGCTGGTCGCCCGGACGGCGCGCCGCTCGAACCGGCCGCTGCTCAAGCAGGGCGACCCCCGCGACGTCCTCGCCCGGCTGATCGAGGTCCGCCATCCCGTCTATGCCGAGGCCGACATCGTGATCGACACCGACGAGACCCCCCAGGACGTGATGGTCGACCGCGTCCTCGCCGCCCTGCGCCGCCACATCGAGGGGGCCGCGGCGTGACCGCCCCGGTCCGCACGGTCACGGTGGCGCTGGGCGACCGCGCCTATCCGATCCATGTCGGCACCGGCCTGATCGCCCGCGCGGGCGACCTGCTCGGGTCCGTCGTCGCCGGCCGCCGGACGGTCGTCGTCACCGACGCGACCGTCGCGGCCCTCCATCTCGGCCCGCTGGAGGCGGCGCTGCGCGCGGGCGGCGCCCGCCTGCTCGACCCCGTCGTGGTTCCGCCGGGGGAGGCGTCGAAGGATCTGGCGACGCTCGACCGGGTTCTCGACGCGCTCCTCGCCCAGGGAATCGACCGGCGGACGCTGGTCGTCGCGCTGGGCGGCGGCGTCATCGGCGACCTCGCCGGCTTCGCCGCCTCGGTGGCGCTCCGCGGGCTCGAATTCGTGCAGGTGCCGACGACGCTGCTGGCGCAGGTCGACAGCTCCGTCGGCGGCAAGACCGGCGTGAACACGCGCCACGGCAAGAACCTCGTCGGCGCCTTCCACCAGCCGGTCGCCGTCCTCGCCGACACCGGCGTGCTCGACACGCTGCCCCGGCGCGAGGTGCGCGCGGGCTACGCGGAAGTGGCGAAGTACGGCCTCCTCGGCGACGCCGCGTTCTTCGGCTGGCTGGAGACGGCGGGCGCGTCCGTGGTCGAGGGCGACGCCGAGGCCCGCGCCCGGGCGATCGCCGTCTCCTGCGCCGCCAAGGCCGCGATCGTCGCGCGGGACGAGCGGGAGACGGGGGACCGGGCGCTCCTCAACCTCGGCCACACCTTCGGCCATGCGCTCGAGGCCGCAGCGGGGTTCGACGGCCGCCTTCTCCACGGCGAGGCGGTGGCGATCGGCATGGTCCAGGCCTTCCGCCTGTCGGCCCGCCTCGGCCACGCCCCGGCGGCCGACGGGGACCGGGCGGCGGCGCACCTCGCCGCGATGGGGCTTCCGGTGCGCCCCGCGGACCGCGGGCTCGCGTTCCCCGCCGAAACCCTGCTGGCCGCGATGCGCAAGGACAAGAAGGCGTCGGACGGCCGGCTGACCTTCGTTCTCGTGCGCGGCGTCGGCGAGGCCTTCGTCGCCCGCGACGTGCCCGAGGGCGTGGTCGCCGAGGTCCTGGCCGCGACCGCCTGAACCTCATCCGCCCGTCCGTCGCGTCCGCTCCGGTCCGTCGTCGCGCTTGATCCCGCCGGTGCCGGCGTCCCAAATCCCGGACCATCCGCCACCCGGAGCCATCCCATGCCCCTGCCGCCGCCGACCGCCGAGCGCGAGCCGATCCACACCCGGGCCATCACGCTGCGCGGATGGCGCCGGGCCGACGGGCTCTGGGACATCGAGGGGCACCTCGTCGACACCAAGACCTACGGGTTCCCCAACACCGACCGCGGCTGGATCGGAGCGGGCGTGCCGCTGCACGAGATGTGGCTGCGCTTCACGGTCGACGAGACGCTGACCATCCGGGCGGTCGAGGCGGCGACCGACAACGCGCCCTACGGCGTCTGCCCCGCGATCACGCCAAACTTCCAGCGCCTGGTGGGGCTGCGGATCAAGGCCGGCTTCACCCAGGCGGTGCGGGAGCGGGTGGGCGGGGTCGCCGGCTGCACGCACCTCGTCGAGCTGACGGGCCCGCTCGCGACCACCGCCTTCCAGACGGTGATGCCGGACCTGCACCGCCGCCGGCGCGAGGCGTCCGAGGCGGCGGGCGAGCCGCCGCCCCGCCGGCACGGCGCGCCCGGGAAGGCGCCCGCGCTGCTCGACAGCTGCCACGCCTACGCCTCGGACGGCCCGATCGTGCAGCGCGACTATCCGGAGTTCTATACCGGACATTGAGCGCTGGGCACCGCGCCCTTTCAACACGGACGGTCCTCACCTATGTTCGCCGGGGTGGACGCGGGGGCCTGGGATGGCGGATCGGACGGACGGCGCGGACACGGTCAGGGGCGAACAGCCCCCGTTCCGTTACGCCGATGCCAAGCGCCTCGCCGCCGACCGTGATCCGGCGGTCCGCGCGCGCATGGCGGCCGATCCGGACGCGCCGCTGGAGGTTCTGTTCTTCCTGGCGGCCGACCCCGATCCCGACGTCCGGACGGCGGTCGCCGGCAATCCCGCGTCCCCGCACCGGGCGAGCGAGATCCTCGCCGTCGATCCGCGCAACGAGGTGCGGCTCGCCCTCGCGCGGCGGCTCGCGGCCCTCCTGCCCGGCGTCGACCCGCGGGCGCAGGAACGGCTGCACGCGGTCACGGTCGCGGCGCTGGAACGCCTCGCGCTCGACCAGCTGGCGACGGTCCGCGAGATCCTGGCCGAGACGCTCAAGGACGTCGCCCACGTCCCGGAGGGCCTCGCCGCCACGCTCGCCCGCGACGTGCAGCGGGCGGTGGCGGAGCCGATGCTGCGCTTCTGCGCGGCCCTGCCGGACAGGATCCTGTGCGAGATCGTCGCCTCCGACCCCGCGTCCTGGCGGGTGGAGGCGGTCTCGGCGCGGCCCACCGTGTCCGCCACGGTCGCCGACGCCATCGTCGCAACCGGCAACGAGGCTGCGACCGACCGGCTGATCCGCAACCCCGGGGCGGTCCTGTCGAACGAGACGCTGTTCGGTCTCGCCGCGGGGGCCGGCCCCCGCGTCGCGCGGCAGGAGGCGATCGCGATCCGACCGAACCTCCCCGCCGACGTCGCCCACCGGCTGGCCGCCTTCGCCGAGAACTCGGTCCTCCTCCTCCTCGGCGAGCGGCACGATCTGACGCCCGACGTGACGGACGCCGTGGGCCGGGCGCTGCGCCGCGGGCTGGAGAGCGGGTCGGGATCGGCCCGCGCAAACCGGCTCTTCCAGACCGGCGACCTCGACGACGACGCCGTGGCCGCGGCGATGGACGCGGCCGACCGGGAGTTCGTGCTGACCGCGCTGTCCCTGCGCGCCGGTTTCCCCGAAGCCTTCGTCGCCCGCGTGCTCGCGTCGGGGGACCCGCTCGTCCTCACCGCGCTCGCCCTGCGCGCGCGGCTGTCGATGACGCTGTGCGTCCGCCTCCAGCTGGAATTCGCGGGGGTCCCGCCCTCCCGGACGGTCCGGCCCGCACACCGCGTCGACTATCCCCTCACCGACGCGGAGGCCGGGCGCCAGTTGGCCGGCTTCCGGCTGATGGCCCGCTGAACGCCCGACGTCAGAGCCCCGTCGCGTGCCCGAGCACCTCGACCGGGGCATCCAGGCCGCGCACCCGATGGAGACCGAGCGGGACCAGCCCGGACGCCCCCGCGGCGTCCGCGAACGCGCGCGAGGCGAGCAGCTGCCGGCCAAGCGGCTGACACAGGCCCTCGATCCGGCTCGCGAGGTTGACGGCGGGGCCGATCACCGTGAAGTCGAGGCGGTCGGGCGCGCCGATGTTCCCGTACATCACGTCGCCCACGTGCAGCGCGATCCCGCAGCCGAGCCAGGGCTGCCCCCAGTCGGCGCGTTCGGCGTTGAGCGCGCGCATGCCGGCGATCGCGGCCAACGCCGCCCGGAGCGCGGCGCGGGCGGTCGCCGCCGGGTCCTCCCCGTCGAGCGTCCAGAGCGCCAGCATGCCGTCGCCGATGAACTTCAGGATCTCGCCCCCGGCCTCCTCGACCGCGTTGCCCTGGATCTCGAAGTAGTTGTTCAGGAGCGCGATCAGTTCCTCGCGCGGGAGGCGGTCGGACAGGGCCGTGAAGCCCCGCAGGTCGGAGACCCAGAGCACCGCGTTCAGCGTCGCGCCGGTGCCCCGCCGGACCTCGCCAGCGAGGATGCGGGCCCCCGTCCGGCGGCCGACGTAGGTGTTCAGGAGGCTCTCGGCGCGCTGTTTCTGGGCCTCGCGCTCGAACAGGACCGTCACGAGCGGCAGGACCCCCCGGATCGTGTCCAGCCGCTGCGGCGCGAACCCGTCCGGCGCGTCGGTGAGGACGGTCAGCACGCCGAGGCGGCCGACGGTGAAGTCGAGCGGGACCGCGAGATAGTCGGTGACGCCCTGCGCGGCGAAGTCCGCCTGCACGGGATAGGCCCAGGGCGGCGCGAGGCGGGCCATCGGCAGGTGGATCTCGCCCTCGCCCCGCTCGATGATCGCGGCGATCGGGCTGAGGGAATACTGCGGCAGCAGTTCGGTTCCGTAGGGCCGGTCGAACCGTTCAAGCCGCTCGGGCGGCCCGGCGTACCAATAGAGGGTCGTCGCGCGGATCGTCGGGTGCTGGGTCATCAGCTGCAGCCCGAACCGGGTGACGGGCAGACCCTCCCGCCGCATGGCGTGGGCGAGGGCGGCCATCAGGTCCGGCAGGCCCTGGCTGCCCGCCGCCGCGTGGAGGAGCGCGCCCGCGAGGCGGGTGTCCATGGGCGGGGGCTGTCGGTCGAGGACGGGCGCGGCTGTCATCGGTCCTGCCGGCGATCCGGGCTGCGGGCGGCGGGGCGCCGCTTGATCGCCGTGCCGATCCTGCCCATTTCTGAAACCGGCCGCCAGTCGCCGCGCGGCCCTTGGAGGCCGCGCATGTTCATCCAGACCGAGCACACCCCGAACCCTGCCACGCTGAAGTTCCTGCCGGGCCGCGACGTCACCGGCGCGGGCACGGCCGATTTCAGGGACCGGGCCGCGACGGGCCGCTCGCCCCTGGCCGAGGCGCTGTTCGCCGTCGACGGGGTGACCGGCGTGTTCCTCGCGACCGACTTCGTCACCGTCACCAAGGCCGACGACCGCGACTGGCAGGTCCTGCGCCCGTCGATCCTCGGCGTGATCATGGAGCATTTCACCGCCGGCCGGCCCGTGCTGCTCGACGACGCCTCCTCGGGCCACACCGAGGGCGAGGAGGACGAGATCGTCGTCCAGATCAAGGAACTGCTCGACACCCGCGTCCGTCCCGCGGTGGCCCAGGACGGCGGCGACATCACCTTCCACGGCTTCGAGCGCGGCATCGTCTACCTGAACATGCAGGGAAGCTGCGCCGGCTGTCCCAGTTCGACCGCGACGCTGAAGTCGGGGATCGAGAACCTGCTGCGCCACTACATCCCCGAGGTCACCGAGGTCCGGGCGGTCCGCTGACGGCGGGGACGAGGCCGAGCGTCGCGCGGCGGGCCCAGCGGACGGCCATCAGCACGGCCACGACCGCGAGCCCCGCCGCCAGCCCGACCCACAGCCCCGGCGCGCCGGCACCGAGCGGGAAGGCGAGCAGCACGCCCACCGGCAGGCCAACGACCCAGTAGCCGATCGCGGCGAACACCATCGGCACCGTCGTGTCCTTCAGCCCGCGCAGCGCGCCGGCGCCCAGCACCTGCGCCCCGTCGGCCAGCTGGAACACCCCCGCCAGCGCGAGGAACGTGACCGCCAGCGTCACGGCCGTCGCGTTCGCAGGGTCGGCCACGTCGATGAACAGGCCGATGATGGCGCGCGGCACGAGCAGGAAGGCGATGGCCGTCGTCGCCATGAAGCCGAGGCCGAGGACGTAGGCGATGCGGCCCGCGCGGCCGATGCCGTCCGGGTCGCCCCGTCCGGCCGCGAGGCCGACGCGCACGGTGGCCGCCTGCGCGATCCCCATGGGCACCATGAAGGCGATCGCGGCCAGCTGGAGCGCCACCGCGTGCGCGGCCAGGGCCGCCTCGCCGAACGCGCCCATGATGAAGGCGCTCGCGTTGAAGACCGCCCCCTCCAGCGCCATCGTCACGCCGATCGGCACGCCGATCCGGACCACCTCGCCCATGCGGCGGGTCTCCGGCGCCCAGGGGCGGCCGAGGAGGTTGAAGCGGCGCAGCCGCCGGTCGACCGTCACGAAGGCGAACAGCCCCACGGCCATGAAGAGATTCGAGAGCGCGCTCGCGATCCCGGCGCCGACCACCCCCAGCGCGGGTGCGCCGAGGTTGCCGAACATCAGGACCCAGTTCACGAAGGCGTTCAGCAGGATGGCGGCAACCGTGACGACCAGGGCCGCCCGCGGGCGCTCCACCGCCGACAGGAAGCTGCGGATCACGAGGAACCACAGCGCCGGCGCCACGCCCCACAGGAGGGCGCGCAGATAGTCGCCGGCGAGATCGGCGAGGTGATCCTCCTGTCCCATCGCGCGCAGGATCGCCGCCCCGTTCCACAGGACGGCCCCGGCCAGCACGGCATAGGCGGTGACGAGCCACAGCGCGGCCGCCACCGCGCCCCGCACCTCACGCACCGCCCGCACCTTGCGCCCGAGCGCCTGGGCGGCCAGCGGGGCCGCCGCCGCGGCGAGGCCCATGGCGAACATGAAGGTGGCGAAGAACATGTTGGTGCCGAGCGTGCCGGCGGCGATCGCGGTCGGGCCGAGCCAGCCCATCATGACCAGATCGGTGGTCATGAT
This sequence comes from Rhodospirillales bacterium, assembly GCA_947457845.1. Lineage (GTDB taxonomy): Bacteria > Pseudomonadota > Alphaproteobacteria > Azospirillales > Azospirillaceae > CANGXM01. The sequence goes on along the minus strand of CANGXM010000056.1, from coordinate 11,375 downwards.
CGCCATCTGCGCCAGATTGGTGAGCACGAGGGGCCACGAGAGCGACAGGGTCGCCCGCGCCTCATCGGCCCAGCCGGTCCGGCTGCCGCTGTCGAGGGTCGTCGCGAGGGTCATGCCCCCTTGTCTATCCCGCGGACGCCGCCGTCACCAACGCCAAGGCCGGGCACGTGGGTTGCGTTGGACGCGGAACTATTCCGATTGTGGATGCATTTTCGCCGCCGTGAACGTCCGCACGGTCCCGATCAACGTCATTCACCCGATCGACCGGCGGAAGACGTTCGAGAGCCATTCCAAGGACGACGCGTTCACCCGGCCGACCCTGAAACGCGGACGGGCCACCCCGAGGGGCGGCCCGTCGCCGGAACCGAAGGATCCGTGGGCTCAGCGCTTCAGCTTGCCCGCGGCCGACTTCATCTCCTCGAGGCTCTCGCTGACGCGCTTGGCGAGCGTCTCGGCGGCCTCGGTGTTCGACTTCGCGATCATTTCGGAGAGCTCCTTCATGTTCGCGACCGTCTTCTCGAAGGTCGTCTTGAAGAGGTCGGCCTGCTTGGCGACCTTCTCCTCGGGGGCGCCCACGCTCATCATCTCGGTCATGATGCCGCGCGCCTCGTCCATCATCTGGCGGACGATCTCGGCCTGACGGCGCATGACGGCCTGCACGCCCTCGAGCGCCAGCTGGTTGGCGGCCGAGAGGGCCTCCACGTTGCGGCGCTGGCTGGCCAGCACGCCTTCCATGTCCACCCCTGGCATCCGGAACTCGGTGGCCATCTTGGTGAAGTCCAGGTCGAGGAACGGGTTGCCCGTCGTGCGCGCGTTCATGGCTGTTGTCGCCCCCTGATGATGCTGCGTTGCAGCAAGATTGTTCGAATATGCACAGCGGCCGCTCACGCGTCAATACGCACAAGGCTTGTGCACATTGGGGTCGTCAGGCCGCCGCCGCGCTGTCCGCCGGTTCCGCAGGTGCGTCACGCAGACGCAGCAATCCGCCGCCGACGCTCTCGGCGCGGCGCAGGGCCGCATCGAGCGCCGCCATCGTCTTCGACAGATCCGCCGTGTCGTCGTCCATCCACGCCCGCATCGCGGCGAGCCACACCCCGCCCAGGGCGGCGACGACCGCGGGGCGGAAGGGGGTCCGCACCTCGATGCCGGCGGCCTCGATCATCCAGTCCATCGACCGGCCCAGCATGCCCGCCAGCCCGGCCGCGCCGACCGGATCGGCGGGGAGCGCCCGCAGCACCGCCCGGATGCCGTCGCGATGGGGGGCGAGCGCGTCGAACCGGGCCATCAGCGCGTCGAACAGCCGATCGCGCGGCGTGTCGCCCGCCTCCGCCGGCGCGCCGGATTCCGGCCGGGCGAGCACCTCGGCGTCGGCGAGCCGGCCGATGCCGCCGAGAAGGTGGAACCGCGTGGGAAAGTGCTTATGGACCTCGGCCAGGGTGACGCCGGCCCGTGCCGCGACCGACGCCATCGTCGTCGCCGTCCAGCCGCGTTCGGCGGCGAGCGCCAGCGCGGCCTGCACGATCCGGCGCTCGGTGTCAGTCTCAGGATGCATCGGCTTCTCCCGCCAAGGGCGCGTTCCCCGTCGCACAAGATGGGCCGCGGCGTCCCGCCGGCCAAGCGGCGCCTTGACCCGGGGGCGGGGCGCCGTAAGTGATCGGCCACGCGGAACGGAGGGACGGTGGATGGCGGAGCCGGTCGGAGTCGCGCTGGTGACGGGCGGGGCGAAGCGGATCGGGCGCGCGATCGTGCTCGATCTGGCGCGGCGAGGGTGGGCGGTGGCGATCCATCACCGCTCGTCCGACGCCGAGGCGGCCGCACTCGTGGCGGAGATCGCGGGCGGAGGCGGTCGCGCCGCGGCACTGCGGGCCGACCTCTGCGAGGAGGAGGCGGTCGAGACGCTGGTGCCCGCGGCGGCGGCCGCGCTCGGCCCGGTCACCTGCCTCGTCAACAACGCGAGCCTGTTCGAGCGCGACGAGGCGCTGACGGCGACGAAGGCGAGCTGGGACCGCCACATGTCGGCCAACCTCCGCGCGCCGTTCCAACTGGTGCAGGCGATGGCCCGCGACCTGCCGGCGGGGGCGACCGGCTGCGTCGTCAACCTTCTGGACCAGCGCGTCTGGAGCCTCACCCCGCACTTCACGACCTACACCCTCAGCAAGGCGGGCCTCTGGACGCTCACCCGCACGCTGGCCATGGCCCTCGCCCCGCGGATCCGGGTGAACGGCATCGGTCCCGGCCCCACCATGCGGAACGAGCGCCAGACCGAGGCGCATTTCCGCGAGCAGTGGGAAAACGTTCCCCTCGCGCGGCCGACGTCCCCCGAAGACGTCTGCGCCGCGGTCCGTTTCATCCTGGACACGCCGTCGATGACCGGTCAGATGATCGCGCTCGACGGGGGCGAGCACCTGGGGTGGGCACAACCAGGGCGCGGGTTCGTGGCCGTCGAATGATGCCGCGGGGCATTCTTTCGCATCTATCGCGGGCCCCGCGCCTCGGTCGTCCGGGGTAGACCGTCCATGACGGCACAGCCCTTGGTTTTGCACAGGATGCGGATCGCCCGGAGCCTCCCCGTTGTCAAGGCGATAAAAAGCCTGACTGTCTCAGTACTGTCACCTTGACAGCTAGATTTCCGTTTTAAATCAATAAGTTGGCTGTTTGCACAGATTTTGGGCAAAGGCTGGAGAGTCCAAGCCGCGCCTCGCTGAATCGCCCGTGGAGAAAACTTATCGACAAGCTTATCCACAGGAATCGTGGATATCCTGTCGGGGCGTGCCTCTTCGGGGCATATGTCGATGGCGGTGGCGGGGTTGCCCCGGCCCGGGGACGGCCGTTCCGGGCGGCACGGCCGTTGACCCGTCCGCCGGACCCGCCAACATGGTGCCGGCCATGACCGACCAGACGACCGTTCCCGACATCGCGCCGCGCCGCCGCGCGCCTGACCTCGCCGCCGGGGCGGAGGTGATCCGCGACCATCTGCGGCGCCTGCCCAACGCGCCCGGCGTCTACCGCATGATCGACGCGGTCGGCGAGGTGCTCTACGTCGGCAAGGCGCGGAACCTGAAGAAGCGCGTGGTGAACTACACCCACGTCGCGCGCCTGCCGATCCGGCTCCAGCGCATGGTCGCCGAGACCGTGTCGATGGAGTTCGTGACGACCCACACCGAGGTGGAGGCGCTCCTCCTCGAGTCGAACCTGATCAAGCGGCACCTGCCGCGCTTCAACATCCTGCTGCGCGACGACAAGTCGTTCGCCCACCTCGCGATCACCCGGGACCACCCCTTCCCGCAGCTGGTGAAGCATCGCGGCGGCCGCGACCGGCCGGCGGACTATTTCGGCCCCTTCGCCTCGACGGGCGCGGTGAACCGGACGATCACGGCGCTCCAGCGCGCCTTCATGCTGAGGAACTGCTCGGACGCGTCCTTCGCCACCCGGACCCGCCCCTGCCTGCAGTTCCACATCCGCCGCTGCACGGCCCCCTGCGTCGCCAAGGTGTCGGAGGCCGACTACGCCGAGCAGGTGCGGGCCGCGCGCGACTTCCTCGTCGGCCGGGCGTCCGACGTCCAGGTCCGGTTCGCGGAGCACATGTCGCAGGCCTCCGACGCGCTCGACTTCGAGGCGGCGGCGCGCTGGCGTGACCGCATCCGCGCGCTGACGGCCATCCAGGCCCACCAGGACATCAACGTCGAGGGCGTGGTCGACGACGCGGACGTGGTCGCGGCCTTCCAGGACGGGGGCACGACCTGCGTGCAGGTCTTCTTCTTCCGCGCCGGCCGCAACTACGGTAACCGCGCCTATTTCCCCGCCCACGACAAGCAGGCGACCGTGGACGAGGTGCTGGCCGCCTTCGTGGCCCAGTTCTACGAAAACAAGGCGGCGCCGGCCCTCGTCCTCCTCAGCGACGCGGTGCCGGAGCAGGACCTCATCGCCGAGGCGTTGGCGGTGCGGGCCGGCTCGAAGGTCGAGGTCGCGGTGCCGCGGCGCGGCGACAAGCGCCGCCTCGTCGAGCACGCGCTCGCCAATGCCCGCGACGCGCATGGCCGGCGGCTGGCGGAGACCTCGACCCAGACGCGGCTGCTGCGCGGGGTGGCGGACCTCTTCGGCCTCGACGCGCCGCCCGAGCGGATCGAGGTCTACGACAACAGCCACGTCCAGGGCACCAGCGCCATCGGCGCCATGGTCGTGGCCGGTCCGCAGGGCTTCGTGAAGGCGGCCTACCGCAAGTTCACCATCCGCCGCGAGGGGGCCGCCGGCGACGATTTCGCGATGATGCGCGAGGTGCTCGACCGCCGCTTCGCCCGGGCGCTGAAGGAGGATCCGGAGCGCGAGCGGGGCCAGTGGCCGGACCTCGTCCTGATCGACGGCGGGCTGGGCCAGCTCTCGGCGGCCCTCGCGGTGTTCACCGAGCTGGGCATCGACGACGTTCCCGTCGTCGCCATCGCCAAGGGGCCGGATCGCGATGCGGGCCGCGAGCGTTTCTTCGTACCGGGGCGCGAGCCGTTCCAGCTGGAACCGCGCGACCCCGTCCTCTTCTACCTCCAGCGGCTGCGCGACGAGGTGCACCGGTTCGCGATCGGAACCCACCGGGCCCTGCGGACGAAGGCGATGGGCCGGTCCCGGCTGGACGAGATCCAGGGCGTCGGGCCGGGGCGGAAGAAGGCCCTGCTCCACCATTTCGGCTCGGCCCGGGCGATCGCGCGGGCGGGGCTCGCCGATCTCGAAGCCGTGCCCGGCATAAGCGGCAGCGTTGCCAAAAAGATCTACGACCACTTCCACCCGGCCGACTAGACTCGCCGGCGGCCCGGCGGCAGGATCAGCCCATGCTCTTCAGCCTTCCGAACATCCTGACCCTCTCCCGGATCGCGGCGATCCCGCTGATCGTGGGCCTGATGTTCGTGCCCGCCGCCTGGGCCGACTGGCTCGCCTGCCTGCTCTTCACGGTGGCGGCGGTCACCGACTATCTCGACGGCTACCTCGCCCGGGCGTGGTCGCAGATCTCGGCCGTGGGCAAGTTCCTCGACCCGATCGCCGACAAGCTGCTTGTCGCGGCCGTGCTCTTCATGCTCGTCGCGACCGAGAAGATCGGACATATCTCGGTGCTGCCGGCGGTGGTGATCCTGATGCGCGAGGTTCTGGTCTCGGGCCTGCGCGAGTATCTGGCCGGCATCCGCGTCAGCGTGCCGGTGAGCCGGCTCGCCAAATGGAAGACCGCGATGCAGATGGTGGCGCTGGGCGTTCTGATCGTCGGCGACGCGGGTCCCGAGATCCTGCCGGTGCGGATGATCGGCGAGGTCGGGCTCTGGATCGCGGCACTGCTCACCCTCGTGACCGGCTGGGACTACCTCCGCTCCGGCGTCCGGCACATGGCGGCCGAGGACGAGCGCGCCCGGCAGCGCGATCCGGCCGGCAAACCCCTGCGTTCGACGGGTTGAACCGATGAGGCTCCGTTATTTCGCGTGGCTCCGGCAGCGGGTCGGCGTCGCCGCCGAGGAGATCGACCCGCCCCCCGACGTGCGGGACGTCGCCGGACTGATCGCCCACCTCAGGGCCCGCAGCCCCCGCCATGCGGAGGCGTTCGGCGAGCTGGCCGTGGTCAAGGTCGCGGTGAACCAGACCCACGTGGGCTTCGACCACCCGGTCGCCCCGGGCGACGAGGTCGCCTTCTTCCCGCCCGTCACGGGGGGCTGACCGTGGTGGTGCGGGTGCAGGAGACGGATTTCGATCCGGGCGCGGAGATCGCCGCGGCGACCGCCGGCCGCGAGGACGTGGGCGCGGTCGCCAGCTTCGTCGGCCTCGTCCGCGGGGAGGGCGGCGGCCGTCGGATCCGCGCGATGACGCTCGAGCACTATCCGGGAATGACCGAACAGGAGCTGGAGCGGATCGAGGCCGAGGCCCGCGGGCGCTGGCCGCTCCAGGCGGTCACGATCGTCCACCGGTACGGCCGGATGGTGCCGGGGGACCGCATCGTGCTGGTCGTCACCGCGTCGGCGCACCGCCAGGCGGCGTTCGACGCCTGCGCCTTCCTGATGGACTGGCTGAAGACGAAGGCGCCGTTCTGGAAGCTGGAGGAGACCGACGACGGCGCCGCCGAATGGGTCGCCGCCAAGGCCGCGGACGACGCGGCCGCCGACCGCTGGGCCGTCACACGTTGAAGCGGAAGTGGAAGATGTCGCCGTCGGCGACGACGTACTCCTTGCCCTCCGACCGCATCTTCCCGGCGTCCTTGGCCCCCTGCTCGCCGTTCAGCGCCACGAAATCGTCGTAGGCGATCGTCTCCGCCCGGATGAAGCCGCGCTCGAAATCGGTGTGGATGGCGCCCGCCGCCTCGGGCGCGCGCGCGCCGCGGTGGACCGTCCAGGCCCGCGCCTCCTTGGGCCCGACCGTGAAGAAGGTCAGCAGGTTCAAAAGCGAATAGCCGGCCCCGATGACCTTGTTCAGGCCCGGCTCCTCCAGCCCGATGGCCGAGAGGTACTCGACCTTCTCGTCCGGCCCGAGGGTCGCGAGTTCCGCCTCGATCGCAGCACAGATGACGACCGCCTCCGTGCCCTCCGCCTTCGCCCGCGCCGCGACCCGGGCCGTCGCCGCGTTCCCCGTCGCGGCCTCGCCCTCGTCGACGTTGCAGACGTAGAGGACCGGCTTGGTCGTGATCAGCTGGAGCTGGTTCCAGAGCGACCGCTCCTCCGTCGCCACCGCGACCGTCCGCGCCGGGCGGCCGGCCCGCAGCGCGTCGAGCGCGCGCTCCATCAGCGCGACCTGCGTCTTCGCCTCCGCGTCGCCGCCCTTGGCCTTCTTCGCCGCCGCGACCACCCGCTTCTCGAGCCCGTCGAGGTCCGCCAGCATCAGCTCGGTCTCGATCGTCTCCGCGTCGCGGATCGGGTCGACCGAGCCCTCGACGTGGGTGATGTCGTCGTTCTCGAAGCAGCGCAGCACGTGGATGACCGCGTCGGTCTCGCGGATGTGCCCCAGGAACTGGTTGCCCAGCCCCTCGCCCCGCGAAGCGCCACGGACGAGGCCCGCGATGTCGACGAAGCCCAGCTGGGTCGGTACGATCTTCGCCGACTTCCCGATGCCGGCGATCCGGTCGAGGCGCGGGTCGGGCACGCCCACCCGGCCGACGTTCGGCTCGATCGTGCAGAAGGGGTAGTTCGCCGCCTCCGCCGCCTGGGTGGAGGTGAGCGCGTTGAAGAGGGTCGACTTGCCGACGTTCGGCAGGCCGACGATACCGCAGTTGAAGCCCATGGGGCGGGGCCTTCGGATCGTTCGGGACGGGGGCTCAGATGGTGCGCGTGATACGACGCCGCCACCGCCCTTCCGAAACGATTTCTCGCGTGGGGACCCATGCAGACCGCCGAAGCGTCGCGCGCCGACGCGACGCCCATCGCATCGATCGTCATCCGACCGATCGAGCCGGCCGACGTGCCGGACCTCCTCGACCTCATGCGCGCGCTCGCCCGCTGGCACGGCAAGCCCGAGGCGGTGACCGTCACCGACGTCGAGCTGCTGCGCGACGGGTTCGGGGAGCGGCCGCTCTTCCACGCCTGGATCGCGCGCGACGCGTCCGGCCGGCCGCTCGGCTACGTCCAGGCGTCGCCGTCCTACACCAGCTGGTCCGGCCGCCGCCTCGCCCATGTCAACAACCTGCACGTGGCCGAGGGGGCGCGCGGCGCGGGCCTCGGGCGCCGGCTGCTGGCCACGGCGGCCCGGTGGGCGCAGGGGCAGGGCATGGCGGGCCTCTATCTCGGCGTCGTCGGCTTCAACCCCTCCGCCGCCTTCTACGAGCGGCTGGGCATGAAGCGCGCGGGCGACCGCCGCTACTGGGTGGACGAGGCGGGGCTCGCCATGCTGGCGGACCCCGACCCGGCCGGCTGACGCGCCATCAGCCGTCGATCCGCGCCGCGATCGGCAACGATCTCCCGATCGCCGCGCACGCCCTGTCGGCGGACCTCACCCTCGTCACCGAGGCTCTGCGCGCGTTCGAGCGTGTCGACGGGCTCAGGGTGGAGAACCGGCTGCGCGACACGCCGTGAGGCGGCTCACCCCACCGGCCCCGTCTTCAGCGCCACGTCGTTGAGGAACCGCGCGGCGTCGCCGGCCAGCAGCGTCGGCAGGGCGTCGGCGATCGCGTCGACCAGGGGCTCGATCCAGGTCTGGTCGGTCTTGGCGAAGGCGTGGAGGACATAGCCCTCCACCATCTCCTTGCGCCCCGGATGGCCGATGCCGATCCGCACCCGCCAGTAGTCCTGTCCGATGTGCTGGTCGAGCGAGCGCAGGCCGTTGTGGCCGCCGTGCCCGCCCCCCTTCTTCACCTTCAGCTTGCCGGGGGCGAGGTCGAGGTCGTCGTGGAAGACGACGACGTCCGACGGCTGGAGCTTCAGGAACCGCATCGCCTCGCCGACCGACTGGCCGGACAGGTTCATGTAGGTGAGGGGTTCGAGCGCCAGCACCTTGCCCCCCGCGACGGTGCCGTCGCAGACGCGGCCCTGGTGCTTGCGCCGCCAGGGGGTGAAGCGGTGCCGGTCGGCCACGCATTCGAGCGCCACGAACCCGATGTTGTGGCGCGTACGCTCGTATTCCGGTCCCGGGTTGCCGAGGCCGACGAGAAGGTGCATGGCGGTCGTCCCGTGGGCCGGTCCCCGCGGAGGCGGGGACCGGGATCACAGAAGCGTCAGGAGGCCGCCTCGGCCCCGCCACCCGGCGCCGCGAGCGAGGCGACGGTGAAGTCGCTCGCGTCGGTCGGCGTCACGCCCTCGGGCAGGGCGAGCGACTTCATGTGCACCGAATCGTTGATGTTCATGCCGGCGAGGCTCACCGCGATGTGCTCGGGGATCGCGTCGGCGCGGCAGTACACCTCGATCTGGTGGTGCACGATGTTCAGGCGGCCACCCAGCTTCAGGCCCGGCGACTTCTCCTGGTCGACGAACAGGACGGGCACCTGCACCGTGATCCGGCTGGCGCCGGTGACGCGCAGGAAGTCCACGTGCACCGGCCGGTCGGTCACCGGATGGAACTGCACGTCGCGGGCGAGCGCCTTGTGCGTCACGCCCTCCACCTGAATGTCGAACAGGTGGGTGAAGAAGCCGGGGCGGTGAAGCTGCTTCACCAGCGCGCGCTCCTCGAGGGTGATCGTCACCGGCGGCTCCTTGCCGCCGTAGATCACCGCCGGAACCTGGCCCTCACGGCGCGCGGCGCGGGCGGTCCCCTTGCCGGCCCGCGACCGCGCCGTGGCGGCCATCTGAGTGGTCGTGCTCATCTGTCTCTCCTGGTCACAAGGCCGCCGGCCTCCAGGGGTGCCGACGGACCGGGACGCCGAACGGGCGCCCACGGGTTCGCGAGGCGCCCCATATAGGCGCGCCGATCGGATTTGGCCAGACTCAGTTGAAGAGGCTGGAGACCGACTGCTCGCTGCTGATGCGCTTGATCGCCTCGGCCATCAGCGGCGCGACGGAGAGCTGGCGGACGTTGCGCGAGACGCGCACCGCCTCGGTCGCCTGGATCGAATCGGTCGTCACCAGCTTCTCCAGCGGCGAGGCCGCGACCCGGGCGACCGCCCCGCCCGACAGCACGCCGTGGGTGACGTAGGCCGCGACCGACTTCGCCCCGCGCTCCATCAGCGCGACGGCGGCGTTGCAGAGCGTGCCCGCGCTGTCGACGATGTCGTCGACGAGGATGCAGCGCCGCCCGTCCACGTCGCCGATGACGTTCATCACCTCCGACACGCCCGCGCGCTCGCGCCGCTTGTCGATGATGGCGAGGTCGGCGTCGAGCCGCTTGGCGATGCCGCGGGCGCGCACCACGCCGCCCACGTCGGGCGAGACGATCACGAGATCGCCGCCGCCGCCGTAGCCCTTCTCGATGTCCTTGGTGAAGACGGGCGCGGCCTCGAGGTTGTCGAGCGGGATGTCGAAGAAGCCCTGGATCTGACCCGCGTGCAGGTCGAGCGTCAGCACCCGGTTCGCACCGGCCGAGGTGATGAGGTTCGCCACCAGCTTGGCCGAGATCGGGGTGCGCGAGCCCGTCTTCCGGTCCTGCCGCGCATAGCCGTAATAGGGGAGGACCGCCGTGATCCGCCTGGCCGAGGCGCGCTTCAGCGCGTCCAGCGTGATCAGCAGCTCCATCAGGTTGTCGTTCGCCGGATAGGAGATGGACTGGAGGACGAACACGTCCTCCCCGCGCACGTTCTCCAGGATCTCGACGAAGATCTCCATGTCGGAGAAACGGCGGATGTTCGCCCGGGTGAGCGGCATCGCGAGCGCGGACGAGAGCGCCTCGGCGAGCGGCCGATTGCTGTTCCCGGCGATGAGCTTCATGTGGACCTCTCCGGCGCGATCGGGTCGGCCCCGGCTCGGCGGCGCGGACCATAACAGTGGCGTGACGGCGTGTAAACGATGCCTCCCCCCGTCGTGGGGCGTCAGCCGAGCACGATCGCCGAGAGCCCGCGCCCGTAGTCCGGCTCGCCGGCCAGCGTCGCCCGGCGATAGCTGAAGAAGCGGTCGGCCTCGGCCAGCGTGTCCCACGGTCCGTGGTGGACGGCGCCGACGCCGGCCCGGGCAAGGCAATGATCGACGTAGCCGCCGAGGTCGAACAGATGGTGCCCCGCCCGGCCCGAGGGGCGGAAGAGGTGCGCGTGCGCCGGGTCCTCGGCGAGGAAGCGGGCCGGGAATTCGGGGCCCACCTCGTAGCTCCGGAACCCGATGTGCGGGCCGACGGCGGCCACGATCCGCTCGCGCCGCGCGCCGACGCCGGTCATCGCGTCGACCGTGCGGGCGACGACCCCGTTCTTCGCCCCCTTCCACCCGGCGTGGGCCGCGCCGATCACCCCGGCCGCGGGGTCGGCGAACAGGACCGGCACGCAGTCGGCCGTCAGGATGCCGAGCACGATCCCCGGTCGGTCGGTCACCATCGCGTCGACCTTCGGGCCGCGCCCCGGCTCCCAGGGGTCGGTCACGTGGGCGACGTCGGTCCCGTGGACCTGATGGCCGGTCACCAGGCGGTCGGCCGCCGCCCCGAGGCGCCGGGCGCAACGTGCCCGGTTCTCCCGCACCGCCTCGGGATCGTCGCCCGAGCCGAGGCCGCAGTTCAGCGATCCGTAGAGGCCGCCCGACGCGCCGCCCCGCCGCGTGAAGAAGCCGTGGCGCAGGCCGTCGGCGTCGTTGAGCCCGCCCAGCGACAGCACCGGGACCGCCGGCTCGTCCGGCGGCGCCGTCCACCGTCGTGCGACCATCCGCCCCTCCCCTCAGAACCCCGCCGGCGGCGCGATGCCGCGCGGGCCCATGGCGAGAACGCGGAAGAGGGTGCCCATGGCATCGGCGCCGATCAAGCGATCGCGCGCGGACGCGATGGCCTCGGCCCGGTCCGGCGCCGCGCGCGACAGCGCGTCC
>CANGXM010000055.1 GCA_947457845.1 Rhodospirillales bacterium | reverse complement strand
TCGACGCGACCGCCGCGGCGCAGCCGGGGCTCGAAACGCTGCGCGGCGCGCCCTGCGGCGTCGTCGCCTTCGACTGCGGCGGCGCCGGCCGCGACTCCATCTACGCCCTCGATCCCACGGCCAAGCGCGGCGCCCGTCCCGGCGTCGCCCGGCTGAAGGTGACGCTCTCGCTCGAGGTGCCGGAGGACGCGTTCGCGACGCTGCGCCAGTTGACCGGGGCGCTCGGCCATTCGGCGCGGTCGGCGATGCGGGTGCGGATCGGCTTCGACCGACCGTCGCCCGACGACCGGTTCGACCTCTACGGCACGACGGTCGTGCGCGGCACGGCGACGGCCGAGCGGCGGGCCCCCGACGCCGACGACCGCGCGCGGGTGCTCGACGCGATCCGGACCGCGCGCGCCTTCGGCGGGGCGGTGATCGCCTGCGCCCACAACCACCATTGGGAGCCGGACTGGACGCGGGTTCCGGACTGGATGGAGACCCTCGCCCGGGACTGCGTGGACGCGGGTGCCGACGTGTTCGTCGGGCACGGCGTGCCGCTGATGCAGGGCGTCGCGTTCCACCGCGGGCGGCCGCTCCTGTTCGGCATGGGCAACTTCGTCTTCCACGCCGGCAACCCCGGCCGCTTCGACGAGGAGACCTGGGAGGGGGCGGTGGCCGAGGTGGCCCTGCCGCCGGACGGGCCGGCGCGCCTGACGCTGCGCCCGATCCTCGTCGGCGGGCGCCCGTCGGGCACGCGCCGGTTCGCGGCCCCCTGCATCGCCGATCCGGTGACGGCCCTGCGGACGATGGAGCGCGTGGCGGCGCGCTCCGCCCCCTTCGGAACGCGGTTCCGCCCCGAAGGCGACGCCTGGATCGCGGACTGACCGCACGGGCTACCCCGTCGGCCTGGAATCCCATCGCCCCGTCCGCGCGTTAGGATGGCGACCACCAGCGGCGGGGGAGCGGCACATGGACAGGGAACGGCGCATCGAGGCGCGGGCCTACGACATCTGGGAACGCGAGGGCCGTCCGGAGGGGCGACACCACGCGCACTGGGACCGGGCGGCGCGCGAGATCGACGCCGAGGACGGCGGCCGGTCGGGTGCCGGGATCGCGGACGGGGCGGGCGAACCCGACACGGCCGGAAAGCCGGGGCGTCGACGGGCGGCGGCGGCCATCGCGGCCGAGGACGCCGGGACGGCGCCGAAGACCGCGCGGGGCCGGCGGACGACGGCCCCGGCGGGCTGACGAGGGGCCCCATTCGATCGACGGATCGCTGGTCGACCGATCGTTGGACGGCCACGGGCCCGGAGGCCTAGTCTCCGGCGGGTCGAACCGTCGGAGGGACCGGCCATGGACATCGAGCGCGCGGTCGCGGACCATTACGGGCGCACGGGCATCGAAGCGGCGATCCTGGAGGCGCTGCGGGCCGAGGGACGGGACCCGGACCGGATCACGGCGTCCGATCTGTCGGCCGCCGACGAGTTCCACCTGGGCTGGCACGCGGTGACGCTGGACCTGATCGCCGATCTGGCGCCGGGGCCGGAGGACCATCTGCTCGACGTCGGATCGGGGGTCGGCGGGCCGGCGCGCGCCTTCGCCGACCGCACCGGCTGCCGGGTGACGGGGATCGACCTCACCGAGGCCTACGTCGAGGCGGCGAACGCACTCACGCGGCGCTGCGGCCTGGCCGACCGGGCGACGTTCCGGGTGGCCAGCGCGCTGGCCATGCCGTTCGGGGCGAGGACCTTCGACGCGGCCACGCTGATCCACGTGGGCATGAACATCGCCGACAAGGCCGGCCTGTTCGCGCAGGTGCGGCGCGTGCTGAAGCCCGGCGGCCGGTTCTGCCTCTACGAGGTGATGCGGGTCGCGGACGGCGACATCCCCCATCCCATGCCCTGGGCGGCGACCGCGGAGACCAGCTTCGTCGAGACGCCGGAGACCTATCGCCGGCTGCTGGCGACGGCGGGCTTCGCGGTCGGCGAGCCGATCGACCGCAGCGCGCAGGTGCTGGCGATCGGTCGGGCGATGCGCGAGCGGGCGGCGCGCACCGGCGTTCCGCCGCTGGGGCTGCACGTGCTGATCGGCCCGGCCTCGAATGAGCGGATGGGCAACGTGATGCGCACGCTGGAATCCGGGACCATCGCGCCGGTGCAGATGATGGCGCGGGCCGCCTGACCCACCGAGTCCGTTTGCGAAAGGCCCTTCTCTCTGTACGATCGTCCAACGATCAACGAACGGACGGGGGACCGCAGATGCGGACGTGGAGTTGGCTCGCGTTGGCCGCCATGGCGGGGCTGGCGCTTCCGGCCGGGGCGCAGATCCGCCCCTCGGCGGACACGCTGGTGATCGGCCAGAGCGCCGACGCCGAGACGCTGGACCCGGCGGCGATCAGCGCGCGCACGAGTTCCAACATCGCCCAGCACCTGTGGGTGACGCTCTACCGCGTCGAGCCGGACGGGAAGATCGTCCCCTACCTCGCCGAGAGCCACGAGACCTCGGCCGACGGGCTCGAGCACGTCTTCAAGCTGCGCGGCGGCGTCACCTGCCACGACGGCGAGCCGCTGACCGCCGAGGACGTGGTCTACAGCTTCAAGCGCGCGGCCGACCCGGCCAACCGCTTCACCGGCAACACGCCCGGCTTCGTCTATTCGACGATCAAGTTCCGGGACGCCGCCGTCATCGACGACCGCACGATGAAGGTGGTGCTGGGCGAGAAGACGCCGGTGGCGCTCGGCCTCATCTCCGAGGTCTTCATCCACTGCAAGGGCAGCTATGAGCGGATGACGCTTGAGCAGGCGGCGCGGACGCCAGTCGGCTCCGGCCCCTACCGCTTCGTGGAATGGGTGCGCGACGACCGCATCGTGCTGGAGAAGGTGGAGGGCTTCGCGCTGAAGGACGTCGGCTTCCGCCGGCTCGTCTGGCGCACCATCCCCGAGGGATCGACGCGGACGGCCGAGCTCTTGGCCGGCAACGTCGACATCATCACCAACGTCTCGCCCGACCAGACCGAGCGGGTGAACGCCTCGCCGAACGCCAGGGTGCAGCAGGTCGCCGGGACCCGGCGCATCTACATCGGCTTCAACCTGAAGGACAAGTTCTCCGACACGACGGGCGGCAAGGCGATCCGCGACCCCGCGGTGCGCCGCGCGCTCCAGTACGCGGTCGACATCCCCACCATCTGCGAGGCGCTGCTGCGCGCGAAGTGCGACCGGGCGACCGACCTCGTCAACCCGCCCCAGGGCAACCCCGAGCTGAAGCCCTACCCGTACGAGCCGAAGACGGCCGAGGCGCTGCTCGACCAGGCGGGCTGGCCGCGCGGGCGCGACGGGACCCGGTTCGAGCTGACCCTCCAGACCCCGAACGGCCGCTATCTCAACGACCTCGCCGTCGCCATGGCCGTCGCCCAGTACTTCAGCGACATCGGCGTGAAGACGATCGCCCAGCCGATGGAATGGGCGTCGGTCTACAACCCACTGATCCGCAACAGGGACGCGGGGCCGCTCTTCCTGCTGGGGGCCGGCGGGGCGACGTGGAGCGCCGTCTACGACATGAGCCTGTTCTCCTCGCGCACCAGCGGCACGAACTACAACAACTGGGACGACGAGGAGTGGTTCTCGCTCTGGCCGCAGCTGAACGCGGCGAACACCGAGGAGGAGCGTCGGCCCATCGTGAACCGGCTGCTCAAGATCTTCCACGAGCGGCCGCCCTGGCTCCTCATGTACTTCCAGCCGGACTTCTACGGCGTGTCGAACCGGATCCAGTGGCAGGCCCGGCGCGACGAGAAGATCTTCATCGAGGAGGCGCGTCTGCGCTGACGGATCGCCGGCCGGGCGCGAGCAGGCCGGCGACCAGCCCTTCCACCTCTCGGGCGCGGAAGGGCTTCTGGAGCAGGGGCCGGTCGGCGAAGCGCGCCGGCAGGCCCGCCGCCCCGTAGCCGGTGACGAAGGCGAAGGGGATCGAGCGGGCGGCCAGCGCGTCGGCGACCGGCAGGCCCTCGACCCCGCCGAGGTTCAGGTCGACGAGCGCCGCGTCGATCCGGTCGCCTTCGATCAGGCGAAGACCGTCCTCGACGCCCCGGGCCGGGCCGACGACCCGGACCCCCATGTCCTCGAGGATGGCCTCGACGAACATCGCCACCATCGCCTCGTCCTCGACCAGAAGGACGCGCGGTTCCGCATCTGTCGCCATGGGGGCCGGTGCTCCGGCGTATCGGACGGATCGGGCGACGGTATCCGGCCGGGTGCCCGCCTGTCCAACCCGAAGGCGCCGCTGGCCGGCCTCCCGTCGATCCCTTAAGGTGAATGTCCGGCTCTTCCGGCCGGATTCGATCCACCGAAGGGATGCCGCCGATGCAGGTCCGCGCCGCCGTCGCACACGCCGCGAACCGACCGCTCACCGTCGAGACCGTCGAACTGGACGGTCCGCGCCTGGGCGAGGTTCTGGTCGAACTGAAGGCGACCGGCGTCTGCCACACCGACGCCTACACGCTCTCCGGCCTCGACAGCGAGGGCGTGTTCCCCTGCATCCTCGGCCACGAGGGTGCCGGCGTGGTGGTCGACGTGGGCCCCGGCGTGATGAGCCTGAAGAAGGGCGACCACGTCATCCCGCTCTACACGCCCGAGTGCCGCGGCTGCCCGTCCTGCCTCAGCCGCAAGACCAACCTCTGCACCGCCATCCGCGCGACCCAGGGCAAGGGGCTGATGCCGGACGGGACCAGCCGCTTCTCGATCGGCGGAACGCCCGTCGCCCACTACATGGGCACCTCCACCTTCGCCCAGTACACGGTCCTGCCGGAGATCGCGGTGGCGAAGATCCGGGAGGACGCGCCCTTCGACAAGGTCTGCTACATCGGCTGCGGCGTGACGACGGGCGTGGGCGCCGTGGTCTACACCGCCCGGGTGGAGGCCGGCGCCAAGGTGGTCGTCTTCGGCCTCGGCGGCATCGGCCTCAACGTGGTGCAGGCGGCGCGGATGGTGGGGGCCGACATGATCGTCGGCGTCGACATCAACCCCGCCCGGCGCGAGATGGCGGAAACGTTCGGCCTGACCCACTTCGTGAACCCGAAGGAGGTGGAGGGCGACCTCGTCCCCTACCTCGTGAACCTGACGAAGGGCGGCGCCGACTACAGCTTCGAATGCATCGGCAACACCACGACGATGCGGCAGGCGCTGGAATGCTGCGCCCGCGGCTGGGGCACGTCGGTGATCATCGGCGTGGCGCCCTCCGGGCAGGAGATCTCGACCCGCCCGTTCCAGCTCGTCACCGGGCGCAACTGGCGCGGCTCGGCCTTCGGCGGGGCACGCGGGCGCACCGACGTGCCGAAGATCGTCGACTGGTACATGGAGGGGAAGATCGCGATCGACCCGCTGATCACCCACACCATGCCGCTGGAGCGCATCAACGAGGCGTTCGACCTGATGCACGCGGGCACGTCGATCCGCTCGGTCGTCCTCTACTGACGCCACGGCGGCCGTCGACGCGGTGCGCGGGCCCGTGTAGGTGTGGGCCGCCCGGCGCGGGGTCCGCCCGCCGCCGGACGGGACCACCAGGGAGATCCGCACCATGGCCGACATCCGTCGCCACCACACCAACCAGCGCATGAGCCAGATCGTCGAGTATCCGGCGAACGGCACCATCGTCGTCCTCGCCGGCCAGGTCGCCGAGGATCGGACGGCGGACACCAAGGGCCAGACCGCGGACGTGCTGCGCCGGATCGACAAGCTGCTTGCCGACGCCGGGACCGACAAGACGCGCATCGTCAGCGCCAACATCTGGCTGACCGACATCGCCGAGTTCGCGCAGATGAACGAGGTGTGGGACGCGTGGGTGCCGCAGGGGCACGCGCCGGCCCGGGCGACGGTGGAATCGAAGCTCGCCCACCCGGCCCTTCGGGTCGAGATCCAGGTCGTCGCGGTGAAGTGACCGGGCCCCCGGGGCGGCGGCCCGTTGTCCGCCGCTCCGTCTCCACGATGAATTGTCACGTCCCACGCAGGGGCGCCATGCGCCGGCGTCGGACGGCGGTCGGGCCCGGAGCGGTGTTCACGTTCGAATGACCTCCCGACCGGGCAGGGTTGCCGTGCGGAACGCCGACTGTCTGCGCAGCAAGGTCGTCCTCGTCGTCGAGGACGAGGTGCTTGTGGCGATGCATCATGCCGATCAGCTGCGCGCCCTGGGCTGCGTCGTCCTGGGGCCCGTCGGCACGGTCCGCGACGCGCTGGCGGCCATCGAGCACCGGCGACCGGACGCCGTGCTCCTCGACGGGAACCTGCACGGCGAGTTGAGCGTGCCCGTCGCCGAGGCGCTGCGCCGGATGGACGTTCCCTATCTCGTCGTGACCGGCTATCTCCGCTCGCTCCTCGTGCACCCCGCCCTGCGCGAGGCCCCCTATCTCGCCAAGCCCTTCCGGAGCATGGAATTCGTGCGGCGGATGGTGGAAACCTTCTGCTGAACGGACACCTTGGCGCGCATCCCCTCGTCCGCGCGGGTCCCGGGGGTCCCGCCGTCAGGCCGGCACGAGCGGCCCGGGGTTCGGCAGATACCGCTGCGTCACGATCGCGTCGGCCGCCCGGTGGGCGAGCGCGCCGACGGGTGACGTCAGGTCACCCGCCCCACCGACCGCCGCTCCACCAGCCGGCAGGCCAGTTCCACCCGGCGCGCCGGCTCCCGGACACCCCTCATCTGCTCGCGCAGCATGTCGAGCGCCATGCCGCCCATCTCGCGGCTGGGCAGGTGCATCGTCGTCAGGGGCGGCTGCCAGAACTCCACCACCGGCAGATCGTCCATCCCCATCACCGACACCGCGTCCGGCACCGGGACCCCGCGCGCGGCGAGCGCCTTGAGCACGCCGGCGGCGAGGCTGTCGGCGGCGCAGAGCACGGCGGTGAAGGGCGGGCCGCCGCGGTCGAGATGGGCCAGCAGCGCCGCCTCCGCCTCCTCGGGCAGCCAGTCGCCCACGTTCAGCACCCGGTCGTCGCCGCAGGGGAGGCCGCGGGCCGAGAGCGCGTCGCGCCAGCCCTCCAGCCGCCGCAGGATCGTCGGCCGGCCGGGCCGCTGGAGGAACAGCATCTCCCGGTGCCCGTGGGCGATGAGGTGGTCGGTGGCGTAGCGGGCGGACGACCGGTTGCAGGGGGCGAGACTGGAGAGCCGCATCCACGGGTCGTCGCCGTTCACGATGATGGCGGGAACGCCGCGGGCATGGACCAAGGCGAAGGCCTCCGGATCGTCGACCGACAGCAGGAGCACCCCCGCCGGCGCGTGCCCGTCGAGCGAGGCGGCGAGGCCGTCCACCGTCTCCAGCGGATGGAAGGCGAGGCGCAGGCCCAGCGCCTCCGCCCGCGCCCGCATCCCGTCGAGCACGAGGAAGGTGAACTGGTTGCGGACGTAGTCGGTCATCGCCGGCCCGCTGGCCGCCACGAGGATGCGCCGGTCGCGCAGATCCTCCGGCACCTGATAGCCGGCCTGGAGCGCCGCCTCGACCATCTGCCGCCGCAGGTCCTCCCGCACGCCGGGCTGGCCCGCCAGCGCGCGGGACACCGTGCTGGTCGAGACGCCGAGGCGGTCGGCGAGGTCCTTGAGGCGGACCTTGCTGGGCTTCCTGTCGCTCATGGTCCCCATGCTCCCACACCGCGCCGAGATCGTTAAGCGGTCATTGCAATAAAATTGCGGCTTGCGGGATCTGTGGGACGGTGGCAGCGTTTGCCCCGCGACACGCCGGGGATCCGAGAATGGACGCTCACGCGACGCTGACGCGGGGGGAAATCGACGGTCTTCTCGACCGGCTGGTGCGCGGGCTCACCGGCCTCGCCGCCGATGGCACGTTCGACGAGCCGAACCTCGACGGGACCCCCGGCGACTACGTCAGCTTCGACAGCTGGGAATGGCCGCAGGGCGTGGGGCTCTACGGCCTCTTCCGCGCCTGGGAGTTCTCGGGCGACGACCGGTACCGGCGCATCCTCGAGGCGTGGTACGCCCGGCGGCTGGCCGCCGGCACCCCGCCCATCAACGTCAACACCACCGCGCCCATGCTGGCGCTGGCGCTGCTCTGGTCGAAGACCGGCGACGACCGGTGGGTCGGCACGCTCGACGCATGGGCCGACCGCGCGATGCGGGACCTCCCCCGCACCGAGGAGGGCGGGTTCCAGCACATCGTGTCGGACGGCATCAACCCGGGCGAGATCTGGGTCGACACGATCTTCATGGTCGTCCTCTTCCTGGCCGCCTACGGCCGCGCGTCCGGCCGGCAGGAGCTGGTGGACGAGGCGCAGCGGCAGGTGCTGCTGCACGTCCGCTATCTGACCGACACGCGCACGGGCCTCTGGTTCCACGGCTGGACGTTCATCGAGCGGTCCAACTTCGCCGCCGCGCTCTGGTGCCGGGGCAATTCCTGGGCGATCGCGGGCCTGCTCGACTATCTCGACATCGCCGGAACCGGCGGCGGGGTCCGCACCTACCTGTCGGAGTGCCTGCGCGCCCACGGCCGCGCGCTCATGAGGGCGCAGGGCCCGGGCGGCGGGTGGCACACGCTGCTGGACGATCCGCAGAGCTACGTCGAGATGTCGGGGACGGCCGGCATCGCCTACGGCCTGTTGCGCGGCGCGCGGCTGGGCCTGTTCGGCGACGAGGCGCGGGCGTCGGGGCTGCGCGCCCTGTCGCTGGTCGTGCGCAGCGTGGATGCGGGCGGCACGCTGCGACAGGTGTCCTACGGCACCCGCATGGGCCGCACGCTCCAGCACTACCGCGACATCCCCATCCACCCGACCGCCTACGGGCAGGCGCTCGCGCTCCTCCTGATGACGGAGGCGGTCCACCATGTTCCCGCCTGAGAAGGACGGCGCCATGACGCGCGTCACGATGCAGATCCGCCACGGCGCCGGCCCGGCCGAGGTGCGGCGCGCCGATACGCAGGCGCTGCGCGACGAGTTCCTCGTCGAGCGGCTGTTCGTGCCGGGCGAGGTGCGGATGGTCTACAGCCACATCGACCGCATGATCGTCGGCGGCGCCATGCCCACGGGGCGCGAGGCGGTCGTCTTCGGCGACGGCGCGGCGATCGGCACGCCGCACCTGCTCTCCGCGCGGGAGATGGGGATCGTGGTGTTCGGCGGCCCCGGCCGGGTGACGGTCGACGGTCGGGTGCTGGACGCCGAGGCGCGGGACGTCGTCTATCTCGGCCGTGGGGCGAAGGAGATCCGGCTGCAGAGCCGTGACCCGGCGCGGCCGGCGAAGTTCTACTTCAACTCCTGCGCCGCCGGCGTCGCGCATCCCCACCGGGTCGTGACCCGCGAGCAGGCGGAGGCGGTGACGCTGGGCGATGCGTCCCGGGCCAACGTGCGCACCATCCGCAAGTACATCCAGCCGGGCGTGTGCGACTCGGCGCTGCTGATGCTGGGCATCACCGACCCGGCGCCGGGCAGCGTCTGGAACACCATGCCGCCGCACATCCACGACCGGCGGATGGAGGCCTACTTCTACTTCGACATGGCCCCCGACGACCGGGTCATGCACGTCATGGGCCTGCCGGGCGAGACGCGGCACCTGGTCGTCGGACCGGAGGAGGCCGTGTTCTCCCCCGCCTGGTCGATCCACATGGGTGCGGGCACGGGCCCCTACTGCTTCGTCTGGGGCATGACGGGGGAGAACCAGGAATACAACGACGTCCTGCCGGTGGCGCCGAAGGATCTGCGGTGATGGGGGTGGCGTCGCTCGCCGACCTCTTCTCGCTCTCCGGCAAGGTCGCGCTGGTCACAGGCGCGCGCACCGGTCTCGGCCGGGGCTGTGCGGAGGCGCTGGCCGCCGCGGGTGCCGACATCCTGGGCGCCGGCCCCCGCCCGATGCCCGAGACCGAGGCCGCCGTGACGGGCATGGGACGGCGCTTCACGTACCTTCCCGTCGACCTCGCCGACCGCGCGGCGGCCAGACGGCTCGCGACGGAGGCCGTCGCGGTGCACGGCCGGGTGGACGTGCTGGTCAACAATTCCGGCATCATCCGCCGGGCCGACCTGTCGGACTACACGGACGAGGACTGGGACGCCGTCACCACGGTGAACCTCGACAGCCTGTTCGTGCTGTCCCAGGGCATCGCGACCCACATGCGCGAGGCGGGCATCGCCGGACGCATCGTCAACATCGCCTCGCTGCTGGCGGTCCAGGGCGGCATCCGCGTCGTCGCCTACACTGCCGCCAAGCACGCGGTCGCCGGCGTGACCAAGGCGATGGCGAACGAGCTGGCGCCCCACGGCATCACGGTCAACGCGATCGCGCCCGGCTACATGGACACCGACAACACGGCCGCGCTGCGCGCCGACCCCGCCCGCACCCGCCAGATCATGGACCGGGTGCCGGTGGGTCGGTGGGGCCTGCCGTCCGACCTCGCCACCGCGGTCGTCTTCCTGGCCGCCCCCGCCTCCGGCTTCGTGACCGGCGTGCTGCTGCCGGTCGACGGCGGCTGGCTCGCCCGCTGAGAGACAAGAATGCCCGCCCTCGTCCGCCCCGCCTCGACGCAGATCGAACTCTGGCAGCTGGCTCCCGTCCACGAGGAGCGGTTCGACGTTCCGGACGAGCCGATGGCGGGCGACATGGACGCCCGCTTCTTCCTGTCCAAGCACAAGAACTACATCCCGCACGAATATCCCTGCCGGCGCATCTTCGCCGAGCGGTTCCGCGGGAAGCGGCCGGTCCCCGTCACCGCCTTCGCGCAGGCCGAGGGGGCGGATGGCTGGTGGTTCCCGTTCGGGGCCGACCGGGTCGACCTCTCGGGCTTCTGGTACCGCCCCACCCGCGTCGAGACCTGGGCGATGACCCGGGTCGTCGCCGACACGGCCGGCCCGCGCACCGTGCGCCTGACCACCTGCGGGGCGGCGATCCTTTTCGTCGACGGGGCCGAGGCGGGCTGGATGGCCCCCTACATGCGCAACCTCGACACCGCGCGGGAGTTCACGGTCGACCTGTCGGCGGGCGAGCACGAGATCAAGGTTTGGCTGGGCGACCTGTGCGAGCGCGACACCCGCTGGTGGTTCCGCCTCGAGGTCGTCGAAGGCGCGCCGGTCCGCACCGCCCTGCCCGTGCCGATCGAGGCCGAGCGGGTGGAGACGGTGCTGGCCGTCCTCGACGGCATGCGCTTCGACCGGGTCGCCTATCCCGACGGGGCCGTGACCATCCTGCTCGATCGGGCGCCCGCGCGGACGCTGGAGGCCGAGATCCGGGTCGAGGGCCACTTCATGGCCGCCGACCGCAAAGCGGTGAACCGGACGCTGGCGCGGGGCGCCCTGGCGATCCCGGTGGCGAACGTGGCCGAGCTTCCGGCCGATTTCCGCTACTTCAAGGTCCGCCTGACCGACGGCCCGGTCACCATCGGCCGCCCGCTGGGGGTGGAGGTGGTGGACGCCGCAGCGCAAGGGACCGCCCCCGGCACGCTGGCCGCCCGGGTCGCCGAGACGCTGGCCCACATCGCGAAGGACAGCGAAGCCGATCCCGCGGGTGCGGTCGCCCGCCTCGCCCTCGGGCTGACGGGGGCGGAGACCGACCGCCGCATCGCGGAGGTGGTGCCCGCCATCGCCGACTGCGTGGACTGCGCCGACTTCGTGCTGGTGCCGCTGCTGTGGGCGCGGATGCAATGGCCCGACGGCATGTCGCCCGACCTGCGGGCGCAGGTCGACGACGCGATCCTCGGCTTCCGCTACTGGCTGGACGAGCCCGGCAACGACGTCATGTGGTTCTATTCGGAGAACCACGCCCTCCTCTTCCACACCTGCTGCTATCTGGCGGGCACGCTCTTCCCCGACGCGCCCTTCCGCCGGTCCGGCCGCACGGGCCGCGAGCAGCAGGCGATCGGGCGGGAACGGCTGCACCGGTGGCTCGACCACTTCGAGGCGTGCGAGATGGCGGAGTGGAACTCCGCCCCCTACTTCCCGATCGACCTGAAGGGCCTGTGCGCGCTGTTCGCGCTGGCGCCCGACGCCGACATCCGCGCGCGGGCGGAAAAGGTCATCCTGCGCCTGTTCGAGGTGATCGCGCTCGCCTGCCACCAGGGACTTCTCGCGGCGTCGCAGGGCCGCAGCTACGAGCACACGCTGCGCGCGGCCCGCACGCTGGAACTCTCCTCCATCGCCCGCATGCTGTGGGGCCGCGGCTGGTATGGGCGCAAGGTGGAGGCGCTGCCGCTGGTGGCGCTCGCCATCCGCGACCACGGCCTCGTCCCGCCGGCGGAACTGGCCGCCATCGCCCGCTGGCAGGACGCGCGGGAGCTGGAGTGGACCTTCTCCCAGGGCGAGGGGCGGTTCGCGCCGCTCTATCACGCGAAGACGCGCGACTGGGCGATGGGCACGCTGGCCGGCTATCGCCACTACGGCTGGGGCTATCAGGAGACGGTGCTGCACCTGAGGCTCGGCGAGCATCCGGACGCTCAGGTCTGGATCAACCATCCGGGCGAGCGGATCCTGTCGGGCTACGCCCGGCCGTCCTACTGGGGCGGGTGCGGAACGCTGCCGCGGGTGCACCAGTACCGCGGCCTGGCCTTCCTGCACGTGACCTGCGACCCCGAGACGCCGGACTTCACGCACGCCTACGTCCCGACCGAGATCATGGACGAGGCGATCGTGGAGGAGCGCCGCATCCTGGTGCGCTCCGGCGGCGGCCTCGCGATCGTGCAGGCGTCCGGCGCGCTGCACCGGCTCGACCGCGGGCCGACGGCCGGGTTCGACTGGCAACTGCCCGGGCGGCAGGGAACCTGGATCGTCCGCCTGTCGACCCTCGAACGGGAGGGGTCGCTCGCGGCCTTCGGCCGACGGATGGCGGGCCTCGTCGTCCGGACGGAGGGCGACGGACGCATGCTGGTGGACGACCCGGATTACGGTAATGTCGTCGGCGGGGCCTCGGGAACGATCGAGGCGGAAGGCCGGCGGCTGGACCCGGCCCAGTGGACGCAGACGGGAGCGGCGCGGACGTCCGACGGGACGCCCCTCGTCCTCCCCTCCCAGCGCGCCGCCGGGCAGGGCTGACGACAAGATCGGCAATCGAAGACTGACGGGAGGAGAAAACACAATGAAGCAGTTCATGACGGCCGCGGCGGTCACGCTGACCGCGGCCACGTTCGCCACGGGCGCATGGGCCCAGGCGAAGACCGACGTCCGGATCATGTGGTACTCGGACGGCGTCGAGGGTCAGGTGATCCGGGAACTCGCCGGCCGGTTCAACCAGGCGAACCCCGACATCAACATCGTCATCGACGAGATCGCGTTCCCGGCCCTGGTCCAGACGCTTCCCGTTCAGTTGGCGAGCGGCCAGGGTCCCGACATCGCTCGGGTGGTCGACCTTCCGGGTCTGGCTCCGCACTTCCTCGACCTGCGTCCTCTCGTGAAGGATCCGGCCTACTGGGACGCGAACTTCGGCGCGTTCCTCCCGGTCATGCGCCCCGCCGGCTCGAACGCCATCACCGGCTACATGACGCAGGTGACCGTCACCGGTCCCTTCATCAACAAGACCCTGTTCGAGCAGGCCAAGGTGCCCCTGCCCGGCCCGAAGGCGACCTGGGACGAGTGGGCGGCGGCGGTGAAGAAGGTCGCTGATGCCACCAAGACGCCGATCCCGCTGGCGATCGACCGGTCGGGCCACCGCGTGGCCGGCCCGATGATCTCCTATGGTGCCAAGTGGTTCGGCGCCGATGGCCGCCCGGCCGTCACCGACGAGGGCTTCCGCAAGATGGCGAAGCGCCTGGTCGACTGGCACAACGACGGCACCATGTCGAAGTCGCTGTGGGGTTCGGTCTCCGGCCGCACCTACCGGGGTGCCAACGAGGAGTTCAACAACGGCCAGGTCGTCATGTACATGTCGGGCAGCTGGCAGATCGGCCAGTTCGCCACCCAGATCAAGGACGCCTTCGACTGGGTCGCCGTGCCGACGCCCTGCGGCGACGTCACCTGCTCGCCCATGCCGGGCGGCGCCGGCCTTGTGGCCATCAAGTACACGAAGAACCCGCAGCAGGTCGCCCGGGTGATGGACTATCTCGCCAGCGAGCCGGTGCTGCGCGAGTTCTACGAGCGCACCCTGTTCCTGCCCGCCCACAAGGGCATCGCGGAAAAGGGCCTGAACTTCCGGACCGACGTCCAGCACGTGAAAGACGCGCTGTCGACCTTCGCGGCGCAGGTGCCGACCATCTCGCCCGACGCCTTCCGCATCAACAGCTACCCGCTGCAGACCCAGGTGTTCGGCGCGGTGATCACCCGCCTCGGCCAGGCGGTCGCGGGCGAACTCCCGCTCGAGCAGGCCTATGCCCGCATCGACGAGGACATCGCCAACGCGCTGAAGGAAGCGGGCCGGTAAGGCACGCCCCGAGGTTCGGCCAGCTCCACCCCCTCTCCCCCGCCCCCTCTCCACGAGGGGGAGAGGGGGGAAAGCGGTCACCGTCTGCGTTCCCTCTCCCCCCCGGGGAGAGATGGACCGCGAACAGCGGTCCATGGGAGAGGGGGCTCGGCGCGCCCCGACGTGGAAGGACACTTCCCCCATGCACCTCCTCCTGGCCCCCGTCCGCTGGCTGATGCACCTGATCGGCGTGCCGCTCGGCTGGGTTCAGCGCACCTTCGGCATGGGCGGCATGGCGGCGGTGTTCCTCGCGCCCAACCTGCTGGTCTTCTCGGTCTTCATCGTCTTCCCGATCGGCGTGAACGTCTGGTACTCGTTCACCGGCGGGGCGGCGCTGTTCCCGGCGGGCCGCGTGTTCGTCGGCACCGAGCAGTACGACCTCCTGCTCGCCTGCGACAGCTATCTCGACCCCTTCTCCTGCCGGCAGGACCGGTTCTGGAAGGGCGTCCACAACACCGCCTTCTTCGTGGTGGCGCAGGTGGCGGCGATGGTCGCGGCGGCGCTGATCACCGCACTCGTCCTGAACCGGGAGATCCGCGGGCGCGGCTTCTGGCGCGCGGTCTTCTTCTTCCCCGTCCTGCTCTCGCCGGTCGTGGTCGGGCTGATGTGGAAGTGGATCCTGCTGCGCGACGGCGCGCTCAACGCGCTGCTCGTCTCGCTGGGCTACCAGCGGATCGAGTTCCTGACCGATCCGCAGTGGGCGATGTTCTGGGTGATCTTCGTCTCGGTCTGGGCGCATCTCGGCTTCTATGCGCTCATCCTCCTGGCCGGCCTCCAGGCGATCCCCCACGATGTCTACGAGGCGGCGAAGATGGACGGCACGCCCGCCATGCGCGTCTTCTGGCGCATCACGCTCCCGCTGCTCTGGCCGACCATGCTGGTCGTCCTCGTGCTGGCGTCGATCCGCGCGGTGCAGGTGTTCGACGACGCCTACGTCCTCACGGGCGGCGGGCCGGGCACGGCCACCTTCTTCATCGTCCAGTACATCTACGAGACCGGCTTCGCCGGGGCCGCGCGCAACCTCGGCCTCGCGGCCGCGGCGTCGATGCTGATGGCCCTCGTGCTGGTCGTGCTGACACTGGCGCAGCTGGGCATCACCGCCTGGCGCGACCGGCAGGAGGGCAAGCGATGACCGGCATCGCCGAGAGCGGCGGCGTCCTGCGGTTCCTCACCCGGCGCCGCAACGAGGGCCGCATCCACTGGACCGACGTCGCGACCTGGATGTGGCTGATCTCGGGCCTGATCTTGATGTTCGGGCCGGTGATCTGGCTCGGCCTCTCCTCGCTCAAGACCCGCGCGGCGCTGACCGAGTTCCCGCCCACCCTCCTGCCGCTCGCGACCAAGGAGGTGCGGGTGGAGGGCTTCGCCAACCCGCTGCCGCTGTTCGTCGTGAAGCTGGAGGACGGGACGGAGAGGGAGCTGGCGCAGGTGCGGCGCGTCGGCATCCGCGCCCGCATGGTCGACCCGGCCGATCCCACGAAGACCTTCGACGTGCCGATCGAGGCGCGGACCGCCGTTCGCGAGGTCAGCCCGGCGTGGGAGAACTATACCGAGCCGCTCCAGCGCTTCGCCTTCGTGCGCTTCTTCGGCAACTCGCTGTTCGTGACCATCGTGGCGACGATCATCACGCTGATCGTCAACTCCATGGCGGCCTTCGCGCTGGCGAAGTACCAGTTCCGCGGGCGGGGCGCCATCATGGCGTTCATCGTCTCCACGCTGATGATCCCCCTGTCGGTGATCCTGATCCCGCTGTTCATGGTCATCAACGGGCTGGGGCTGTTCAACAGCCTGTGGGGCGTGATCCTGCCCACGGTGGCCACGCCCACGGGCGTGTTCCTGCTGCGCCAGTACATGCTGACGATCCCGGACGAGATGCTGGAGGCCGCGCGCATGGACAAGGCGAGCGAGTGGCAGATCTACTGGCGGATCATCCTTCCGCTCACCGCCCCGGCGCTGGCCGTGCTGGCGATCTTCTCGGTCATGTGGCGGTGGAACGACTTCCTGTGGCCGCTGATCGTGCTGTCACGCCAGGAGCTGTTCACGCTGCAGATCGGGCTCTCCAGCTTCGCGGGCGAGTTGAACGTCCAGTGGCACTACGTGCTGGCCATGACCTTCGTGACGATGCTTCCCGTCGTCTTCGTCTTCGGCCTCCTGCAACGCTTCATCACGACCGGCATCGCCGGGACGGGCATGAAATGAGCGACCTCGTCCTCTCCTCCATCCGCAAGTCCTTCGGCACGGTCGACGTCATCCACGGCGTCGACCTGACGGTGACCGACGGCGAGTTCGTCGTCTTCGTCGGCCCGTCCGGCTGCGGGAAATCCACGCTGCTGCGGATCATCGCCGGGCTGGAGGCCTGCACCTCCGGCGACATCCTCTTGGACGGGCGGCGGGTGAACGACGTGGCGGCGGCCGACCGCGGCCTCGCCATGGTGTTCCAGTCCTACGCCCTCTATCCGCACATGTCGGTGCGCCAGAACCTGTCCTTCGGGCTGGAGAACGCGCGCATGTCGAAGGCCGAGATCACGCAGCGCGTGGGCGAGGCGGCCCGCATGCTGCGGATCGAGGAGTTGCTGGAGCGCAAGCCCCGCCAGCTTTCGGGCGGGCAGCGCCAGCGCGTCGCCATCGGCCGGGCGATCGTGCGCCGGCCGGGCATCTTCCTGCTCGACGAGCCGCTGTCGAACCTCGACGCGGAACTGCGCGTGGCGATGCGCGGCGAACTGGCGAGCCTGCACAAGCGCCTCGCCGCGACGATGATCTACGTGACCCACGACCAGGTGGAGGCCATGACCATGGCCGACCGCATCGTGGTGCTGCGCGGCGGCCGTGTGGAACAGATCGGCCCGCCGCTGGAGCTCTACAACCGTCCGGCCAACCGCTTCGTCGCCGGCTTCCTCGGCGCGCCGCGGATGAACTTCCTGGCGGCCCGGCCGGCGGGACGCGACCTGATCCTGGCCGACGGGACGCGGGTCCCGGTCGCGGTCGACCTCGCCCCCGTCGCGGGGCAGGACGTCACGCTCGGCATCCGCCCGCAGCACCTCCGCCCCGCGGACGGCGGCGGCATTCCGGCGACGGCCACGCTGGTGGAGCAGCTCGGCAGCGAGACCGTGGTCCACGCGCGCTCGGACGCGCTGGGGGCGCTGATCGTCGCTGTGCCGGGGCAGGTGCGGCTGGCCGACGGGGAGACCGTGCACCTCGCCTTCGACCCCGCCGACGCCCACGTCTTCGGCCCCGACGACCGGGCGTTGCCGCACGTGGAGACGGCGGGGGCGTAGAAGGCCCGCTCGCCGCCTCGTCCTGAGCCCGTCGAACCGTGAGGCGGCGGGGCCGTTCCCGCCCTACCCCTTCTTCAGCGCCGCCACCGCCGCCTCGGCCGCCGCCCAATGGTCGGGGTGGAGCCAGGTCTCCACGAACCGCGCCTCCTCCACCGCCGCACGGTCCGCCGGCGCCGCGCGCACCAGCGCCTTGAAGGCGCGCATCGTGTGCGCCGGCGCCGTGCCCCACCGCGCCCGGGCCTCGGCCGCCCCGCCCAACGCCTGGACGAGCCCCAGGGCGAGCGCCTCCTCCGCCTCCACCGGCCGCCCCGACGCCAGCAGGTCGAGCGCCCGTGCCGGTCCCACCGCGCGGATCAGGTCGATCCCCCCGCCCCAGGCGGTCGAGATCGCGAGGCGCGACTGGAGGAAGGCGATCCGTGCGTGGGGGGCCGCGATCCGCAGGTCGCAGGCGAGCGCGAGTTCCGCCCCGCCGCCCAGCGCGTCGCCGTTCAGCACCGCCGCGACCGGGACCGGGAACGCCCGCACCGCCTCGAACGCCGCCCGCACGGTACGCGAGAAGGCCAGCGCCGCCGCCTCGTCCCGCACCGCCATGCTCTCCTTCAGGTCGCCCCCCGCGGCGAACGCCCGGTCGCCGGACCCGGTCAGCAGGGCGAGGCGGATCGTGGGATCGTCGGCGTGGGCCTCGAACGCCGCACGCAGCGCGGCCACCGTCTCCGTTCCCAGCGGGTTGCGCCGCTCCGGCCGGTTCAGCGTGACGGCGAGGACGCCGTCGGAGAGGTCGGTCAGGACGGGGGCGGCGGTCATCGGCGATCCGGCTGAGGCGGGGCGGCGAGCGTCGGCGGCGCGTCGTCCTTGAGCGCGATGCCGGTGAGGCGGAGGCGGCGCGCCTCGCCCATAAGCCGGGCGATCCGCTCGGCCGCCGCGGGCACCGGCAGGCCGGCCGGGCGGATGTTGGAGACGCAGTTGCGTTCGCTGTCCCGCGTCTCCCCCGGCCGCGGCGCGTGGGTGAGATAGCAACCCAGACTGTCCGCCGCGCTCAGGCCCGGCCGCTCGCCGATCAGCACGGCCACCATCCCGGCCCCCAGCGCCGCCGCCACCGCGTCGCCCGCCGCCACCCGGCCCTGCCGCACCAGCACGACGGGTGCGAGGCG
>CANGXM010000054.1 GCA_947457845.1 Rhodospirillales bacterium | reverse complement strand
GGCGGGCGCGCACCCCGTGCTGGCCTGCCGCGACCTCGTCATCGGCTATCCCGGCGACTGGCGGCTGTTCCGCCGGGCCGCCGCCTCCACCATCGTGAAGGGCGTGTCGCTCGACCTCGCCGCCGGCGAGATCGTGGGGCTGGTCGGCGGCTCGGGGTCCGGCAAGACCACGCTGGGCCGCGCGCTGCTGGGCGTGCTTCCCGTGGCGTCGGGCACCATCGCCTGGAAGGGGGCGCCGCTCGCCGGCGCGCCGGCCGCCGTGCGCCGCGACCACCGGCTCGGCTGCCAGGTCGTCCACCAGGACCCGCAGGGCTCGCTCGACCCGCGCCAGAGGGTCCGCGCGATCGTCGCGGAACCGCTGCGCCACGCGGGCGATCTCGACGCGGACGCGCGGCGCCACCGGGTGGACGCGGTGCTGGAGGAGGTGGGGCTCACGGGCCTCGCCGACCGCTTTCCCCACGCGCTCTCGGGCGGGCAGCGCCAGCGCGTGGCGATCGCCCGCGCCATCGTCCGCCGCCCGTCGGTGGTGATCGCCGACGAGCCGATCTCCGCGCTCGACATGTCGATCCGCCGGCAGGTGCTCGACCTGTTCCGCGAGCTTCAGGCCCGGCACGGCTTCGCCTGCCTGTTCGTCTCCCACGACCTCGCCGCGGTGGGGGAGATCGCGGACCGGGTGCTGGTGATGAGCGAGGGCCGCATCGTGGAGACGGGGACGGCGTTCGACGTGCTGTCCCGTCCGACGCACGCCTACACGCGCGATCTCGTCGCGGCGTCGACGGCGTTCCCGGTCCCCGCCGACGCCGTCGGTCGCTGAAGCCCGGCGTCAGGGCGAGACGGCCAGCCGCTCGATCGCGTCGCGGTCCCAGTCGATGCCGAGGCCCGGCGCGTCCGGCGGGACGGCCATGCCGCCGGCCTCCACCCGCATCCCGTCGGACCGGGTGATCGCGCGCAGCTGGGGGATGTGCTCGACGTAGATGGCGTTCGGCACCGCCGCCGACAGGCTGACGTGGATCTCCATCAGGAAATGCGGGGCGACCTTCACGTTGAAGGCCTCGGCGAGGTGCGCGACCTTCAGCCAGGGCGTGATGCCGCCGATGCGCGCCACGTCGGGCTGGACGATCCCGGCCCCGCCGGTCGCCAGATATTCGCGGACGTGGCTGAGGGAATAGAGGCTCTCGCCGACCGCGATCGGGATGGTGGTGGCGCGGGCCAGCAGGGCGTGGCCGCCGATGTCCTCGGCCGGCAGGGGCTCCTCGAACCAGAAGGGGTCGAACTCCGCCAGCAGCGCCGCGCGGCGGATCGCGTCGGCCGCCGTCATCGACTGGTTGGCGTCGATCATGATGTTCATGGTCGGCCCGAGCGCCTCGCGCAGCGCGCCGATCCGCACCCGGTCCTCGACCGGATCGGGCTTGCCGACCTTCACCTTCACCCCGCTCCAGCCGCGGGCCTGGGCGGCGAGCGCGTCCGCGACCAGCGCGTCCACCGTCAGGTGGAGCCACCCGCCCTCGGTGTTGTAGATGGGCACCTGCGGCTTCGCCCCGCCGGCCATGATCCAGAGCGGCTGTCCCGCCGCCTTGCAGCGGACGTCCCACAGCGCGAGGTCGACCGCCGCCAGCGCGAGGCTGGTGATGGCGCCCACGGCGGTGGCGTGGGTGTGCCAGAAGAGGCGCTGCCAGATCGCCTCGACCTGCCGCGCGTCCTGACCGACCAGCACCGGCAGCAGGTCGTGGTGGAGGAGCGCCATCACCGAATGGCCGCCGGTGCCGATCGTGTAGGTGTAGCCGGTGCCCGTGATCCCGGCGTCGGTCTCGATCTCGACGAAGACCGTCTCCTGCTTCACGAACGACTGGATCGCGTCGGTGCGCGGCGTCTCGGGCACGAGGTCGACCTTGTACGTCCGGGCGCGGACGATCCGCATCGGCGCCCCTCCGCCCGCGATGCCTTGCCCCGTCATTCGTTCCCCCTGGCCGGCGTTTCCCGTCCGATCATCGCCCGTGTGCCCGCCCGGGCGCAACGGGGGCCGCTAGGCGCCCCCCAGCAGCGCGTCGGCGCGGGCGCGGAAGCGGGCCATCACCTTGGGCACCGCGCGGGCGACGAGCGGCCGGGCGACCGAGGACAGGACCGGCACGCTCAACCGGTAGTCGAGCGTATGGGCGACGCGCGTCGTACCGTCGGGCAGCGTCGACAGCCGCCACCGGCTCTCCAGCCGCGCGAACCACCAGCCCGCCGCGCGGATGTCGACCTGCAGGGGCGCGACCGCGCGCATCTCCGCCCGCAGTTCGAGCGCGAAGGCCTCGTGTCGGGCGGACACGCGGGCCTGCGTCCGCGCTCCCTCCCGCCCGACGACCTCGACCGCCGTGACCCAGGGCAGGAACGCCGGGTAGCGCTCGACGTCGACGATCAGGTCGAACAGCGGGCCGACGGGGTAGGGCAGGTCGGCGGCGGCCTCGATCACGGGCATGGGGTGGCCCTGCAATCGGATGGGCGATGCGGGATGTCCGCGGCGGCTCGCCCCCTCTCCCCCGGACCCTCCCCCCGGGGGGGGGAGGGGAGTGGAATGATCGTGGAGGTGACGTTGCGTCCCCTCCCCCCCCCGGGGGGAGGGACAGGGAGAGGGGGGGGCCGCCGCACCGATCCTCGCCGCATCGATCTCCTCACTCCGCCGCCGCCCGTGGCGCCGCGGGGTCCCGCATGGCCGCCAGAAGCTCCGCCTTCAGCACCTCGGCCTTCGCCACGTTCGCCTCCTTCACGTGGCCGAAGCCGCGGATCATGTCGGGCACCTGGGCGATCGACACGGCGAGCGCGTGGGTGGCGGGCGACAGGCGGGCGATCAGCTCCTCCACCGTCGCCTCGTACTCGGCGATCAGGCGGCGTTCCATCCGCCGTTCCTCGGTCCGGCCGAACGGGTCGAACCGGGTGCCGCGCAGGCGCTTGCCCTTCGCGAGGATGCGGAAGGCCGCCATCATCCACGGCCCGAAGGTCCGCTTCTTCAGGTGCCCCGTCCTGGGGTCCTTGTGCGCGATCGCCGGGGGGGCGAGGTGGAAGGTCAGCCGGTAGTCGCCCTCGAACCTGTCCGCGACCGACTTCGCGAAGGTCCCGTCGGTATAGAGGCGCGCCACCTCGTACTCGTCCTTGTAGGCCATCAGCTTGAAGGCGTTGCGGGCGACGGCCTCGGCGAGGCCGGTCAGCCCGCGGCCCTGCCGCTCCTCCGCCTCGCGCGCGCGGCGCACGAGGTCGCGGTAGCGCGCGGCCCAGGCCGCGTCCTGATAGTCGGCGAGGAAGGCGACCCGGCGCTCGATGATCTCGTCCAGCGAGCGCGACAGGACCCGGTGCGCCGGCTCCGCCGCGGCCTCGCCGTCCTCGCCCCCCTTCATCGCGCGCACGGCCGCCTCCACGCCGGCGGGATCGCATGCTGCGCGACGGCCCCACAGGAACGCCTGCCGGTTCATCGCCACCGCCGTGCCGTTCAGCTCGATCGCGCGATCCAGCGCTTCGGCCGAGAGCGGGACGAGGCCCTGCTGCCAGGCGAGGCCCAGCATGAAGACGTTGGTGGCGATGCTGTCGCCCAGCAAGGCCACCGACAGGCGCGTGGCGTCGACCGTCACGATCCGGTCCGCCCCGCCGCAGCGGTCGGCGACGGCCTGCACCATCGCCGCCACGGGGATGCGGGCGTTGGGGTCCTTCATCATCGCGGCCGTGTGCGCCGCGTCGGCGTTCAGAACCGCGCGCGTGCGGCCTGGGTCCATCTTGGACAGCGCGTCGCCGCCGCCGGCCACCACCAGGTCGCAGCCGATGACGGCCGACGCCCCACCGGCCGCGATCCGCACGGCGTGGATGTCCTCCGGCGTCGCCGCCACCCGCACGTGGCTCATCACGGCACCACCCTTCTGGGCGAGGCCGGTCTGATCGAGGGTGGAGCAGCCCTTGCCCTCCAGGTGCGCGGCCATGCCGATCAGCGCGCCCACCGTCACCACGCCGGTTCCCCCGACGCCGGTGACGATCAGGCTCCACGGCCGGTCGAGCGGGGGAAGGACGGGGTCGGGCAGGTCGGCGAAGACGGGCATGGGCCCGGCGCCCTTCCGCACCGTCGCGGGCGTCTTCAGCTGCCCGCCCTCGACCGTGACGAAGGACGGGCAGAAGCCCTTCACGCAGGAGAAGTCCTTGTTGCAGGTCGACTGGTCGATCTGCCGCTTGCGCCCGAACTCGGTCTCGACCGGGGCGACGGACAGGCAGTTCGACTGGACCGAGCAGTCGCCGCAGCCCTCGCAGACGCGTTCGTTGACGACGACCCGCTTCGCCGGGTCCGCCATCGTCCCGCGCTTGCGCCGCCGCCGCTTCTCCGACGCGCAGGTCTGGTCGTAGATCATAATCGAGACGCCCTGCGTCTCGCGCAGCGAGCGCTGGACCTCGTCGAGGTCGTCGCGGTGGCGCACCGCGGTGCCGGACGGGAGGCCCGAGGCCGCACCGTACTTCTCCGGCTCGTCGGAGACGACGACGACGCGCCTCACCCCCTCGGCCGCCAGTTCCTGCGCGATCATGGGGACGGTCAGCTCCCCGTCCACCTTCTGCCCGCCCGTCATGGCGACGGCGTCGTTGAAGAGGATCTTGTAGGTGATGTTGACCTTGGCCGCGATCGCCTGCCGGATCGCGAGGAAGCCAGAATGGTAGTAGGTGCCGTCGCCCAGGTTGGCGAAGACGTGCTCCTCCTCCATGAAGGGCGCCTGCCCCACCCAGGGCACGCCCTCGCCGCCCATCTGGGTGAAGGTCTCGGTCTTCCGGTCCATCCACACGACCATGTAGTGGCAGCCGATGCCGGCCAGTGCCCGGCTCCCCTCCGGCACCACGGTCGAGGTGTTGTGCGGACAGCCCGAACAGAACCAGGGCACGCGCTCGGCCCCCGCCTTGTGCGCCTTCTGGCCCTCCAGCGCCTCGAGGTACCGCACCCGGTCGGCGAGCCAGGAGGGGACGTCGAGCGTGCGGATCAGGTGCCGGCCCAGCACGATGGCGACGCGCGACGGCGACAGCTCGCCATAGGACGGCAGAACCTGCTCGCGCTCGGACGCCGCCTCGCGCAATGCGGACTCGTCGAACTTGCCCGACACGCGCGGGCGCCGCCCCTCGGGCCAGTTGTAGAACTGCTCCTTCATCTGGTTCTCGATCAGCGCCCGCTTCTCCTCGACGACGAGGATCTCCTCCAGCCCCTCGGCGAAGGCGCGGATGCCCTGCGGCTCCAGCGGCCAGGGCATGCCGACCTTGTAGATCGACACGCCCAGGTCGGCGGCCATCGCGTCGGTGATGCCGAGGTCGTCGAGTGCCTGCCGCACGTCGAGATAGGCCTTGCCGGTCGTCACGATGCCGAACCGGGGTCGCGGCGCCGTGAGGACGGGGCCGTCGATCCGATTGGCGCGCGCGAAGGCGAGGGCGGCGTAGAGCTTGTGCTTCATCAGCCGCTCCTCGACCTGGAGCGGCGGATCGGGCCAGCGGATGTTGAGGCCGCCGGGCGGCATCTCGAAGTCGGTGGGAAGGCGGACGTCGACCCGGTCCATGTCGGCGTGGACGGAGGCCGAGCTGTCCGCCGTCTCCGCCACGATCTTCATGCCGATCCAGCAGCCCGAATACCGGCTCATCGCCCAGCCGATCAGACCGTAGTCGAGGATCTCCTGCACGCCGGCCGGGCTCAGGACCGGCACCATGGCGGCGACCAGCGCGTGCTCGGACTGGTGGGGGAAGGTGGAGGACTTGGCCGCGCTGTCGTCGCCGGCCAGCAGCAGCACGCCACCGTGCCTGGAGGTGCCGGCGCCGTTCGCGTGCTTGAACACGTCGCCCGCCCGGTCGACGCCCGGCCCCTTGCCGTACCACATGGCGAAGACGCCGTCGTAACGGGCGGTGGGGTAGAGGTTGACCTGCTGCGTGCCCCAGACGGCGGTCGCCGCCAGCTCCTCGTTCACGCCGGGCTGGAAGGTGACGTGGTGATCCTCGAGGTGCGTCTTCGCCTGCCAGAGCCCCTGGTCGAGCCCGCCGAGCGGCGAGCCGCGGTAGCCGGAGACGAACCCGCCCGTGTTCAGCCCGGCCGCGAGGTCGCGCCGGCGCTGGATCAGCGGGAGGCGGACGAGGGCCTGGGTTCCGGTGAGATAGATGCGTCCCCTTTCGAGGACGTACTTGTCGTCGAGCGTGACGGCCGGCAACGCCATGGTCGAACCCTCCCAGAAGCCCGATGACGGTCGCGGCCGATGCGTTGGTCCTGGTCTTCCGGCCGTCCGGGAAACGTAACCCTTGCTGACCTATCCCGCCAGACCGCCGCGGGCGTCATTCGAAGAAAGCAACGCGATTGCGGCCGCCACGGTCCGCCGGGTTCGATCATCGACGAAGTGCGGCGCAGCAATCGAGGGTTCGTTGCGCGGGGGGGCCGCCGCCTCATGGTTCGTCCTTCGATACGCTCAGGACGCAGAGGCGGACAGGGCGGTCCCCCTCACACCGGCCAGCGCTCCAGCCGCCACGCCGAGTCCCAGAACGCCCACTCGAACCGGCAGGACCAGCGGAAGGCCTCGGCCATCCGCGCGCGCTCGCCGTCCGATGCCGCGGCGGCCAGCGCGTCGGTGATGGCGATGACCCGCTTCGTCGCCGTCGCGAACCCCTCGTCGGAATAGGTGTCGATCCAGGCCTGATAGGGGTTGCCCATCGCCGCCTTCGCCTTGATGGCCATGCCCACGTCCCAATAGATCCAGAAGCAGGGCAGGATGGCGGCCACCAGCGTCTCGACCGAGGCGGTCTGCGCCGTGGCCAGCAGGAAGTTCGTGTAGCCGAAGCCGGTGGGCGAGGGTTCGGCCTTCGCGGCGGTGGCCGGATCGATCCCGAACGTCTTGAAGAACCCTTCGTGGAGCGCCCGCTCGACCACGATGGCGACCTTGGCGCTCTCCCCGAAGAACTCGACCTCCGCCGGCGTCCGCGCGCGCGCCGCGGCGACGGCCAGCGCCCGACCGTAGGCGACGAGGTAGAGGCTGTCCTGGATCATGTACTCCTGGAACCGCTCCCGGCCGAGCGTGCCCGCCGCGAGGTCCCGGTTGAAGGGCAGGTCGTGGATGCGGCGGATCAGGTCGGCGTTGGCGGCCCAGGCGCTCTCGGTGAAGGTCGGCACGGTCGGGGTGTTCCTGCGATGGCGGTGGCGGGAGATGAGGGGGTGCGGCCGGCGTTCGTCAACCGTCGGGGACGTGACGACGGCCGCGCGAGCCCCCATTTCCTCGCCGGACCCTCACCGCAGCCGCACGAGCCCCATGACCGCCGCCATCGACCACGCGACCCTTCCCGCCTGGAACCTCGACGATCTGTACCCCGGTCGCGACAGCCCGGAACTCGCCCGGGCGCTGCGGGAGATGGAGGCGGCGGCGAAGGCGTTCGCGGCGGCGCACGCCGGCAAGGTGTCGAAGCTCGACGGCGTGGGCCTCGCCGCTTCGATCTCCGAGTACGAGCGGATCGACGAGGTCCTGTCGCGGGTGATGAGCTATGCCTCGCTCACCTATTCCGGTGCCATGACCGACCCGGAGATCGCGAAGTTCTACCAGTCCATGCAGGAGCGGGTGAATGCGATCTCCACCCACCTCGTCTTCTTCACGCTCGAGATCAACCGGATCGAGGACAAGGACCTCGAGGCGAAGCTGAAGACGAAGGCGCTCGGCCATTGGCGGCCCTGGCTCACCGACGTCCGTGCCTTCCGCCCGCACCAGCTGTCGGACGAGATCGAGCGGCTGCTGCACGAGAAGCACGTCGTCGGGCGGGCCGCCTGGAACCGGCTGTTCGACGAGACGATCGCCGGCCTGCGCTTCCCCCTCGACGGGCAGGACCTCACCATCTCCGACACGCTCAACCTCATGTCCGACAAGGACCGCGCGACGCGGCGCAAGGCGGCGGAGACGCTGGGCGAGGTGCTTGGGCGCAACGCGCGGATCTTCGCGCTGGTGACCAACACGCTCGCGAAGGACAAGGAGATCGAGGACAAGTGGCGCGAATATCCGCGCCCCGTCTCCTCGCGCAACCTGTCGAACCGGGTCGAGGACGGGGTGGTCGACGCCCTCGCGACCGCCGTGCGCGCCGCCCATCCGGACCTCTCCCACCGCTACTACCGGCTCAAGGCCCGGTGGTTCGGCGGCGACCGCCTCGACTATTGGGACCGGAACGCGCCGCTGCCGGACGACGACGACCGGCTGGTGCCGTGGGCCGAGGCCCGGTCGCTCGTGCTCGACGCCTACGGGCGCTTCTCGCCCGACCTCGCGGCGGTGGGGCGGCGGTTCTTCGACAACGCCTGGATCGACGCGGCGCCGCGGGCGGGCAAGTCGCCGGGTGCCTTCGCCCACCCGACGGTGCCGAGCGCACACCCCTACCTGCTGCTGAACTATCACGGCCGCACGCGGGACGTGATGACGCTGGCCCACGAACTCGGCCACGGCGTCCATCAGGTTCTGGCGGGCGGGCAGGGGCACCTCCTGTCCGACACGCCGCTGACGCTGGCCGAGACGGCGAGCGTGTTCGGGGAGATGCTGACCTTCCGGACGCTGCTGGAGCGCGAGACCGACGCGAAGCGCCGCAAGGCCCTTCTGGCCGGCAAGGTGGAGGACATGCTCAACACGGTCGTCCGCCAGATCGCCTTCTACACCTTCGAGGAGCGGGTCCACGACGAACGCCGCACGGGCGAGCTGACGGCGGAGCGGCTGGGCGAGATCTGGCTGGACGTGCAGACGGAGAGCCTCGGTCCGGCGCTGCGCTTCGACGAGGGCTACCGGGCCTATTGGGCCTACGTCCCGCACTTCATCCACACGCCGTTCTACGTGTACGCGTACGCCTTCGGCGACTGCCTCGTGAACTCCCTGTACGCCGTCTACCAGGACGCCGACCGTGGCTTCGCGCAGACGTACATGGCGATGCTGGCCGCGGGCGGGACCAAGCGGCACAAGGAGCTTCTGGCCCCCTTCGGCCTGGACGCGACCGACCCGGCCTTCTGGCAGAAGGGGCTGGGCGTCATCCGGGGCTTCGTGGACGAGCTGGAGGCGATGGGGTAACGATCGCCTGCGGGCGCGCCCGGGTCGAACCCCTCTCAGGCGCGCCGCAGTTCCTTTTCCAACGCCTCCCGGATCAGGCGCTGGTAGGGAATGCCGCGCTCGGCAGCCCGCGACTTGACGGCGTCCAGCAAGGACGCCGGGAGGCGCATGTTCACGCGCGCCTCCTTCTTCTCGAACTCGAAGCGGACGGGGCGGAAGCCCGAAAGGTCGAACGCGGTCAGATCCGCATCGGCGACGAAGCGCTCGGCCGCTTCGTCAGTCGGGAGATCCGGAAGGGCCTTGGGTCTGTCGCGCATAGTGTTCGATCTCCCGTCGATGCATCCACCGCGCGCTGATCGGCCGGATCAGCATTCCTGCGTCACCACGTCTCAATGTGAAGACGACGAAGGCGAAGCGGCCCGCGCCGACCGGCCCGATCGCCCGTAATCGCGTTTCGCTCGCCGAGTGGATCGGATCCGGAAACACCGCCGGCGCGATCCGGAACACCTCTTCGACCTCGACGGCCGTCATTCCGTGGGATCGGCATTTCTCACGATTGCCGTCATCCCAATCGAACCCGGCGACGGTGATGCCCGAGGCTTCAAGATCAGGCATGTGTGTACAAACGTCAACACGTCGCGTGAGCGGTCATCACCGCACCGGCTCGGCCCGCCCCTGTGTCTTCAGATCCTCGACCAGCGCCCGCGCCCCCATCTCGATCGCGTCGAACATGGTCACGAACCCGTCGTCCCCGCCGTAGTAGGGGTCGGGGACCTCGCGGTCACCGAGGAAGAGACGGATCGTCACCGGGGCGCCCGGGGGGCGGCGGCCTTCCAGCTGGGCCACGTTCTCCCGGTCCATGGCAAGGATCAGGTCGGTCGTCGTGAACTCCTCCGCCGTGATCTCGCGGCAGACGAACCCGTCGAGCGAGATGCCCCTCTGCGTGCAGATCGCGATCGTCCGCGGGTCCGGCGGGTCGCCCGCGTGCTTGTCCTTCAGGCCCGCCGAGAACACCTGGATGCGGTCGGCGAGGCCGGCCTCGGCCAGGAGCTTGCGGGTCAGGCGCTCGGCCGCGGGCGAGCGGGAGTAGTTTCCGGCGTCGACGAAGAGGATGCGCATCGTCTGGTCCTCGGGTGTCAGGTCCTCAGGGATGGAACAGGAAGCCGTCGGCCAGCGGCTCCACCTCGACCTCGCCGAACGTGCGCAGGTTGAGGCCGCGGGGCAGGCCGACGAGGAGGGTCGGCCCGCCCGGCTGGCGGACGAGGGTGGGGTGGTGGCCGCCGACGTGGGGCGGGTGCTTCGGCTTGCCGAAAACGAACAGCGCGTCGAGCCGGCGGTCGGCGGGGATCGCGGCCGTCGATTGGGCCATCGGCCCGAGCACCACGCTCTCCCCGTCGCGGCAGAAGACGGGGATGTGCTCCAGCGGCATGACAAGGTCGAGCACGCGCCCGCCCTCGAAGCTCTCGCCGGTCCAGAAATCGTACCAGAGGCCGTGGGGCAGGTAGACCTTCACCCGCCCGCCCGGCTGGAGCACCGGCGCGATGAGCAGCGCACGGCCGAACATGTACTGGGTGTCGAAGGCCCAGGACGCCGGATCGTCCGGGAAGGCGAGCGCCATGGCGCGCATGGCCGGAAGGCCGGTCGCCTGCGCCTCCTCCAGGATGCCCTCGATCGTGGGGATCAGGCGGTAGCGGAACTCGAGCCAGTTGCGCGAAATCGTCTCCGCCTTCTCCCCGAAGGCCCAGGGCTCGCGCTCGCCGATGCCGTGGAAGCGGATGTGGGAGGAGAAGATCGCCTGCTGCACCCAGCGGACGTAGAGTTCCGCGTCCGGCTGGTCGCCGTAGAAACCGCCGACGTCGGTGGCCCACCAGGGGATGCCCGACATGCCCCAGGAAAGGCCCCCGCGGACCGACGCCGCGAACGCCTCCCAGTCCGTCTGGCAATCGCCGCCCCACTGCATGGGATAGCGCTGGCTGCCGGCATAGCCCGAGCGCCCGAAGACGAGCGGCTCCGAGCCCGGCCGGTGCCGCGCCGTCGCCTCGTAGACGCAGGCGTTGTAGAGGAGCGCATAGACGTTGTGGAGGCGGTGGCCCGTGTCGCCGTTCGACGCCACCAGATCGTCGGTCACCTGCTCCCCGAAGTCGGACTTGATCACGTCGACCCCGGCGTCGAACAGATCCTTGTGCCGGTCGCGCCAGAAGGCGTAGGCGTCGGGGTGGGTGAAATCGACGATGCCGCTGGTTGGCAGCGGGGTCAGCACCGCGCCGAACGGTTCGGGGTCCCAGCCGTAGCGGTGGGTGGAGCCGTCCTTCTCCTTCAGGAGCCAGCCCTTCGCCGCCATCGCGTCGAACAGCGGGTTCTGGACCGAGACGAGCGGGTATTCCCAGACGCAGAGCTTGAAGTCCAAAGCCTTGAGGTCGCGGGAGAAGGCGGCGGGGTCGGGGTAGCGCTCGGCGTCCCATTCGAAGGCGAAGCGGGTGTCGACCTTCAGCCATGCCCGCCCGTCCAGCGTGAAGACGTCGCACGGAATCTTCCGCTCGCGGATTTTCGTCGCCACCGCCATCGCCTCGTCGGCGGTGCGGTAGTAGGCCCGGCTCATCCA
Source organism: Rhodospirillales bacterium (assembly GCA_947457845.1). Taxonomy (GTDB): domain Bacteria; phylum Pseudomonadota; class Alphaproteobacteria; order Azospirillales; family Azospirillaceae; genus CANGXM01. The sequence goes on along the minus strand of CANGXM010000054.1, from coordinate 7,194 downwards.
GACGCCGAGGCTCCAGCGCGGCACGCCCGGCGGGCGTCCGGTCAGCCAGGTGAAGCGTTCGAGGATCGCCGGGCCGTGGTCGCCCACGAAGAGGAACAGGTCGAGCCCCTCGTCCTCCACCTTCAGGCCATAGGAGCGGTGCGACCATTGGGCGTGCCCGACGCCGTGGGTCGTGGGCGCCGGCGTGTTGGCGAAGATCCCCCAGCCGCGCGTCGACCAGGCGAAGGGCGTGTTCTTGTAGGAGATCTCGGCGTTCACGCCGAGCGCGTCCTCGTTCCTCGACCGGATCAGCTGGCCGCGACGGTCGAGCGCCCCCCACTTCTCGCCCAGCCCGTAGATCCGCTCGTCCGACACCAGCTCGAACGCCGCGAACCAGCCGTCGGCGGTCTTCGCGAAGGGCGGCAGGCGGTGGCGGCGGCGGAAGTGCGCGTCGGTCGCGAAGCGCAGCAGCGGCCGCCCTTCGCGCAGGACGGTCAGGCGCACCGGATCGCCCGCCAGTTCCAGCGTCGCGTCGGGGGCGACGAGGCGGGCGGAGCCCTCGTCGTGCTCCACCCGCACGTCGACCGGCTCCGGCCCGCTGGCAACGAGCCCGTAGTCGAACCCGTGCTTCGAGCCGAGGCGCAGGCGGAAGATGCCCGGCGCATGGGCCGTGATCTCGAGCGGACCGGCCTCGGTGTCGAACACGGCCCCCTGCGGAACGGTCCGCTCGAAGGCGAGGCGCTTGAGGGCCGGGAGGCGGACGGGGTCGAAGGTCATGGGCGCGGGGTCCGGGGAGGGGTTAGCGATCCACCATCAGAGGTGGCGGTCAGCGGGTGGCGGATGTATCCTCGGTCGGTGCCGACGATCCATCGCCTGTCGAACGTGAAGCTCCAGATGTTCGCGGGCGATCACAATCCACCGCACTTCCGCCTGATCGGCCCGGCCACGCGCTGCAACGTCGATCTGCGGACGTTGCGGATCGTCGCCGGTCATGCGCGTCGCGCCGACCTGGAAGAGGCGCTTGAATGGGCTGCGGGAAACCGCGACCTTCTCTGGGACGTCTGGAGGCGCCTGAATGAGCAATGAAGATCCGATGCGGGTCGGCGACGCCCTTCCGACCATCGTCTCGATCCGGTCCGAAGGCGGCCATCGTGTCCGTGTGCGGTGGCAGGAAGGATGCGAGGACCTCGTCGACCTCGGCGCGCTCGTCCGCCGCTACGCCCACTATGCGCCGCTGCGGTCCGACCCCGCGCTCTTCGCGTCGATGACGCTGGAGGACAACGGCGCCACGGTCGTGTGGGGCCCGGGCCTCGTGGACATGCCCGCGGAAGCGATCCGTGCGCTCGTCGACCGCCCGACCATGGCGGCAGACCGGGCCTGAGCGGAGGCCCCTCACTTCAGCCCGCCCGCCGTCAGCCCGCTCACCACCCGCTCCTGGAACACGGCGATCAGCACCGTGATCGGGATCAGCGCCACGATCAGCGCCGCCGAGATCAGCGGCCAGGGGAAGGCGAACTCGCTCTGATAGAGCGTGATGCCCACCGGCAGGGTGCGCACCTCCACCCGGTTGGCGAAGGTGAGCGCCAGCAGGAACTCGTCCCAGGCGTTGACGAAGGCGAGGATGGCGGCGGTGAAGACGCCGGGTGCGGACAGCGGCACCACGATCCGCCAGAGCGCGCCGAACCGCGAGCATCCGTCGATCATCGCCGCGGATTCCAGGTCGTGCGGGATGTCCTGGAAGAAGCTGGCGAGAACCAGCGTGCACACCGGCATCGACAGCACCGTGTAGGGCAGCACGAGCGCCCACCAGGTGTTGAGGATGCCGAGCAACCGCATCGTCTGGAACAGCGGGACGATGAGCGAGATCAGCGGGAACATGGCGACGACGAGGATCGACGACAGGATCAGGTTGCGGAACGGCACCTTGAGCCGCACCAGCGCATAGGCGGCGAAGGCGGAGACCGTCACGCACAGGAGCGTCGACAGCGTCGAGACCATGAAGCTGTTGAACAGGAACAGGTGCAGCGGCTGGTCGGCGAACGCCTTATGGTAATTCGCCAGCGTCGGCCGGTCGGGCAGGTAGGTGATGGGCTGGCTGAGGAGCTCCGTCTCGGTCTTCAGCGAGGTCAGGAGGATCCAGAGCATGGGGAAGAAGCCGTTGACGACGACGATCGTCCCGGCAAGCAGCACCACCCAGCGGGGCTTCAGTCCGAACATGGCGGTCAGCTCTCGCTCTCGCGGCGGGTGTGGCGCAGATAGACCGCCGTCACCGCCATGCTGATGAGGAACATGATCGCGGCCAGGGCGGAGCCGTAGCCGAAGTCGAGGAAGTCGAGGGTCGTCTTGTGGATGTACATGGCGAGCGTCTCGGTCGCGTCGCCGGGCCCGCCGCCGGTCATGGCATAGGGGATGTCGAACGTCTGGATGGCGGTGATCGTGCGGAAGATCAGGGCCACGACGATGGCCGGGCGCAGCATCGGCACGGTGATCCGCCAGAACTGCTGCCACGTCGTCGCCCCGTCCACCTCCGCCGCCTCGTAGAGCGAGCGGGGGATCGTCTGCATGCCGGCCAGCAGCACCAGCGCCATGAAGGACGAGGTCTTCCAGACGATGGCGATGCAGATCGCGACGAAGGCGAGGTCGGGCGAGGAGAGCCACTGGGGTGCCTCGAAGCCGAGGCGGCGGATGACGTCGTTCACCACCCCCTGCCGGCTGTCGAAGAACCAGCGGAAGATCAGCCCCGCGAACACCAGCGGCAGCGCCCAGGGGAGCAGCAGGCCGAGGCGGGTCGGCCACTTGACGCGGAACGGCTGGTTCGCCAGCAGCGCCAGCCCCATGCCGACCACCAGCGCGCCGGGCACGGTCACGACGATGTACATCAGCGTGTTCGTCGTGGCGTTCCAGAACCGCGGGTCCTCGAACGCGCGCACGTAGTTGTCGAGGCCGACGAAGGGCGTCCCCATCCACGGCTGCGCGAGGTGGATGAAATGGACGCTGGAGATGAGCAGCTGGACGACCGGATAGACCACCACCAGCAGCAGCAGCAGGATGGCCGGCGCCAGCAGCAGGAGCGCCAGCGTGCGCTCGGAGATGTCGCCGCGGACGCGCGGAGCCGTCGGCACGTCCTTGCGGGTCAGCGTGTCGCTCGACATGGCGTCGCCCCGCGGATCGGGTCTGGGAGGCGCCCCGCCGGCGTTGCGGGCGGCGGGGCGGTCCTTCGGGTCAGCGGAAGATCGGCGTCAGCCGCGTGGTCATGTCGGCCAGGGCCTGGTCGGCGTTGCGGGTGCCGGCCAGGAAGGCGTTCATGTTCGAGCGGATGATGTCGCTCACCTCGGTGTAGCGCGGGCTGACCGGGCGCGTGCGCGCCGCACGCACCACCGGCTGGGCCTCCGCGAACCACGGGTTCGCCTTCAGCACGTCGGCGTCGGTGTAGACGTCGGGGAAGACCGGGAGGTGCGAGGCGAGGATCGCCTGCATCTTCGAGACCTCGGGGCTGGAGAGGAAGCGCACGAGGTTCACCGCCGCCTGCTTGTTGCGCGAGAAGGCGCTGACCGCGAGCTGCCAGCCGCCGATGCAGGTGGAGGGCTGGCCGTCGGCGAAGCTCGGCAGCGGGACGACGCCCACCTTGTCCTTCACCTGGCTGTCCGCGTCGGCCTGGAAGCGGTTCCAGGCGTAGCCCCACTGCTGGGCGAAGATCACGTTGCCGGCCTGGAAGTCGAGGCGGATGCGGTCCGTCACGATCTCGGCGATGTTGTTGGGCAGGACGCCCGTGTCCTTCATGCGGGCGAACAGCTCGAACGGCCGCTTCGCCGCGGCACCGTCGAGCGCGAGGCGCCCCTGCGCGTTGGTCAGGTTGCCGCCCGACCCCCAGACGGGGACGAGGTAGGTGCAGACCGTGCCCTCGATCGGCGCGCCCGCGGTCGAGAAGCCCTGCAGGTTCGCGTTGCCCTCGCCCTGCTTGATCCGCTGGGCCTGGGTGATCAGCTCGTCCCAGGTCCTGGGCGGCTGGAACCCGTACTTCTGGAGCAGGTCCTTGCGGTAGTAGAGGAACTGGCTGTCCGCGAAGTAGGGCAGCGCGATCACCCGGCCGCCGACGACGTTCGCCTCGCGGTAGGCCGGCAGGTAGCGGGCCATCATCGCGTCCTTCTCGGCCCCGAGATACGGGTCGAGCGGCTCGGCCCATTGTGCGGCGGCCCACTGGGCCGGGCGGATGACGTCGATCAGGATGATGTCGAGCGCCGAATCGCGGCTGGCCAGCACCGTGTTCAGGTACTGCTGCTGCTGCTCGGACGTGGCGCCGCCCACCTCGACCTCGGCGCGGATGCCGGGGTTGCGCTGCATGTAGACGTCGAGGATCTGGCGCATGACGTCGGGGCGCTGCTGGCCGCCGGTGAAGATCTTCAGCGTGGTCTGGGCCTGGGCCGACGCCGACCCGGCGACGATCGCGGCGGCGGCCGCGACCGCGAGCGCGGTCCTGCGGGTGATGGACATGGGACGTTTCCTCCTGTTCGTTCGTTCTTGGACGGTGGGGTGATCAGGTGAGCTCGAGCACCGGCAGGCCCGCCATCCGGGCGAACCGGCGCAGCGCCGGCCGGTGTTCGCCGTAGGCGAAGCTGACGTGGTGTTCGAGCCCTTCGCCGAGCACGCGGTCGAGGACCTCGGTCGCCGGCCGGTCGAAGCGGATGACGCCCGACGTGCCGGAGAAGCTGATCGGCGCGCGGACCATCTCGCCGCCCGCCAGCACCAGCCTCGTCGCGTTCCCCGCCTGGCTGACGCGGGCGACCGTCACCCGGCCGGGCTTCAGCGCGAATTCGTTCAGCAGCGGCTTCTTGCGGTTGGAATGCACGGTCGCCCGCACCGGGCCGGCCCGATCGGCCATCGACAGCGGGGCGAGGCCGCAGTGCCAGAGCACGGCCGTGTCGTCGGCGGGGTCGACGTCCACGAGGTCGACCATGAAGCTCGGCTCGCCCGCGAGGTCCCGCAGCATGACCGATGTGAGCGTGCCGTAGACGTCGGCCTCGCAGCCGGCCGGCGTCCCGTCCTCGTTCAGCATCGCCATGGCGCCGCAGGCCGCACAGCCGTGCTCGGTGAAGAACTCGGGCCAGCAGCGCACCGCCACGCCGGCGAGCCCGTCGCGGTCCGCCATGGCGCGCATCGCGGCATAGACCTTGAGGGTCTTGCGCAGCGGCTCCTGTTCCATCTCGGCGAGGTTGCCGAGGTCGGCGTCCACCTTCGCCCAGAGCCGGTCGGCCTCGGCCTCCGGCACCGCGGTCGCGGCCTCGAACACCGTCGACAGCGGCATCGGCGCCACCTCGACCCCGAAGGTCGCGCGCAGCGCGCCGGCGTCGTAGCGGCAGGTGTCGAAGCCGTCCGGGTGCTGGCCCACCACGGCCAGCCTCGTCCCGTCCAGTCGGCGCTTCAGCCCTCCGGCCCGGGCCCAGGCCTCGACCTCGGCGTGGGCGGCGGGGTCGTCCGCCTTGCCGTGGACCCAGCCGTAGCGCTGGCCGGCGCGGCCCAGCGCGTGGGCGCCGAGGTTGACCCCGCACAGCGAGTTGAGCCGCAGCCGCCCGCCCGAGCGCGGTTCCGGGAAAGCCCAGAACAGGAGCGGCGCCCCCACCTTCTCGGCCAGCCGGACCGTCATCGTCGCGTCGGTGAAGGTGACCTGCAGGACGAGCAGGAGGTCGAGCGGCCGTTCGGTCAGCGCCGGCAGCGCCGCCTCCACCGCCGCGGCGTCGAAGGCGAGCGACCGCGGACCGACGATCTCGAATCCCGAGCGGTCGAGCGCGTCGAACGCCGCCTTCGCCGTTTCCTGCGCGAAGGGGACGTCGAAGGTCGGGCGGGCGAGGGGGACGACGCCGATGCGGGGACGGGATGCCATGGTCAGCGGACCTCGGTCGGGGCGTGATAACGCATCGGGAAATCCGGGCCGCCGTCGGTGAGCCAGACCCGGTCCGCGAAGCACTCGGTCCAGGGGCGCGCCATCCTGTCGGTCAGCTCGTTCAGTTCCTGCATGTAGGGCACGGCCTCGCGGTGCAACTCGCCCTCGAACGCCTCCATGTCGGGGAAGCGCTCGAACGGCTTCGCCCAGATCGCGCGACCCGCGAGATAGCCCGACGCACCCGCCCGGTAGGCATAGGTCAGGATGCGCTTGAACTGGGCCATGCTGGCGCCCGCCGAGAGCATGACCCACGGCCGGCCGGCGGCCTCGCCCATGCGGTCGAACAGGTCCTGGCAGTCGGCGGCCTCGGGCCCGTCGGGGTCGGGCACGTCGGCGGCGGCCAGCGGGCTCTCCAGCTTGAAGATGTCGACGCCGAAGCCAGGGTCGGCGAAGGCCCGCACGCTGTCGATGACGAGGTCGGGGCGCTTCTCCCGGTGCTCGACGTAGTCCGACCCCATGCCCTCGACCCGGGCGAAGGGATAGACCAGCAACTCGAACAGGAAGGGGATGTCGTAACGCTTGCAGGCATGGCCGACGGCGCGGACGAAGGCCTGCTGGTGACGGCGGACGTCGGGTGCGGCGTCCGGCCGGTACCAGGCCAGCACCTTCACCCCGTCGGCGCCCATGCGCTTGATCTGCGGGACCGACCAGTTGGCGATGGCCGACGACTTGCGCCCCCCCGGCCCGTCGTCGAACCGGTGGTCCTCCAGCGTCATGAGGAGGCCGCGGCCGGGAATCAGGTCGGGCCATGCCTCGGGGTATGCCCAGATCGGGTCGAGCAGCATCGCGGAGCTCTCGGGCGCCAGCGTGCGCGTGAGCAGCGCCTTCACCGCCGCGACGTCGTCGTAGGGCGCCTCGTCGACCCCGAGCTTGTCCTTGATGGGATTCATGATCGGCGGCCGCTGGTCGACGGCGGTCATCTTGAACCGGCCCGTCGGATCGGCCAGGCGACGCAGGCTCCACAATTTTCCCGCTGTGATGTCCATCAGCCCCGCTCCTGGAGAAAACGATCGACCGCGGCCGCGTCGGGGATGCCCGACCGGCCGCCGAACCGCGTGCACTTCAGCGCCGCGGCGGCGCTGGCATAGCGCAGGGCCTCCTCATGCCCCGATCCGCGCGCGAGCGCCAGCGCGAGCGCGCCATGGAAGACGTCGCCGGCACCCAGCGTGTCCACCGCCGCGACGGGGAAGGCCGGCAGGTGCCGCGTCCGGTCGCCGTCGCGCCAGAGGACACCGGCCTCGCCGAGCGTGACGCCGACCGTTCCACCGGTCCGGGCG